>JAEURQ010000002.1:900000-1097701 GCA_016788425.1 Chthonomonas sp.
TCAGTTGGCCGCTTTTGCCCATTTGCAGGCTCATGCTTTGGTCGGTCTTGTTCAGACCGGCGTCCACGCCAAGGCGTTGGCGCTCAAACTCCATGAGGCTCGCCGCCTCGCTAAACGATCCGTCGAACTTCTGTTGCTTAAAGCTATAGCTCGCGTTCTTGGTTTGCAAACCAAAGCGGTTGACTTCCCCGTTGCCCTTTTCGCCGCCGAGCTTAATGGTATCGGCGATGAGATTGATCCCGGTTTTGGGCGTCCATTGCAGACGGTTCATTTCGCGGTCAATCCGCGCGCCGTTGACGAGTTCCATGCGACTCTCGGGCTTCACCCAAAAATCTTGCGGCTCGTACATCATCGCGATGCTCTTGACGTGACCGTCAAGTTCGCCGTCAGCCATCGAGCCCAGCGCCTCGAACTTCTTGTCGCGACTGCGAAGGATGCGCGTGAAGCTAAAGCCCTTCGCGCCAAGCGTGATGTCTTGCGCTTCGAACTCCGACCCATTGGCGTCTTCGCTTACGCTCGAAGTGGCGTACTTTAAGCCGTTGCCTTCAAAGGCGAGGGTGTCGCGATTGAGGCCGCGTTCGCGGGCCAGTTGCCCGCGGTCGCCTTCGCGCAGACCGTTGAAATTGGTAAAGCCTTGGTCCACCGATTGGTGCCCCAAGGAAATCTTGTACTTGCCGAACTGCGCAGTGTAGTTGTTGCGGGCGAAACCGGCGCCGGCTTCGTCCTTCACGACCATATTCGAGGCCGAGAAGTTGCTTGCACCGGACTTAAACCCGAAACCGACGTTTTCGCGGGTGAGCCCAGCTTCCTTGGCCAATTCGTTGCGATCGCCTTCCTTAAGGTCCTTAAAGCGCTTAAACTGCTTGTCCACTTGGCGACGGTCGAAGCTTGCTTCGAACGCACCGGCCTTGACCGAATAGCTACGCCAATCGATTTCGTTGTTGCCGTCGGTCACCATTCGCTGCGCGCCGCTAAAGCTCAGGCCGCCGACCTTCAGGTCCTTGCCTTGCACGCCGCTGCGCTTAAGGCCCTTTTCCTTGGCGAAGGCACTCGCCTCACCTTCGGTATAGCCGCTCGCCATGAGCGTGCTGACGCCGTCGAACTTGGAGCCGATATCTTGGTAATCCAGCGAAAGCTTGCCGGGACCGAGCGACCAATCCATGTTTTGGATCATCGCCTGGCTGGCTTCTTCGTTGACCGCGGCGTCCTTTTGCCCGGTCTCGATCATCGAGCTAGACTGGACTTTCTTGCGCTGAGTGACGCCCATGAAGCCGGACATCCGGACTCCGCCACCCATGCTGAAATTGTTGCGCAAGCCGAGCAGGTTCGAGCTCGTGATGCTGCCATCTGCCCCGCGCTCCGCCATGCCCAGGCCCATCACCATTTTGCTACCGCCGGTGAGGTTGAAGGTCAGTGCGTTCGCGACGCCCAGCTTCTTGCTCGCGTCGGCATACTTGCCCGCGAGCGTCAAATCAAATCGGTAAGTGACCCGCGCGGATTGGCCGGTCTTGGGCGGGAACATGAGGTAGACCACGCCCGAGCCATTGTCAATGCTGTAGTCGGTGCCGCGTCGCAACAGACGACCATCAACTTCGACTTGCTCCGAACCGGGCAGGACGCCGGCGTTGCGGAGAATGACGCTGGGGGAACCCGTTTCGAGGCGGATCAGGTCCATGGCGGTCTTGCCGCCAACGCTCGTGGCCGACTCAACCGGGGCGTCGCCCGCATACGTGACCGAACCTACGGTGCCAAACACCGCAAGCAGGGCAACAGTAATGCAAGACGACCTCATGGAGTTCACGTTCCTTCCTTGGAATAAAGAGTGATACAAGTATTATCGCGCAAAAGGTTCCGTAAGTTCAGTTGAACCTGCAGAAAACAAAGAAAATCCCCGGCTTTTTTTAGCCGGGGATCGATTTTTTGCCAACCGACTGGCTTACTTGAACTTTTCGAGCTCCGAGATCAGCTGCGCGGTCGGGCGGTAACCCACCATCTTGGCGAGCTCGTTGCCTTCCTTGTCTAGCACACGCAGGTCGGGAATGCCGCCGACGCCATAGCGCTGCGCGATTTCCGGTTCCTTGTCCGTATCGACTTGGCAAAGGACGAAGTTCTTCGCCACGTTCTTGAACTCTTCCGTACCGTAGGACTCGTTTTCGAGCTTGCGACACCAGCCACACCAATCGGCGGTGAAGTGCACGTAGACCTTGCGATCGAGGGTCTTGGCCATCGCCAGAGCTTCGTCGAAGCTGTACCACTTGACGGCGATGAGATCGGCTTCGGCCACTTCATCGGCACCCTTGGGAGCCTTGAACACGAATGCCGAGGCATCAGCGCTCGATGCAATCGAAGTCGTTTCGATAATCGTGGTCAGGTTGTCCTTGCCCTTCACGGCGACGACTTGCACGGCCGGGAAGTTGGTCGCCGGGTCCACCATCAGAGTCAGGGTGCGACCCTTTTGCGCGTCAAGCACGATCGAGATTTCGTTGAGCTTCTTGCCCTTGCGGTTGACGGTTGCGCCCGCCTTGCTTGTAAACCCGTTGAATGCGTTCTTGTTGAAGAAGGCCGTCCACATGCGCATTTCGTCGGCGGTGAGCAGCATGCTCAGAGCCTTTTCGCTTTGCGGCTTGGTGTAGTACTTCTTCATCTTCTTCATGTACACCGTCATGTTGTTGCCATCGGCGACGATCGTTTGATCTTCGTTATCGATACGCGCCTTGTTCGGCTTGGCGAAGGCGAACTCGGTGACGCTGGGCGAGCCGCCCATCGGCGTGGCCGAGAGCGTGACGGTCAGTGCTTCTTGAGCGTGAATTTTGCCGACCACGTCGCTGAGACTGGGCGCGGCGGCGAAGCCAGCGATCACCGCGATTGCGATGACGGCGATACCTGTTACTGCAAATTTGTTCATCGGAATGATTCCTCAATCGCATTCTAGTCCAAAGCGGCTAGAATTCGTACAGTTCATTTAACGAAAATGCGCGCCAACTCGCTTCTCTTTTTCATTCTTGTTGCATTCTTTGCCTTGGCGAGTTGGACCGCGACCACCACTCCCTACCGCCAGAGCGGCTTCTTGTTCAACCAACGAATGACGCCGTCGAGCGAAATCGGCAACCCCGACGAGCGGCAGCACGCCAACTACATTCGGCACCTCCGCACCGAGGGGACCATCCCCGTGCTGCGACCCGGCACGCCCGACTTTGGCGAAACCTACCAAAGTCACCAACCGCCAACCTACTACCTTCTGGCCACGGGCTGGGCGAAGCTTTCCGGTGCGGACCCCGAACTTGCGAGCGGGAAGCGCATTCGTTATCTCAACGTGGTCGTCGGCGTCATCACCCTCCTCGGCGTGTTTTTCGTGGGTCGCTGGGGATTGGAGCGCGACGACATCGGCGCGGCCGCGGCCATGTTTGTGGGGCTCAACCCCATGTTCATTGCGCTGAACTCGGCGATCACCAACGACGCGCTCCTTTACTGCTTCTGCACGTGGGGCTTCGCGTGGTGTCTGCGGCTGATTAAGCCTGATTCCACGTTGCGAGATGCGGCGATCGTCGCCGTGCTCGCAGCCCTGGCGATCCTCACCAAAATGAGCGGCGTGCTCATGATTCCGGTCGCGATGCTGGCCGTGTTCATGCGTCCGACCAAGGACATCAAGGTCATGACCCAGATGTTCAGCATCGTCGTGTTCGGCTCGATGCTGCTCGCCGGGTGGTGGCTTCTGCGCAACAACTCGCTCTACGGCGACCCGCTCGGCCTGAAGATTTTCAAGGAAGCCTTCGCGGGCAGTCCCAAGTCCATGGAAATGGCGGCCGTCCTTGGTCCGCGAGACTTTTGGGTGGACATGTTTGGCTGGTGGACGGCCCGCTCGTTCTTCGGCGCGATGGGCAGCATGGACATCTTTTACGGCCACCAGGTGTACCGACTGCTTTTTGCGGGCGCGCTGCTGCTGGTTGTGGGCACCCTGATGTTTCGCCGCGACGGCAACGAAGTGCCGAAGTCGTACCGCATGCTCGCCTGGGCATTTGCCTTGTTCGTGCTGGCGCAGTACTTGCAGTTCAATCTCACGTACTTCCAGGCGCAAAGTCGCTATCTCTTCCCCGCGATCTCGGTGTTCGGGACCCTCTTTGCGATTGGTCTGGCCGGGTGGACCAAAGCCAAGTTCCTGCCCGTCGCGATGGGTCTGGCGGTGTTGCTCGTCGGGGCGAACATCTGGAGCGGCGTGTACGTCCAGCACGAATTCGAACGGCGCATCTCCGGGCAGCGTTGAACCTGTTCTGTAACGTTTCGGGTTCAAAGCGAGTCTAAACAGGAGTCTTGATCAGCTTGAGAATTGACACCGCCGAATCTTGGGCCTACGACGAGGACATCCGCCTCGTGGAGCGTTTCTTGGCGGGTGACGAATCGGCGTTTCACCAGATCTACACGCGATTTTACGGCAAGGTTCATCACATCGCGCAGGGCGTCCTTCTCGACGCTGAGGAAGCCGCCGACGCGACCCAGGAAATTTTCACGCTGGTCTACCGAAATCTGGGCCGCTTCGACAAGCGCAGCCGCCTGAGCACCTGGATCTATCGAATTGCGGTGAACCGCAGCATTCAGCACGGGCGCGCGTCGAGGTTCCGCTACCGATTCGTCGAGCTCGATCACGCTCAGCATCTGGCCGGCGAAAACGGCCATGCGATGTCCGACCCGGTCGTCGCCCAGGCGATGAGTCAACTATCGCCCTCCGACCGCGCTATTCTGCTTCTGTTTTATTGGGACGACCTGAGCCTGTCCGAGATCGCCGAGAGCCTCGGCTGCAACGAGAACGCGGCGAAGACTCGCCTGTTCCGCGCTCGCGAACGGTTCCGCAAACTCTACGAGGAGATGGACGCATGAAGCCGATTGACCCCAGCGTTGACGACCTCATGTGGCTCATCGCCGACCAGAACGAAGCGGCGGCCACCGAGTCGTTTTGTAAGCGCTACCCGCAGCATCGCGACGAAATGCACAAGCGCATCCGTCTGGTCAATGGCATCCGTGCGAACCGGCCCGTCGCACCCGTCGCGGCGGCCACGCCGCCGGCATTTGAGGCGCGGCCCGTGCGGAGCAACTCCACGCCGCAGATTTGGTGGACGGTCGGGCTGCTCGCGTTCTTCACCATGACCTACGCTTTCTCCCGATTCGCGTTTGCGCCTCCCGCGGCCAAGCCGACGGAGGTGGTGGTCAACAATCCGGTGGTCAACTCGGGCCTGGAACCCAAGCCAGCCGCGGGGCCGGACGAAACCGCGCATCAAAACTTTGGCACGCAATCCAACCCGGCGCCGCAAGCAGCGCCGAAGCCGCTCACACCGATGGAGCGACGCGTAAGCCTCGAGGCCAGCGAAAGCTCGCTGGTGCAAGTGCTCAACAAGATCAGCTTGCAATCCGGAGTTCAGTTCCAACTCGCGCCGGGCGTCAATGACATGCCGCTCGCCCTTGGGTTTGAGGATCGCACCGTGGCCGAGGCGCTCACCGACATCGCGATTGCGCTGAACATCAGCTTTTTGGAGCAAGAGCCGGGCAACGTGCTCATCATTCCGGCCGGGAATCAGGGCCCGGTGACCGAGAATTCCGGCGGCTAACCGCAATTTTTGACCGTCTGCTTGGACATGCACGATTTTTCGTGTATGGAATAGAGTCATGTCGAAAGCCAAGCGAAGCTCGGACGTCGTTGAGGAGTTTGCCACGCAGGTCCTCATTTACGGAGGTTGCGGCCTCGCCGCCTTCTTGTTCGGACTCCTGCTCTATGCCTACAAGGGCATGCTTATGTATGTCGGTCTGATCCTCATGGTGGGCGGGCTCGTGGCCATCGGGTACGCCGCGTATGAGTTCACCCAGGCCCGCAAGGTCACCACGTTTAAGAGCGTATGTCCCTATTGCAGTGCCACCAACACGCTCACCGAAGAAGCTCAAGAGAGCTTTGACTGCATCGAGTGTCACCGAATGATCCCGGTTGAAAACGGCCGCATGCTCAAGGTCATGCAGGTGCGCTGCGGTTTCTGCAATCACCTGAATTTCTACAACGAAAACTCCGTGGGGCTGCTATGCGAGGAGTGCGATCGCACGATTCCGATCGCAACCGCCGACGGCGAGTTGCAGTCCAAGGCGTTCAATACGTATTCCCGGCACGACGACGACAAGTTCTACGACCTGGTGTTGACCGACCCGGGCAAGAAGACAGAAGAAGTGATTTCGTGCCTCCAGCACATGCTCGCGCTGAACCGCAACAACGTCAAGCAGATGTTCGACGAGGTGCCCGTTGTACTGCTCACCGGCATCAACAAGATGAAGGCCGACATGCTCGCCGCGCAGGTGGAGAGCCACGGCGCGATCACCGCCATTCGGGAAACTCCAACCCAAAGTTAAAGTCCTAGGACCGATTTGGGGTACTCTCGTCGGCAACTGTCCCGCCCTACCGGCTGGGGCGGCGTTCTCTGCATGGGAGCACCCAAAAATTATGTCGTGGATTAAACAAGCTCATCCCGGTGGAATGAGTCCTGCACGAAAGGTCATGGGACGCGTACTCGCTACGTTTCTCGCCCTTTTGCCCACATTCGCTTTTGCTAGCGCCGAAGCCAATGTGAAGCTGCAGTTCTCGAACACGGACAAACTTTATCTTTACGCTTCTCTGGCGATCGGTTTGATCGCTATCATCTACGGCTTCGGCCTTCGTAAAAAGCTCTTGGCGCTGTCGCCGGGCGACGAAAAGATGCAAGAAGTGGGTGCCGCCATTAAGGAAGGCGCCCTTGCCTACCTCCGCAAGCAGGTTTCGACCATGATGATCTTCGTTTTCATCATCGGTGCCATCCTGTTTGGCGCGTACTTCAACAAGTACGGACCCGCCGTTTCGGGCTTCCTCGCACTCAGCTTTGTCGCGGGTGTGGCCGCCTCGTACTACGCGGGTTACATTGGGATGAAGACTGCCGTTGACGGCAACACCCGAACTGCCCACGCCGCCTTGAGCAGCTACAAACTGTCGCTCGAAACCGCCTTCAAAAGCGGTGCCGTCGCCGGCATGCTCACCGTCGGCCTCGGTCTGATCGGCGCGACCGCCATCTTCCTGCTTGCTGGCGAGCAAGCCATGAAGCTTCTGGTTGGTTTTGGTTTTGGCGGCTCGTTGGCCGCCCTCTTTATGCGCGTTGGCGGTGGGATTTTCACCAAGGCTGCCGACGTGGGCGCGGACCTGGTTGGTAAGGTTGAAGCCGGTATTCCGGAAGACGACCCCCGCAACCCGGCCGTCATCGCCGACAACGTCGGGGATAACGTCGGCGACTGCGCCGGTATGGCCGCTGACGTCTTTGAATCTTACGAAGTTACGCTTGTGGCCGCCATCGTTCTCGGTGCCGCTACGGCTCAAATCTTCGACCAACAAACGTGGATGAAGCTCATCCTGTTCGCCTTGGTTGCCCGTGGTATTGGGATCGTTGCTTCGATCGTCGGCATCGCGAGTGTCAAGGGTTCGGACGACCTCACGAGCGATCCGCTGAAGCCGATTCAACGCGGCTTCCGCCTCAGCGCAGTCGTCGCCGCGCTGATCACCGCCGCTGCTGCCTTCCTTATGATGGGCGGCCAAGGTGACAAGATCAACGTGGGCACGTTGCGCACGCAACAAGACGTTCGCTTTGAAGAGCTGATGGCCACCAAGGCCGTGCAGAACAAGGTGTTCGCGCTTAAAACGGCTGACTTCAACGCCACCAAGAAGGACGGTCAAACCGGTCCGACAATTGAGGACGTGACCCAAGACGAAGTCATTTCGTACTTGGTCGTCGCCGAAAAGAATGGCGGCGCGGATAAAGTCAAGTGGTCTGACATCACCGGCCTTAAGAAGGTCATCGCGACCAAGACTCCGGCCATGGCAGGCGACGCCACCAAGGTCACCACTCCCGACCTGTGGAAGGAGTACACCGAAGCTCGCAAGGGCAAAAAGGCGACCGAAGGCGCAACTGCCCTGGCCGCCTATGAGTACGAAAAAGCGGCCAATCAAGGCATGCTTGCCAACAACCTCGGCGCCGATGCCACCACGGCTCGCGCCCCGGACAAGATGACCGGCTACACGGAAGTCTCGTTCGCGGACAAGACCAACCCGGTCTACAACTACACGGTTCAACGACCGGTTGACAACACGAACCCCGCGAATGCGGCCAAGCCCGAATACATCGCCCTCGGCGATCTGATGTCGGGTGACAAGGGCTACGGCACGACCGGCAAGCTCGCGTTCCTCTACCTCAAGCTCGGCCAAGCGCCGACCACGCCCACCCCGCGCGGCGAAACCCCCAAGAAGGACTATCGCTACTTCGCCTGGGGTCCGATTGACGTTGACATCGCCAACAAGGTGATTGACAAGGCCAAGAAGGAACAAAACATCGACGTCGTCGTTGAGAAGACCTACAAGGCCGTTCTCATGTCGAACACGAAGGGTCAACTGGCCTTTGGGGTTGGACCCGAAGTCAAGACTGGTGAAGCCTTCACCGACCTCCTGAGCCTGCAACCCGCCGGCCCGGGCATGGGTCTGGCGTCGTACTACACCAAGTCGGTGGCCGAAGTGAAGGCCGCCATGGAAAACCCGAATCCGAACAACCCGGTAGCAATGCCGCGCACGAACGCGATTCCGGTGGCCCAACTCATCGTCAAGGAAGCTGCCTGGTGGCGATTCCTCCTGTGTATCCTCATCGGGATCTTCATGGCAATCGTCTTCGAAAAGCTGACGGACTACTATGTTGCTCTCGAAGGCAAACCGGTGAGCGAAACCGCCGCCGTTTCGACGGCCGGTCCCGCGCCGATGATCATCCAAGGCTTCAGCTACGGCCTCGAATCCTCGGTGTTTAGCGTGGTGGCCATCGTCATCTCGCTGCTCGCTCCGCTCTTCATCTTCCCGCCGGCTCTGTACGGTGGTCCGATCCTGAGCTTCTATGGTATCGCGCTGGTGGGTCTTGGCCTGCTGACGACGACTGGTTACATCCTGGCCATGGACACCTTCGGCCCGATCTCGGACAACGCTCAAGGCGTGTTCGAAATGTCGGGTGCGGGTCACAGCAACCCCGAAGCCGCTCGCGCCGTGCAACTGCTCGACGCGGCGGGTAACACCACCAAGGCTCTCACGAAGGGCTTTGCCATCGCCACTGCGGTTGTTGCCGCCGTCGCCCTGTTCCACAGCTTTGTGGAAGACGCGATGCTCACTGGCGTGGGTATGCCGCTTGAAAAGCCCGAGATCTTCCTCGGTCTGCTCATCGGTGGGGCCGCTCCGTACCTCTTCTCCGCGTTCTCAATCAACGCGGTGGGTCGAGCTGCCTTTGACCTCATCAACAACGTGCGACAGCAATTCCGCAACGATCCGGGCATCATGGCCGGAACGAGCAAGCCGAACTACGCAAGCTGCGTCGCCATCGTGACCCAAGCCGCACAACGCGAGTTGATGGGCCCGGGCATCCTCGCGATCTTCCTTCCGCTGGCCGTGGCCTTTGGCTTCAGCCTCGGTGGAGACGTGACGACAATCGGTAACGTTGAGGTCAACCTCAGCGGCGCGCAAGCCCTCGGCGGCTTCCTCGTCGGCTGTATCGTCAGCGGTCAGCTGCTCGCCGTTCTTCTCGCCAACTCGGGCGGTCTCTGGGACAACTCGAAGAAGCTCATCGAAGACGGCAAGTACGGCGGAAAGGGCACCGACGCTCACAAGGCGGCGGTTGTCTGCGACACCGTTGGCGACCCGTTCAAGGATACGGCTGGCCCGGCGCTCAACCCGCTCATCAAGGTCATGAACCTGGTTGCCCTGCTCATCGCCCCGATCGTGATTCTGCCGCTTGGCAAGCCGATCGCTGGCGCGATCACGGTGATCTCGCTCTTGGCTCTGAGCTACTCCATCTGGTTCAGCAAGCGAAGTTCGATGGCGACCGGCATGGAAGATATGTCGAGCTAACGAGCCGAACCCCACGACCAAGAAAGTGGCCCGAGTCCTGGACTCGGGCCACTTCTTTTTGCTCTACTGAGGAGGGGCTTAGGCCGCGCTCTTGGAGAGGCGGACAAAGGTTTCGCGGTCCACGGCGCGCATCAGGCACTCATCAAACGAGCAGTTGCCCGAGCGATAGAGCTCGCCCAGCGAGTGGTCCATCGTAATCATGCCCTGGTTCTTCGACGTTTCAAGAATCGAATACATCTGGTGGGTCTTCCCTTCCCGAATCAGGTTCTTAATGGCCGGAGTTCCGATCATGATCTCGATGGCGGCACGGCGGCCACCACCCAGCTTCGGCAACAGTTGCTGCGAGATAACGGCTTCCAGCGTGTTGCCCAGCAAGACGCGAATCTGCGACTGCTGGTCGGCCGGGAAGACGTCCACGATCCGGTCGATGGTGCTCGGCGCGTTGCGGGTGTGCAGCGTACCAAAGACAAGGTGACCAGTTTCAGCCAGCGTCAACGCGGCTTCGATCGTTTCGAGGTCACGAAGTTCACCGACCAGAATGATGTCGGGGTCTTCGCGAAGAATGGCGCGCAGCGCGTTGTGGAAGCTGTACGTGTCCGAGTGCATTTCCCGCTGGTTCACCATCGACCGCTTGTGGCGGTGAAGGTACTCAATCGGGTCTTCAATCGTCATGATGTGCGTCGGACGCGACTCGTTGATGTCGTCAATCATCGTCGCGATGGTCGTCGACTTACCCGAACCAGTCGGTCCGGTGACCAGGATAAGGCCCGAGCTGCGCTTGCTCAGGTCGCGAATCACGGGTGGCAATGCCAGCGAATCGAAGCTCGGAATCTTGTTTGGGATCGCCCGCAACGCACCAGCCACGCTTCCCCGCTGCATATACACGTTAAAACGGAATCGAGCCAGGCCCTTGACGGTGTAACCGAAGTCGAGTTCGTGCGTGCGCTCAAACTTTTCGATCTGCTCATCCGAAAGCACGTCGTAGATCAGGCGGCGCGTATCTTCCATCGTCAGCGGCTGGTAACCCAGCGGCGCCAGTTCGCCATCGATCCGGCCCAGAGGCGGCAGACCGACCGTAAAGTGGATGTCGCTCGCCTTCTTTTCTTGCGACATGTGCAGCACCTCGTCAATGTGGCGGTCGCCAATCTTGGGGGTGTCCGATGTGATGCCCAGCAATCGGCGAACATCATCAAACTCATCGCCGTAAGAATTCTTCGGGCGTTCGGGCTGCCCTTCAAAGGCGGCGGCGCGTTGCTTCTGAATCGTTTCGGCACCCGCCGGAGCACTGTACTCGGCGCGGTCGTTTTTGCTCTCGGCCGACGCGGCGGGAGGAGCTTTGACCTCTTCCTTCACCGGCTCTTTAGCTGCCGCCGGAGCAGGTTTCTCCACCACCGGAATGGTCGGGATCGCGTCCAAAATCGAATCGGTGGCCGATTTTGCCTCGGCGACTTCGGTCACCGGGGCGGTGTCGTCCTTCGGACCAAACGCGTTGGGCACCGGCGTCGCGAATTCTTCCAGCACGGGCGGAGCGTCTTCGACAACTTCTTCTTTCTTCAGAGTCTCATCGTAGTCGGCGGGCCCGTTGTACTTCATCTTGGGGATGAACGAGCTGATGTCGAGCGGATTCCTCGTTTCCGCTTCGGGTTCGCTGGCCTGAGCCGACGGCGGCGTTGCGCCCTTGGTTTCGGGCTGCACCGAGCGCTGGACCGGCAAGCCGGTGCGCGGGTCAATATGCGTTTCGGTGGTCTCGCCCGGCGAGTCCTTCGGTTTCAGAACGTTATCCCAATTGAAGTCAGACATCATCGTGTTCCTTGTTGCGTTTAGGCTGCGGCTTGCGCAGACGAGATCGCCATCTCCCCTTCCATCACCAAGACCTGAAGCTTCAGGTCATCAAGATCGAGTAATTTGAGCGCCCAGTGCGGATAGGCCTCCATGAGCTTGGTTTGGTCGCTCACGCTAATTCCAGAAATCGCGTGTTTCGCCATGAGATGGCTCACCGCGACCACCGCAGGGTTAAGCGGCTTATCCACTTCGGCGGTCGGCTCGGTTAAATAGTTGAGCCCGTCCACCACGTCCTGCGGCAGGCCCCACTGGTTGGTAATCGCCTGAGCGACCTCCACGTGGGTGCAACCAAAAATCTGCGTTTCCGCCTCCGTTTCGCTTCCTCCGGCGCTGCTGTTGCCGACCACGAGCCCGTAGTTGTTCGGGTCCACGCGGTCCATGATCGTCTTGCCGAGGAGGTGCAAAAGGCTGCAGGTATAGGCTTCTTCGACATTGAGCTTGCCCGGGAAGCGGCGCCCGATATGGCGGGCACAAATGGCCGAGTCGAGCGAGTGTCGCCACCAAGCGCGGCGGCGCATCGATTCGGTGTCGGTCTTGCCCAAGAACATGTCAAACACGCCCGCGGCCATCGCGATCTGCCGAATGCCGTTGGTGCCCAAAAACGCCACTGCCTCGCGGATCGTCGTGACCGGTCGCGGCAAGCCATAGCTCGCGCTGTTGGCCATTTTGAGGACCTTGATCGAAAACCCGGGATCCACCGAGATGGTCTTCTCGATTTCTCCGGTGGAGATGTCGCTATCCGTGATTGTCTCCATGATTTTGTAGACAACCTGCGGCATTACCGACACTTCGGCAATTTGTCCCGCAATCGCAAGCGCGGCCTGATTAAAGACTTGAGGCATAAATGTTCCCGTACCCTGCCCTTTGTATCGGCAGGTTTCAGGAAATCTGTACTATGCGTACAGAACGCGCAACACTTCGTCGATCGTTGTTTGCCCGAGCATGATCTTCTGCACGGCATCTTGCTGCAAGGTGCGCATGCCGTTGTTTTGCGCAAGTCGACGTAGAATGTGGCTTGGCGAGCGCAGGAGCACCTCGTCGCGAATCTCGTCCGAGAACATCATGATCTCGTGCACGCCGGTTCGGCCCTTATATCCGCCGCCCTTACACTTGTCACAGCCTTCGCCCTTAAACACGGTGAGCACGCCGTTTGTCTCGGTGCCGACCTCTTCGTCGAGCGGCAAGCCTTGGCGCACAATTGACTCGCGATTCGTCTCGACCGGGCTCTTACAGTGCGGGCAGAGATTTCGCACGAGTCGCTGGGCGAGTACGCCAATAACCGAGCTCGAAATCAGGAATGGCTCCACCTCCATATCAATCAGGCGGGTGGCGGCCGAAGGCGCGTCGTTGGTGTGCAGCGTGCTCAAGACAAGGTGACCCGTGAGCGCCGCTTCCATGGCAATGGAGGCCGTTTCGTTGTCGCGAAGCTCGCCGACCATGATGATGTCGGGGTCTTGGCGGAGCATCGCCTTGAGGCCAGCGGCAAAGGTCATGCCGGCGCGGTTGTTCACCGAGCACTGGTTGATCCCGTCCAACTCGTACTCCACCGGGTCTTCGATGGTGATGATATTGCTCTGGCCGGTGTTCACGCGGTTCAGCATCGAATACAGCGACGTGGACTTACCCGAGCCCGTGGGACCGGTGACGAGGATGATCCCGTAACTCCGGTTGCACATGTCCTCGATAATCCGCAGGTTATGCGGCAAGAAGCCCAGCTTGTTCAGGCCGACATTGATGCCGCCCCGATCCAAAATCCGCATGACGATCTTTTCGCCATAGACGGTCGGCAACGTGGAAACCCGGAAATCGTATTCCTGGCCATTCACCGTGCTGGATATACGGTTATCTTGCGGCACGCGCTTTTCCGCGATGTCCATGTTGGACATGATCTTGAAACGGCTGGAAAGCGGGGCAATGACCTTGCGCGGCAGGCGCATAGCCTCCACGAGCACGCCGTCAATGCGGTAGCGCACCACCAAGTCGTTCTTGCGCGGTTCGATGTGGATGTCACTCGCCTTATCCGAAACGCCTTGGCCGACGATCATACTGGCCAGGCGAATGATCGGCGCATCATCCATGTCCTCGCCGTCATCATCGTCTTCGTGTACGGCCGTGAAGCTCACGTCGTCGAGGTCGTTGATGACGCTGGAGAGGCGCGCCGACACCTCGTTCTCCTGCACGTAATACTGCAGCAGAGCGGCGTCAATGTCCTCTTCGACCGAGATGAGCGCTTCGATCTCGTAACCCGAGATCATGCGGAGCTCGTCCAGCACAAATACGTCGAGCGGGTTCGCGAGAGAAACGAGCAGCTTGCCTTGGTGGATGACGAGCGGGAGAGCGCGGTATTTTTTGGCTTGTTGCGGGGTCAGCGTTTCGAGCGCTTCTTGCGACGGCATGCGCTCGCTGAGGTCAACATAGGGGATTCCCCACATCTTGCCGAGCGCCTTCACCCGATCGCGATCGGAGAGGTAGCCCATGTTGACGAGGATGCGGGCGATGGGTTCTTTCCCACCCATTTCACGGAATTTTTCCTGAGCAACACGCAGTTGCTCAGCCGTGACTAGACCATCCTCCAAAAAATTTTCGCCCGAAAGCATGTGCTGAACCCGAGGTTCTTATGCCATTTCTAACGGGAAGCGAGCCCGGTAATTATTGTGGTTCCCGCCACGCGAGCAAGCCGTCTAAACTGAAACCATGCGAAAAACGCTTCTTGCTTGTCTCCTCGTCGGTGCGACCTTCTCCACGCCGCTTTTGCTTCGCAGCCAAACGATGCAGGAGACGCCCAAGAGCGCGCCCCGGCGCGCTAATCCGTTTGCCAACTTGGGCCAGCTGACAGTCCGCGCCCAGCACGAAGTCGAGGGCAAGGCTTCTGCGTTTGCCCCCACGCTGGAACAACTGGAAACCTTCGGCGTGAAGAAGCTGGAAGGCGTGAAGTTGGAGGGCAATCTCCCCGGCGAGCTCGTGATTTCTTCCAACTCGTTCAAGTCCAAAGTGAACGGCGACACCATTTTTAGTATCGAACTGCGCGTGGTGCGTCCGGTTAGCATGCTCGGCACCGTCGAGGTCGTCGAAGCAACCGTCTGGAGCAATTCGACGGTTGGCCGCTCGACTGACTCAAGCGCGGCCACGGACATGATGGAATCGGTCGGCGACATGCTGACGAACCTGCGCAAGGACCTCGAAGGCTAAGCGTCGCCGTTCGGCGGCTGGTATAATTTTTCTTCACCTGCCCAGGTGGCGAAATTGGTAGACGCGCTAGTTTCAGGTACTAGTCCTCGCAAGGGGGTGAAGGTTCGAGTCCTTTCCTGGGCACCAACAGTTTAAGCACAAGCAAGCCCGATGCAGAGTTGCATCGGGCTGTTTGTTTTCCGAGGACGACGAATCGCCTGACTTAGCTGCGCTTGCGTCGCAGAAGAGCCACGGCGCCGATGGCGAGGGCAGCAATGCTGCTCGGCTCGGGCACGGCGGTTTCGGTGAAGCGAACCAGGTTAAAGGTCACGCTGCTGTCTTGAGGGGTTGTTGCGTTTTGGATGATCGGCTGGAAGTAGAAGCCAAGTTCCATTTGCGGATCGTACATCGGGCCGCCCCAGTTACCGTTGATCCACGGCGACTGGTAGCTACCAAAGGTCAGGCGTTGCACTGAGTTCGCACCAGCAAAGTGATATTCCAGGCTCATTCGGACCGTGGTACCGAGCGCGTAGCTCGCGCCTTGGGCAACGAAGTCGTGACCCGGCAGCACCCAGTCGGCGCTGGTTTGGATCGCGGTTTGCGTCGGGCTGTGGCTCACGTAGTACTGCGACTCGGGGCGGAAGCCTCGGCTGTTGTCGTACTTCATGAGAAGACCAGCTTCCACGCGGAAGCTTGAGCTCATGGTCATGTCCCACTCAAGCGTAAAGCTCTTGCGACCATTAATTTGAGCCTTCGTCACGCCGCCGTCGCTCGACAGCCAAGCTGCGTAGCGCTCGCCGTACTGTTCGCCGCCTTGCACCGGAGCTTGGTTAGCGATCGACATCGTGGTCGACGGGAATGCACCCGAGTTGGAGAACGTACCAGTGGTGTTGGAGAACAACGATTCCACCTTGTAGCCGTTAATCGAAACAGCGTGAGCACTTGTAGCAAGGGCGACACTGCCAATCATCATCAAAGTTGCTTTTTTCACAATATTCCTCTGTGTAGCCGGCCTCGCCCTTACGGGCCGCCGGACCCTCTCTTTACGGCAATTGAACCTTACTGAAACGGTTCAGTTGCTTGTTTCTATTCTATCGCGAGTTATGACAAAACGGTGAATTTTAGGGAGAATCCCGTAATATTGCGTGCTTGGCCTTGTCACAAATTAAGGCCCGCCTTTGCACAAGGGGTGTGCGGGCGGGCCTTTGAGGTTACTGCAGGGGAACCTGCAATCTCCTGCTTAGGGGGTGTCGTCGCCGAGATCGAACGCAGCGGCAAGACCGGCGTAGTCGGCGATGTCAATGATCGAGTCACCGTTCAGGTCGGCGGCTGCGTTCCAGTTTCCGCTCGACGGTTCTGCATCAAATGCGGTGGCCAGAGCCGAGTAATCAGCAATGTCCACGATCCCGTCGTTCACGATGTCACCGTTCGGCAACGTGAAGTTCAGGTTCGATGCGCCGTTGTTGAGCACCATCGTTGCCTTGCGCTTCAGCCAAGCTAGACCGCCGTCAGCGATCACGGTGTACGTGCCGTTGGCGAGGGCCGTGTTGAAGCTGTAGCCGCCGCTCGCGTTGAGCGTGCCGCTGGCCGTGCCGACCTGCGTGAGACCGCTATAGATGGTGAAGTTCACCGTGCGACCATTGACGGCTTGCGACCACGTATTGAGGCCAACCGTACCGCTGACGGTCGGCTGACCGCCAAGCGTGCCCGTGAAGCTAATCACGTTGATGGCGCAAGTGGTGTTGTGGTTCGGATTCGCGGCTTCCACCAGAGGTTGGAAGTAGATGCCGAGCTCCATTTCGTCGTCGTAGACCGGGCCGCCCCAGTTGCCGTTAATCCACGGCGAGTAGAACCAGGTGCCATCGGCATTGCGGTAGCCAAGGCGTTGGACCGACGTCATCGGTGCGGCGTCAATGTAGTCGTATTCAAACTTCATGTGCACGACTTGGTTGTTCAACAGAGTTCCACCGTCCGCAGCGAAATCGTAGAACGGAAGGCACCAGTCCGCCGAGGTTTGGATAACCGGAGCTTCGATTTGCGGCTTGAACTTCGCGTAGTATTGCGAGGTCGGGAAGTACTGGTTCGGGCCCGGGTTGCGGACGCTGTATTGGAACAGCAAGCCACCCTCCACGTCGCGCTGAGCCGCTGCGTCGGTGGTCGTGTGCATCGAATACTCAATCGAGAAGTCTTTCTTGCCGTTGATCTTAGCTCGGGTGAGGCTATCCGCCGAAAGCCAAGCGATGAACCGCTCGCCGTACGTGTTGTTGGCCGTATTGTTCTGGTTCAGAATCTGCATCGTGACCGACGGATAGGTGCCGGAGTAAGAGAAGGTTCCGGTGTTGTTGTTCCAGCCGTTCTGCACGACGAACGAATTGATTTGCGCGACCGCTGCAGTGGCGCATGTGGCGAGCAGACAAAGGGCTCCTAATGTTCTCATGATCTTTCCTCGTTGAAATCGTTTCAGGTTACTGAATCGGTTCAGTACCAATAGATTGTACGCGAAAACCTGAAAATTCGAATGACTTTTCGATGAATTTTCTAAAGCTTGCCGCCGAGTCGCTTCGCAACACTGGCGCGTAAACGCACCAGCGGGCGTCGCAGGCGCTGCACCAATCGCATAAACGGCGATTCCCACCGGACGAAGTAGTCTTGCACCCGCTTGGCTTCCCCGCTCGAATTCGACTCCGTGGGCGCGGAGCGGCGAAGCACTGCGACCAGCCGCTCGTCCCCGACAATGAGTTCCAGACCCGCTCGCGCGGCCAGCGCTTGCAAGGACCGGAGCGTGAAGTGGTAGGTGTGCGCGATGTGGAAGTACCGCCCCGCCTCGCGATAGTCATCCAGCGCGCGCAGCGTGCCCGGCACCTCGATGAACATCACGCCGTCGGGGCTGAGCAAGTTTGCCCAGTTTTGCAGCTCGGCGAGCGGATCGAGCGTGTGCTCTAGCACGTGCCGCGCGATCAATAGGTCCGCACCGGATAAATCAAAAAGCGCATCGGATGCGCCGGCCCGTAGGTCGAGCCCATCCGCGCGACCGCGCTGCAGGTAGTCATCGCCAAAGTCGCATCCGGCAACTTCCCACCCCTCCGCGCGAAACGCGCTAAGGACGCCGCCCGCGCCACACCCGATCTCGAGCACGCGGCCAGGGCGCAAACCTGGCGCCCGCAGGCGTAGGTAAGCAAGAATGCCCTTCCCTTCGGCCTGCTGATTGGCAAAGAACTCGTCGGAGGCTTGCTTCGCGCCGAAGTAAAGTTCGCGGTAGTAGTCGCGGTAGAACAGCGCTTGGCTGGCGGCGTCGAACACCGGGCTCGACCACAACAGCCCGGTCTGCGGGCAGAGGTAGGTCGAAATCGGAAAGCCGTAGCGATCGCGCTCGCCGACCAGCGTCGCGGTTTCGCGCGGCGCGCCACTCACGCAGTCCACCTCCACCAGGTTCAAAATCCCTTCCGCGAGCGCCGCATCAACGCGCTCTTTGGCCGCTCGCTGGGTCGCATTGAGGGCGATGAGCGGCTCGGCCGAGGCACGAAGAGATTGCAAAAGCGGCATGTCCGCCCGCGAGTCTACCGTCACTTCATCCCGGTCATCGAGATTCCTTTCACGAAATATCGCTGACCAAGAATAAAGATGATGATGAGCGGGATCGTGACCAGCACGGTGCCCGGCATGAGCAGGTGCCACTGCGCGTTGAACTGAGAGTTGAACGTGCTGAGGCCGAGTTCCAGCGTCTGCTTGTCCACGTCGTTCAGGTACAGCAGCGGACCCATGAAGTCGCGCCACGCACCGATGAACGAGAAGACCCCGACCGTCGCGATGACCGGTCCACAGAGCGGGAACAAAATCCGCCAAAAAATCTGCATGTGGCTCGCACCGTCAAGCGTCGCCGCCTCGTCGAGGTCCCGCGGCAGGCCCATCATGAACTGCCGGATGAGGAAGATGTTGAACGCGCCGCCGCCCAGATACGCCGGGACGATGAGCGGCAGGTACGTGTTGATCCAGTGCAGATGCTTGAACAGCACAAACGTCGGGATCAGCGTGACCACGCCCGGCAGCATCATCGTGCTGAGTAGCAACACGAACAAGCGGTCGCGGCCTTTGAACTTGAGCCTCGCAAACGGATAGGCGACCAGCGCGGCGCTGAGCACCGTGCCCAGCGTGGCCAGAGTCGCGATCAAAAGCGTGTTTTGGAAGAACCGCCCGAAGCTCATGTTCGGGTTCGAAAGCACCTCCTTGTAGTTGTTGAGCGTCGGGTTTTGCGGAGGCGACCACACGCTGGTCGTCGAGATTTCGCCCGCCGTTTTGAGGCTCAGCGAAATGGACATGAGGAACGGCGCGAGGAACACCAAACTGCCCGCGATGAGCAGTATCGTGACCAAGATGCGGGTGGCTCTCACTTGGCCTCCGCTTCGTAAAACACGTACTTGTGGAGCTTAAACTGCACCGCCGTGAAGATCATGATGATGACGAACAGAATCCAGGCGAGCGCCGAAGCGTAGCCCATGCGCAGGTTCGTAAACGCCTGATCGTACAGGTGCAGAATGTAGAACCGGGTGGCGTCGTTCGGACCGCCGCTTGTCATGACAAAGGCCGAAGTAAAGGTCTGGAAGCTGCCGATTACGCCCGTGATCAGGCTGAAAAAGAGCGACGGTGTGAGCAGGGGGAAGGTGATGCGCAGGAACTTGCGGACCGGTCCGGCGCCATCGATTGTTGCCGCCTCGTAATACATCTCGGGGATGCCCTGCAGGCCCGCCAGGAGAATCACCATGCCGCCGCCAAGACCCCACAGCGACATCACGATAAACGCGGGGAGCGCGAGTTTCTCGTTGCCGAGCCAGTTGGCCGGTTCGGTGCTGCCAGTCACCGAGGTCAGCAGCGAGCCCAGCCCGAACAGGTTGCGCGTGCCGTCGGGCCCGTAGATCACGGCGTTGAGCAAGCCGCCATCGGGCTGGAAAATCTTCCGCCAAATGAGCGCCGTCGCCACCACGCTGGCCAGACTCGGCAAGTAGAAAAATGTGCGGTACAGCGCAATGCCGCGCACTTTCGCGTTGAGCAAAAGCGCCAGCATCAGCGAGAACATGATGCCGAGCGGCACGGAGACCACCGTGTAGATTCCGGTAACCGCGAGGGTCTTCCAGAAGCGCGGATCGCCGCCGCCCGCCTCGGTAAAGTTGCCCACGCCACGCCATTTAGCCGGCGTAATGATGTCCCAATCGGCGAAGCTCATGATGAGCGAGAGCACCATCGGGCCGATCGTAAACACGAGCATCCCGATGATCCAGGGCGTGAGAAACTTGAACGCCGCCCGATTGTCCTGTCGCTCGCGGCGCGTCATCTTCCACTTCGCGTCCGGGCGAAACACCCACGTGGCGATGCCCGCGAGCAAAAGCGCTCCCCCAATAAGGCCCGCCGACCAGTTGATCTTTGGTAACTCCTGCTGACGCAAAATCTCGTTGAGCCGCGCCGTGGCGTTGGCTTGACCTTCTTTGAGACCGGCTTCGGCCCCCATCGAGCCGTTGAAAATAACCTCGGTTTTGGAGGCGACAAAGCCGTTGATTTCGCTCCAATAATCCGCACTCGGGGTGAAGACCACGTACGGAATCGCACGATCCGTGAGGATTCGCGACGGCGGATACTTCTCGGCTCGCGGGGCGTCGGCGGCCGGAATCCACGGTTGAGTCACGGCCAGGTGCTGAATCGCGGGCTGAGCCAATCCGGCCCGAGCCATGTCTTTCATGCCGACTTCGCCGGCCATAAACTGGGTGAGCAGCCAAGCTTCCTTGGGATGCTGCGTCGTGTTGACGATCGCGTAACCCGACCCGCCCGTCGGCATCGCGCGAGTGATCTTGCCGGTGCCGTCTTGGTATCCCGGCGCGAGCGCGATATCCCACTCAAAGAACTCTTTGGAACCCGGCACCAGGGTCTTGCGGAAGTTCGGCACCTCCCAGATTCCGCTCTGGAACATGGCGACCTTTTGCTGCAAGAACAGGTTCGAGCTGGACGATTGCAGCACCGAGGTGATTTCCTGCGGGTTGGGCATCCAGCCGCGCTTGTTGGCCAGGTCCGCCGCCCACTGGAACGACTTGATCATCTGCGGATCGGCGTAGTTGAGCTTGGTCGGCTGCTCATCGTTATTCGCGTAGCGCATGCCCTGCGAAAACACGACCACGTCTACCCACGCCATCATCCAGCCCGGGACGAAGCCCCATTGGACGGGTTTGCCCGCCTTGTTTCGCTTCGTCAGTTGTTGCATCACCCACAAGAAATCTTTCTCGCGAAGCTCTGGCCGCGGCTCCCAACTCCAGGTCCAGGAACCATCAGGATAGGGGATTCCGGCCTCGCCGAAGAGGCGCTTGTTGTAGTAGATCAGCCCGATCGGGGCAATGTCGCGCGGCAACACGTACATGCTGCCTTGATAAGTGAAAGCGCGCCGAATCGGCTCGTAATAATCCTCAACCTTAAAGCCCGGAACGTCGCCATAGAATTGCTCAAGCGGCAACAGCACGCCGCGCTTGGCGAACTTTTGATAGAACGGCGGCTCCATCATCGCCACGTCGGGCGCGACTTCGGCCGCGTACTGCGTCAGAAGCTTCTGGGTGTAGATGCCGTACGGAACGTTTTCAAGTTTGACCTTGATATCGGGGTACTTGGCTTCGAATTTGTCGACCGAAGCGCGGATCACCTTCAGCGCTTCGTCCCCGTCCCACACCACAAATCGGATGGTGACGGGGGCCGACACGGCGTGCGCGGCGGCCATCAACAGAACCCAAAGGAGACAGAGTTTGCCGATGACGCCGCGAGCCATGCTATTCGATTGCCAAAGCTTCAATGGTGCGAGTTTGACCTAATCCGGAGGCGGCGATAGGGCCGCTGTGCGGTTTTCCGTCCACGCGAATCTCATGCCGTTTGCCCGGCTCGATCCGAATGTTAAAGGTATCGCCCCGGAACTTGCGCACAAGGCTGATTTCGCCAAGCGCAGGAATGTCAGTCGGTTCGATCACCAATCCGGCAAAGGTCGCGCGAACGCCGATAATCCAGCGCACCGCGGTGCGACGCATCCACGCTGCCGAACCCGTGTACCACGTCCAGCCGGCGCGTCCTTCATAGGGCGAATCCGGTCCATCCACGTTGCCCGGCATTACGAATGGCTCGGCTTCGTAGCTGTCTACATCGCGCAGACCGCGGGTCGGCAACATGCCCTGATACAGTTCGTAGGCGGTGGCCATTTCGCCGCGCTGGGCAAAAGCCTCGATCGCCCACGTGCTCGCGTGGCTGTATACGCCGCCGTTTTCGCGCATGCCCGGCGCGTAGCGAGTGATGTAGCCCACGTAGGGATCCACATTTCGGAACGCGGGCGCGAGGAGCAAGGCACCGTACGGTTTCACCAACCGATCGCGCACGTTATCGAGAGCACGGTCAATGCGCTCGGGCGACCCAATTCCGGTAATGGCGGCCCACGTTTGCGGGTTCAGGAATATGCTGCCTTCGGCGCATTCGGCGGCCCCAAACGGACGGCCATTGTCGCTGGTTCCAGCGATGTACCAATCGCCATCCCAGCCAAACTCCTCCACGGCGGTTTTGAGCGCGGCGGCGCGACTGCGATACTCGGCGGCCTTCGTTGAATCGCCACGGGTGTCAAGCACTCCGGCCATCCCGCCGAGAATCTGATAGAGGAACATCGCGAGCCAAACCGACTCGCCCTTGCCGTCGATGCCGGTGTGGCTGAGGCCGTCGTTCCAATCGCCGGCGCCGATGAGCGGCAGCCCACGCTCCGATTGCCGTGACAGACTACGATCAATCCCGCGCAAGCAGTGATCGAGCAACGTTCCAGATTCGCTACTGAACTGGCGAGTTGCCCGATCGAGGTAGCGGCAGGTTTGGTCGAGCGCGCCAAGATCGGCGGTTTCTTCTAGGTAAAGCAATGTGCCAAATGCGAGCCAAAGGCAGGTGTCGCTGTGGTGGCTTTCGGCCACGATATCGCTGTTGGGGTGCCACCAGTGCCGCACGCCGCCATCGATGAACATCGCTTCCGCGTGAATGATCAGCTGCTTGAGCGTGAGTTCGGGCTCAGTTTCCAGATAGACCAAGCTATCCTGCAGTTGGTCGCGGTATCCGTACGCGCCGCCCTGCTGATAGTAGGCCGAGCGGGCCAGAATCCGCCCGGTTTCCGCCTGATACGGCAGCCAAGCGTTGTTCATCAGGTCGAACTCGGCGTCGCCCGTCTCAATCTTCATCTGCCCGTTGCGGGCGCGGAAGTAGGCCTGCGTGTCCGAGAGCCGGGCCTCTACTGTGCTCACCGCGCATTGACCGGCGACGGCTTGGGCGTCTTCTTGGGTGCGTTCCATGCCGAGAGTCACGGCAAAGGTGTGCTCCTCGCCGGGACCTAGTTCGATCTCGGCGGTAAACGCGCCCACCGGGTCGTCCCAACGGCCCGTCACGCGCGGCGTGGTGCCATCGGTGACGGCCTGAGGGCGAGCCAAGTTGCCGGCGCGGCCCACAAACTGAAGCTTATCGGTGAAGAACTTGAGACCAGCCAAACCCTCCACGTGGAGGTAGGCCACGCTCGGCGCTTCGGGCGCTTCGCGGGTGCCTTCGCTCAGGCCGCGCCGCTTCCACGCAAACAGGGTTTTGGGTTCGGTATCGAGACTCACGAACAGGCGATGGAACTCGCGGTGCCATTCCGATTGGTTGCCGAGAAACCATTCCAGGTAGCCGCCAACGCGATACGTGCGGCGGGCGCTAGTCGAGTTGCGGATGGTGACCAGCCAGTGCTCGTGGTCGCCCTCGGTCGGGACGAACACGGTGTGCTCGGTTTCGCATGTGGCGAACGAGCGGCGATACGTCATGTAGCCGAGTCCGAATTCGACGTCTTCTTTTTGCGCCGGGCGGCGTGTCGGAGCGAAGGTCGTGGACTCCACGTCACCCGAGCCCAGATCGGTGACAAAGATGCTGCGACCGTACTGGTCGAGCACCAGGTCTTGCTCCCAGCGCGTAAGTCGCTGAAGTTGGCTGTTGCCGACCCATGAGAATCCACCGCCCATGTGGCTGATCACCGCGCCGTACGAACCATTCGAAAGCACGTTCGCCCACGGGCGAGGCGTCAGGATATTGCGCAAGTGGAAAGCGCCGGTCTCGGGGTGAAAGGCGCCGTACGGGTGCTTCCCCTTAATGAACGGGGTTTTCACTACGGCTGAGTATAACTGAGAGCTCACATCCAGACTCACGATTGGCCTCCAAAGGTCATGGCAAAGCGTATTCTATCACACAACTGAACCGTTTCAGTAAACCTGGGTTATAATGCGCATGAAATGAAGAAAATCCTGGTAATTGCCTTGTTTCTCGTTCAAATCGGCCTGGTCGGCTGCTCCGGTGGCGCCAAAGATCCGCTGAATGACGAGGCGTATATCAAGCAGTCCGAAGAGATCGGCAAACAAAAACGCGAGATTTTCCTGCGGGCCGAAGGCGATTACACCAAAATGGTAGATGGGGATCGAAAGACATATCTCTCCTTTTTTGACAACGAAGAAGACGCCCGCGCGTTCTGGGACATCATGAAAAATCCTCCCGGCGGCGCTCCTGGCGGAACGAAATAGCCGCCCCATCGGTCTAACACTGAAACGGTTCACCAATGACAAAGCGAATTACCATAGCGGACGTAGCTGAACGAGCGGGCGTGGGGAAAGTCACGGTCAGCTACGTGCTCAATGGTCGAGCCGACGAAATGCGGATTTCCAGCCAAACCCAAGAGCGCATCTTGGCCGCGGCCAAAGAGCTGGATTACCGTCCGAATGGCGTGGCCCGCATGCTCTCCCGCAAGCAGAGCGATATCGTGGCCGTCATCTTCCAAGACCCGAACTACTTCTCTCTCGGCTCCACGTTTCTCAACGAGGTCCTGCACGGCGTTTGCCGCGAGTGCGTAGAACAGAAGCTCGACCTGATGCTTCACACCCGCCCCTCGGAGAACGTGTTTGACGAAGCCAACGCGCTTTCGGATGGCCGCATTGATGGCCTGCTGGCGCTTCGCGATGAAGATGATGCGACCCTCCGCGCGCTGATTCGCCGCAAGTTCCCGCTCGTGCTGTTCTTCAGCCGACCGCTCGATCCCGACATCGCCTATGTCGATTGCGACAACTATACTGGTGGCAAAATCGCCGCCCAGCATTTGCTCTCTCTGGGTCACAAGCGGCTGGGCATGGTCGTCGGGCCGCAAAAATCGGTGGACTCCGCGGACCGCTACCAAGGATTTGCCAGCGTGGTGCAAGCCGCTGGGCACAGCATTGACCCGGCGCACATTGTGCCGTTCAATTCGCCCAAGGCGAGCGCCGAAGATTTCGCCGCCTTGCTCAAAAAGAAGGATCGCCCGACGGCGTTCTTCGTGTGGAGCGATGACGTAGCCTTCGAATGTATGAAGGTCGCCAAGGGCATGGGGCTTCGATTGCCCGAAGATTTATCGCTCGTGGGGTTCGACAGTACTCCCGCGTGCGATTTGGTCGAGCCAAAACTCACCAGTATTCGTCAACCCGTGGAGGACATGGCCCGTGCGGCCACTCGGATTCTCGCGGCCATTATTCGCGAGGAGGAAGGCGAGGCGACACACCTCGTGTTTCCGCCTCAACTTGTCGTTCGGGCGTCAACTGCCGCTCCGAGCGATGCTCGCCATTCTATTCAAGAGGACATCATCTAAATGCAACAACGACGTGCGTTCACTCTCATTGAACTTCTCGTGGTCATCGCCATCATCGCGATCCTGGCCGCGATCCTGTTCCCCGTTTTCACCAAGGCCAAGGAGGCAGCCAAGGTCACCGTGTCCATCAGCGGCATGAAGCAAGTCGGCACGGCTTGGTTTTTGTACAACAGCGACAACGACGACCAGTTCTCGCCGCGCCGAATCGCGGCCAGTTCGGCCGCCGGCAACGGCGAGCTTTCCTGGAAGCAGATCATTTTCCCGTACGTCAAGAGCATTGACGTGTTCCAGGACAAGGTGAACCCCGCCGCCAAGTATCCCGACGACACCAGCGACACCGGCTACCGCGCGAGCCTCGGTCAAGTCGTGGTTGGTCCGCGCATGGCCCGCGGATACGCCTATTACGATATGGCGTTCCTCGTGAACAGCGACTTCAACTCGCGCAACTATTCGCCGAGCCAAGTCGAAAACCCGGCCGACGTCATCACCATCTTCGAACACAAGCGCGCTTGGGTGGATGGTGGCCCCTGGCTTAACTGGAATCTCAACGAAATCGACCCTATCCTCGGCGGCCGCATCGGCAACCGATTTGGTTATCCGTGGGGCGGAAAGAAGTGGGAAGAAAAGGCGATGATTGTCAGCTATGTGGACGGTCACGTGAAGCGCGCCACCACCGGCTCCATCTGTGGTCGCCCGGACTCGCTGAACCAGTGGAACTACATCAAGAACAACCTGGCCACCGACGCCCTTGGCGACATCACGTGGATGGACACCTATTGCTCGACTCGCCCGGCCGCCGTTCAGTAAGCGCATGATCCCTTCCCTGCTCCTCGCTGGCCATCTCGCGATGGCCGCTCCTCAAAGCCTGACCGGACAAGCACTGCTCGACGATCTCTCCAAGAAATCTGTCCAGTACTTTTGGGATCAGTCCCATCCGAAGACGGGCTTTACGCGCGATCGCGCGGCCAACGAGGGCACGCAGGGACCCAACAACGTCAGCAGCATCGCCGCCACCGGCTATGCTCTTTCGGCCTATGCCATCGGCGCTCAACGCGGCTGGCTCAATCGGGATGAGGCGCGCAAGCGAGTCATCACCACGATCACCAGCGTGCTGAACCTGCACTCAGGCAAGAACGGCTGGTACTACCACTTCGTGGACTGGCAAACTGGCCAGCGCGTGTGGAACTGCGAAGTCTCCAGCATCGACTCGGCCATCTTCTTTGCTGGCCTGACCGTCGCGGAGCGCGGATTCAACGATCCCAAGATCTCGAAGCTCGCCGAGCAAGTGTTCTCCCGCGTGAACTGGAACTGGATGCTCACCGATGGTGGCGCTCAGCCGAACAGCCTGTACTTCAATCACGGTTGGAAACCCGAGGGCTTCCTCAACTACCGTTGGTCGGGCTTCTGCGAGATGCTGTTCCTCTACATTCTCGCGTACGGTCATCACCCCACCATGCCGCAGGGCTCGTGGAACGCGTTTGCGCGGCCATTGGTGACCTACAACACCACCGAGTTGCTCGCCGGTGGCCCGCTGTTTATGCACCAAATGACGCAGGGCTTTTACGATCTCAAGGAGTATCGCGACGAGCTCGGCTACGACTACTTTGTCGAAGGACGCAACGCCACGCTCGCCAACCGCCAGTACTGTCTGAACAACCCGCTCGGGTTCACCGGCTACGGCAGCAACATTTGGGGGCTGTCGGCGTGCGACATCCCGGGCGGATACGGCGCGCAGGGCGCGCCCGGCTGGATCAGCGACAACGGCACCTTGGCGCCGGCGGCGGCCGTGGCGAGTGTGATCTACACTCGCACGCTCAGCATCCGCGCGGCCGAAGCTTATCTGCAAAACTATCCGGCCAGCTACGGTCGCTACGGGTTCACAACTGGCCTCAACCCCAGCCAAAACTGGCGCTCGCCCGACGTGATTGGGATTGACCTGGGCCAAATGATGCTGAACATCGAGAACGCGCGCGACGGCATTGTTTACAAGTGGACGATGGGAAATCCGAAGACGAGAACCGCCTACGACAAGATCAAGCTTCGCCGGACGGCGGAAGGCGTTTGGGAAACTCGCCCGCTGCGCCTGACAAACTAGGCTTGGAAAAACTCAAGAACACCTAGACAAACGATCCGCGACCAAGTATGATGGAGTTCTTATGAAACGCATCATTGTTTCGCTTACGGTTTGCTCTATCGCCGCGCTGTCGCTTGCGGGCGGTCTCAAGGATATGGTCATGGCGACCAATAACGCCGTGATCAAGGCGATCAAGGCCAAGGACGTCGCCGCTTTCGAAAAGGCCGTCAAACCGACCGTCACCAAGGACTTCAAGTACATCGAAATGGGTCGAACCATGGACTATAAGACCATGGTCAGCAACATGAAGATGGGCTTCCAAATGATGGACAAGGTCGAAAAGGCCGAAGTCAAGCTGATTTCCTGCAAGGAAAGCGGCAACAAGGGTACGGCCGTTTACGTCGTTGACATGGTCAACACGATGATGGGCGAAGACAAGAAGGTCCATAAGATTGGCTTCAAAGGCAAGTCCACCGATATGTACGTGAAGGTCAACGGCAAGTGGATGTGCAAGCAAATGACCTGGACCGAAGTCGTGATGACGATGGACGGCAAGCCGTTCGACCCCAGCAAGATGGCTCCTCCCGCCAACACCGGCAAGGGTAAGTAAATCCTTGCGAGATGAGCTTTACCTTGACAGCCCGGTGAATCAGCCGGACCGGGAAGCTCATTTAGACGAAGCCCTGAACCAAGCTTGGGTTCAGGGCTTTCGTTGCGTCGTCGTCGAGATCGCGATGGACGACTCCGACTTTGTGTCGCTGGCCAGGGCTCGTCGGGCCGAGTTTCTGCCGATCCAATGCGGACTGGCCGAAGTTCGGTTTCGAGCCCCGCGCGACTAGTTCTTTCGGCGTCGGAGCAGCAACGCCGCGCCCGCGGCCAAGGCGATCATCGAAGCCGGTTCGGGCACCATTGCCAAGTAGCCCATGTTGTGGCCGGTGGCAAAGTTGCCGTTCGAAATCCAGAGACCGCTCGAGAATCCGAATCGCTCAATCTGGTTGGATTGGTGACCCGAGACAAACATCTCGTTACCGTCCGGGCTAAACGCAATTCCGAGAGCCGAACTGGAACTTGCAACCGCCGTATGTCCGGTCGGCATATAATTCGCGTCGAAGTCAATTCGGCGCACCTGTCCGCTTTGGAACACAGTCGCGTAGATGGAGTTTCCGCGACGCGCCATTTGGTGCAATGCGCCACCGCCAATGCTAACGATGGTTGTGCCTCCAAACGAGTTGGCCAAGATATCCGTCACGCGGAGTTGCCCACCCGCAGTGGTCTCCCACAACTTCTTTCCGTCCGGTGACACCCAAGCATCGCGCACGTCGCCACTGGCCACGCCACCGATATCTACGTAGCCCGAACCCGTGTCGCGGTAGCGGCGCGTGCCATTGCTCACCGTGGTTTGGAACAAGTCGCCGTTCGGAGCGAAATTGCCGCCATGGAAGCCCTGGTAAGCAGGCGACGATTGCGTAGCGATGGTGGTCGGCGCGCCCAGCGACGAGCCATTCCAGGCCATTTTTTGGACCGAACCCTGGCCAATCGTGTTGCCGTGCCGGTTCATCACATACAGGTTGTTGTTGCGATAAACAAGACCTGCCGGGTCGTGAAGCGCGGACGCCGCCACACCAGGGCCGGCAATGGCGGGCGCGTTATTGCTGGCAAAGTTGTAACGCTGAATGCCTCCGTAGGCAGCCGTGTTGCCGCCTTGCGAAAAGGCGTTGGTCTCAGCCGCGAAGATTGAGAAGCCGGCAAAGGCAAACTGCCCGAGAATCAGAACAGATGATGAGAGAATAAATTTGTAGGTCATGGTTCACCCATCAGTGTTATATCCGGCCATCGCTAAATTTGCGCTAAATGAAATGCCAAAAAATGGGTAGCCGCCAAGCTCGCCGGCGACTACCCCAGTAAGGTTGCGGGGAACCTACTTGCGGCGTCGAAGCAGCAATACAGCGCCCGCGACCAGTGCGCCCAGTGTCTTTACAGATTTCATAGCATTGGTTTTTGAGTCGGGCAACTCTCTCCAATGCCAGTATAAGTGCCGTACTCGCAAAAACTTCCTTTCCAACTGGATTGTTCAGGCAATGTTCATGGAGTTGAGGCTGATTGTCGCCTCAGGTGCCTTTTCGGCGACGGCAGAGTAGCAATGCTGCTCCTGCAATCCATGCACTGAACATGCCGGGTTCGGGGACCGGTGCCAAATTCGCGCGAAGTTCACCCCCTGTAAAAGCCGAAGAGCGAACATTAAAATAGGCCCGGTATGCGAGCATCCTTCCTAGCAGCTGATGGTAAGCGCGAAAGGTCGTACCGCCACTTGCAGCAATAAACGCCGGGTTGTATGTTGATGATTGCGCGAGACTGTAGGTCATGTCCATCGACCCGCTCTGAACTCCCAGCGGAAATCCGCTAAAACTGGGTGCCTCAGTAGCCGCAAGGCCATTTGTGGCGTTGCCATTTGAATCATGAATTTGAGCCCCTGTCGTATTGCCTGCTAGACCCGCAAAGTTTAGGCGAATTCGCATGGTGTGGATGCTGGTATCCACCACGATGAAAACGTGTCCCGTACCGGTGGACGAATTGGCGGGGACCACTGTTGCTCCGCGAAGGGTTCCGGTGAAAAAATATAAGTTTGCTTGAGCCAAGCCGGCGACTTGGACCACCCCAAAGAACAGAAAGACCTTAAAAAACCTCATATCAGACAAAGAGCCAATGCCCTCTCCATCTGCATTATAGTGTGCAATTGTCAGAAATCCGCACCTTTGAGTCGAATTTTCTGATGGGTCGGCCTCGGACAATTCCACCACCGCAGGCTTCATAATCGGAGTTGACATGACCTTACACGGCGTTGACGTTTACATTTGGTCGGCCGAAACCCCCGACCTACCCAAGGAGCACGGCCCCATGAAGTTGGAGCTCATCTCGAACCGCGGCACGAAAATTTATCCGGGTCCGGCCCCCGATATCAAGCTGCTGGATTGGCCGCGCTGCCGCTTCACCAGCGACGACGTGGTGACCAACGAGCAGATTCAGGCGCTGTTGAACGACCTCACCGCCGCCGGCCACACCTGGACGAAGTGCCAAAAGCTCTTCCGCGACAACGGGACGAACCTTTACTCCCAACCCTATTAAGAGGATTTAGAACGAACACATGGCACACAAAGTAGCTCTCGTCCGAGGCGACGGAACCGGCCCCGAGCTGGTCGCCGCCGTCGAAAAGATCATCAACACGGCCAAGGTCAACATCGATTGGGTTGACGTAGAAGCCGGTCTCAAGTGCGTGGAGGCGGGCAAACCCATCGTCCCCGACGAGACCATCGCGACGATCAAGGAACTGGGCATCGGTCTCAAGGGCCCGATGACCACCCCGATCGGCAAGGGTTCGGTTTCGCCGAACGTAACCCTGCGCAAGAAGCTCGACCTGTACGCCTGCGTGCGTCCGGTCAAGTCGATGCCCGGCGTCGAAACTCCGTTTAAGAATCTGGACATCGTCATCTTCCGCGAAAACACGGAAGACCTGTACGCCCAGATTGAATACATGTGCACGCCGACCGTCGCCCACAGCGTCAAGCTGATCTCGGAATACGGTTGCGAGCGCATCATCCGCGCCGCGTTTGAATACGCCGTCAAGAACAACCGCAAGAAAGTGGTCGCCGTTCACAAGGCGAACATCATGAAGGTGGCCGACGGCCTGTTCCTCAAGACCTTCAACCGCATCAAGGAAGAGTATCCGCAGATTGAAGCTTGGGACAACATCGTGGACAACCAGTGCATGCAACTGGTGACCCGTTGGAACCAGTACGACGTGTTGGTCACCCTCAACCTCTATGGCGATATCGTGAGCGACCTCGCCGCCGGCATGATGGGCGGTCTCGGCGTCGCGCCGGGTGCCAACTACGGCGAAGGCTGCGCACTCTTTGAAGCCGTTCACGGCTCCGCGCCGAAGTACACCGGCCTCAACAAGGTCAACCCCACCGCGCTGTTGCTTTCGGCAACTTTGATGCTTGAGCACTTGAAGGAAAACGACGCGAAGGCCCAAATCGAGGGCGCGCTCCTGGCGACGCTCGCCAAGGGAATTAAGACCTACGACGTCGGTGGCTCGGCCACGCTCAGCGACTTCGCCGACGCGATCTGCTCGGAACTTCGCTAAGCCTCACCGGCCACATCAGTCGGAGCCTGCAATCCAGGCTCCGATTTTTTGCGTGTCTGGTACAATAGGGGTATCTCTCAAGGGAGTGGTGGTCCTCGTGGTGCCCGGTTCGCCGGAGTTCGAGGACAAATCCATCGCCACTTTCTGACGGAAAACCAAAGGAAAAAAATATGGCAGTTACCCTTTCAATGAAGGAGTTGCTGGAGGCCGGCGTTCACTTCGGTCACCAGACCCGACGCTGGAACCCGAAGATGAAGCAATACATCTACGGCGCCCGCAACGGCATTTACATCATCGACCTTCACCAAACCATCAAGTTGTTTGAGGACGCCCTGCAGTTCGTTCGCGAACGCGTGGAAGAAGGCGGCAACGTTCTCTTCGTCGGCACCAAGAAGCAAGCCCAATCGGCCGTCGCCGAATCGGCCAAGAAGTGCGGCATGTACTACGTCAACGAGCGATGGCTCGGTGGCACGCTGACCAACTGGAAGACGATCCAGGGCCGCATCGCGCGCCTTAAGGAACTTGACCGCATGGTGGACGATGGTTACATCGAGCGCCTGCCCAAGAAGGAGCAGCTGATGCGCATGGCCGAACGCGCCGAGCTCAGCAAGAACCTCGACGGCATCCGCAACATGCCCGGTATGCCCTCGTGCATGCTCGTGGTGGACCTCAACAAAGAGGCCATCGCCGTCGCCGAGGCTCGCAAGCTCAACATCCCCATCGTGGCGATTGTTGACACCAACTGCGACCCGGAAATGGCCGACGTGGTCATCCCCGGCAACGACGACGCGATCCGCGCCATCCGCTTGGTGATGCAAAAGTTCAGCGAAGTCTGCCTTGAAGCTCGCCCGCTGAGCGATGCCCTTACCGAAGGCACCCTCAACGAAGACGGCGAAGTCCAAGAAGACGGCGAAGCCGTGACGATGGGCGCTGTGGAAGAAGAACTGATGCGCGCCTTTGGTGGCGAGTTCAGCGAAGGCTTCATCGAGAAGGACGCCGAAAAGGCCTAAGCGACCTCATCACCAACACCGTGCCGAACCCGAGTGGAATCCCCCGCCCGAGTTCGGCACGCTCACTTTAGCCCCCGATGATTTCCATCCTCATCGTGAACTGGAACACCTGCGACCTCCTGCGCGCGTGCCTGGCCTCGTGCCGCGAACACGCGCCAGACGCCGAGGTGATTTTGGTGGACAACGCCAGTACCGATGGCTCGGCGGGCATGGTTCAAGCCGAGTTTCCCGAGGTGCGACTCCTCGCCGAAACCACGAATCACGGTTACGCAAAAGGCAACAACCTCGCTATTGCCGTGGCCAGCGGCGACACGCTCTTGACCCTGAACCCGGATACAGAGCTGCAACCGGACACGCTTGACGTCACGCTCAGAGCCCTGCATGAGCAACCCAAGGTGGGGGTGGTGAGTTGCCGGTTTATCGGGCCGGACGGCGAAACCCAGCGCAGCGTGCGCGGCTTCCCTACCCTGGGCGGGATCGCGCTCGACCTCCTGCGCTTGCCAAACCGCTACCGACAAAGCAACTTCGACTACACCCGCTCGCAGGTGTGCGAACAGCCGATGGGCACCTACCTGCTGTTCCGGCGCGAGGCGTTACCCGACCCCAAGAAGCCCTTTGACGAGAGCTTCCCGATCTTCTTTAACGAGGTCGATCTGCTGCGCAGGATGCGCAACGCGGGTTGGCTTGCGTACTACTGCGCCGACACGCACATCCGTCATCACGGCGGAATGTCCACGCGACAAGTGCGAAAAGCGATGATCTGGGAATCGCATCGCAGCCTTTTGCGTTATTGTTCAAAGCACACTCGCGGCGTGGCGCGCGCCTTCTTGCCGCTGTGGAGCGTCGTCATTTGGGTTGGGGCGTTCGTGCGCGCCCGAGGATTCCATGCCGGATTTCGACCTTAGCATCACGATATGTAGCTGGAACGCGGTGGAAGATCTCCGTCGTTGTTTGGCCAGCTTGCGCGAGCGAACTGGCGAAACCAAGTTCGAAGTCATCGTCGTCGAGAACAACTCCGAAGATGGCTCCGGCGACATGTGCCGCGCCGAGTTTCCGGAGTTCACCTGCCTTCAGCAAACTCAAAATTTGGGTTTCACCGGCGGACACAACCTCGCGAGGTCACACATCCAGGGGCGGCACTGGTTCCCGCTGAACAGCGACACCGTGGTGCACGAAGGCGCGCTGGCCAAGTTGGTGGCGTTTGCCGATAGCCGCCCCGACGTCGGCGTGGTCGGACCAAAGTTGCTCAACGGCGACGGCTCGCTGCAGTACAGTTGCCGCCGGTTCCCCAACCCGGTGGCGGCGGCGTTCCGCAACACGTTTCTCGGGCGGATATTCCCCAACAACCGATTTACACGGGAGTACCTAATGCGCGACATGGATCACAAGGCGACGTGCGAAGTGGACTGGGTGTCGGGCGCGGCGATCCTCATTACCGAGACTGCCCTTCCCCACCTCGGCCAGTTCGATCCCGAGTTCTATATGTTTTGTGAAGACGTGGATATCTGCCGCCGAAGCTGGGATATCGGGCTCAAAGTCGTGTACTTCCCCGAGGCCGAGATTACGCACCTCATCGGGCGGAGCACAGACAAAGCGCCCAAGGCAATGACCTGGCGGTTCCACCGCAGCATGCTGCTGTACTATCGCAAGCACATGGTGAGTAAGTTGCCGCGCTGGGTGCGGCCCTTCGCGGTGTTTGGCGCGGCGACCGCGCTGAGCCTCCGGGCGAGCACCTTCCTCCTCAAAAATAAGGTTCAAGAATGGAAACGAGCACTTCGACGCGGTTAGATTCGGTTTCGGTGGCGCAAGTCCTGCTGTTTGTGGGTCTCGCGCTCAGCGTGTTGCTGGGCGGCACCATCGCGCTCGACACCATCCGCGCCATGTCTGAGGGGCTGCTGCCAACCCTGTTCGCCAGTAACGAGCTGCCAATATGGCAGCATGCGTTGGCGGCGGTGTTCCTTTGCGGATCGTTGCTGGTGACCATGCTCACGCGTCGAGTGGTGGTGTTACCCGCAGGCAAGGTCAGCATTGCCGGATTCTGGTTCCTGAGCGTCTTGGTTCTCTCGTGCCTGTCGTCGCGGTTTCTCTCGACGAGCATCGTTTCGGTGCTGGAGTGGACCGTGTACGGCGCCACGTTTCTCGGGGCGATCTCCTGCCTCGGACGGACCCGAGGTCCAGTCCTTTGCACGCAAGTGATCGTCGGGGCGATCGCCGTTCTCGCGCTGCTCGGCATCCGCGAGTTCGGCCAGATGAAGGCGATTGACCCGAGTTGGCGGATTATGGCCGGCTGGATGAACCCCAACATCCTGGGCGGCATGTTTGTGCTCGGCCTGCTTCCCGCCATCGGCCTCAGCGCGACCGCGCCAAAGCCCGCGCAGAGGCTCTCGTTTGGGCTCATCGCGGTGGTCATCGGGTTCGGCCTGGTGCTCACCCAAAGTCGCGGCGCGTTGCTCTGCGCGATGGTTGGGGTTGCCGTGTTTGGCCTCGCGATGGCTCTTCGCCGTCAGGGAAAGGTGCTGGCCGTTGCGGCGGTGATCGCCACTCTGATCGTTGGCATGACGTGGCTGCAAGGTCGCACCGCCGCCGCGCCGGGCGTGGCTTCGGCCGGTGCCGCGAGCCGACTGGGCAACATCGCGGCCACCCAAAACCAATCCATGACGTTCCGCGTGAACCTGTGGAAGACCGCGCTGGACCTGAGCAAGTGGCACGCCATGGGCACCGGCCCGATGACGTTTCAGCACTATTCGGGCGAGCCGGGACGCGTGACCAAGACCACGCTCGCGCACAACAGCTTTCTGCAACTCGCCGCAGAATCATCTTGGCTCGCGCCGATTTTGCTGCTCGGCGTGATCGGGCTCAGCCTGTGGCAGGTGCTGCGCAATCAGCATGCCGCGCGGCCCGAAGCCAGCGTGCTTTCGGCATCAATCGCCGCCGCGCTGATCGCCGGGCTCGCCAACAACCTGCTCGACAGCCAGTTCTATCACTTTGGCTACGGCGTCATTTTCGCCTGTCTGGTCGCGGTCGCCACCCAGCTTTCGGCGGACAGTTCCGCGCCGGAGATCCTGCCCAAAACCATGCGCTACTCGGCGGTGCTCATCGCGGCGACGTTCCCCATGCTCGGGCTTCTGTACTTTGGGTGGAGCGAGCACGCCCGCGCATCCGCTAACGCCTCGGCGCTGGCGAGCGCCCCGATTCCGGAAGGCGCAAATTTCGCCGCCCAGGCCCTGCTGGCGAGTTCCGCGACCGATCGCCGGGCGATGCTGAAGGCGGCCGCCGATGCCGCGCCGTCCGCCAAAAACCTCCGCAGACTCGCCGCGTTTGACCTGGCGGCGGGCGAACTGGACCTCGCTTTGCCGAGCCTGCTGGCCGCTCGTCGCCTGGAGCCGGGCGACCCGCAAGTGCTGGCGCTCCTGTACGAAATCTATCGCGCCGAAGACAAGGAGCCGGCGCGCCGTGCGATCCTCCAGGAAGCGTTGGCCGCGTACGACTCGCCCTATGGCCAAGTTCGATCGCTGCCCGACCTCATTGTCACCGACCTCGCGGGGATGCTCTTGCGGGAGAACGAGATAGCCCCGAACGAGGAATACAAGCGCAAGGCGGCGGCGATCTATTTCCAGTATTGGCAAACAACCTGGCCACAAATCATCGCGATGCCCGCGGAGTTTGCCGCGCAGACAGGCTACGCCGGGGAAACGCTTCCCGAGGCGGTGAAGAAGCTGCGCGAGTTGCAGCCGTTGCTGCCTTTGATCAGCGGAGTTGACCCCACCGAAGCCGCCACCAAACTCACCGCCGACATTGAGAAGGGCGAATCAATTTTGAGTAAGTTGAACCTGCGCTGAGGGCGGCACGGGCTTTTTACCCGCCTTGATATCGAGGTACTTCTTGATCACGGCAGTGCCGATGGGTGCCGCCGCTTCGCTGCCGTGACCCGCGCGCTCGGCCAAAATTGCCACCACGATGCCGGGCTTATCCATTGGCCCAATGCCGACAAACCACGAGTTGGTGAGGTGCTGACCGCGCACTTCCGCGCTCCCGGTTTTACCGCCAATCCGCACGCCCGGCACCTTGGATCGGGCCGCAGTGCCATACGAAACGACGCCTTCCATCGCGCCCAAAAGCGCATCCCAAAACTGCGGAGGCGCATCGAGTTTGTGCAAGAGCTCCGGTTGAATCCGGGTCGGCTGCTTGCCGCTATCCGGATCGAAGACCGTGCGCACCAGGTGCGGGCGGTAGCTGCGGCCCCGGTTGGCGACAAACGCCGCGACCTGCGCCATCTGCAGCGGCGTCGTCGAGACCTCGCCTTGCCCGATGCTAAAGTTGGCGATTTCACCGCCCATCATGCGGTCCTCGCCGCGGTAGCGCGTGATGAAATCCGCGGTCGGCACCGTTCCACGGCCGTCGCCGCCAATGTCGAGGCCCGGCTTTTCGCCGAGTCCCACCAACTTGCAAGCCTCGCGCAGATGCGCCTTGCCCGCAATGTTGTAGCCCAGGTTGATAAAGAACGTGTTGCAGCTCTTGACGAACGCGTTGTGGAACGAGATGCTGCCGTGATGCCCGAGGCACTTGATCGGGCGCCCTTTGCCGCCGAAGAAGTAGCCACCGGCGCAGAACGCGGTCGTGCCAGTGGAGAATTTCCCGGCGAGTTGAGCCGCGATCGCGGTCACAATTTTGAATGTCGAACCCGGCGCATAGGCAGCTTGGAGCGCGCGGTTGAACAACGGTTTGCGAGGGTCACTGGTGATCGCGTCGTATTCGGCGGCGCTAATTCCGCCAAGAAAGAGCGACGCGTCGTAGGACGGCTTGCTCACCAGGCACAGAATCTCGCCGGTGCTCGGTTCGATCGCCACGACCGCTCCGGTCAGCGGCCCCAGCCGATCATAGGCGAACTTTTGGAGCTCGTCGTCAATCGTGAGTTCCAGCTTTGCGCCCGGAGTCGGGCTATCCACGCCGATGCTGCGCACCGGCCGCCGCTTAGAATCTACTTCCAGGGTTTCCTTGCCGGGCAGCCCCATGAGAAATGCCTCGTAGCTCTTCTCGACGCCGGTTTTGCCGACGAACATGGCTGGCTCTTTGCCTTCTTCGCGGATTCGCTTGACATCCTCGGCGTTCGGCGATTGAACATAACCAAGCACGTGCCCGAGCGTCTCCGCGTTCTTGTAGTATCGCATTGGCATCCAATCCACGCGAAACGCGCTGCGAAAGTCTGCGTCAACATTGCCCCACTCCTCGATCTTGGTGGCGGCGGCCAAAGTGACCTCGGCCTTGATCGGGGTTTCCACGTAGGGACGCCACTTCTCGCGCTCAATCTGCTTGACCAGTTTGTCGGTTGAGAGCCCAATGAGCGCCGCGACTTGCGCCTGATACTTCTTGCTGGCGAGCGCAAACTTGGGCGTGGCGACCACCACCACCTCGCGGCGCACACCCGCGATGAGGGTTCCCCGCCGATCCACGATCATGCCGCGCGGCGCGAGTTGCTTAATATCGGTCGTGCGAGACCGCTTGGCCTCGGCGATCAACTCATCCGCCGTGGCGACCTGGAAGTACCAAAACCGGAAAAACAGGCCGACCAGCCCCAGGGTGAGCAGGCTCGGCAGAATCGCGGTGCGGCCCGAGATGGAGTCGCCGCGCTCCTCGTGAATCACCGACAAGGCTAGTGGCCCCCGGCGTGATCCTTACGGCAATAGCGCTTGGGGCCCTCGCCGCGCCGATAGCGCATGGGCCGCTGCTCGGGGCAACTGCTGGAAGCCAGCAGCCCACTGTCGGGGCAAATGTAAACCGTTTCGTAGCCACCGCCGCCCTCTTCCGGAGTGGTTCGCTCGGGTCGCGGACGGTCGCGATCGCGGTCCCGATCTCGATCGCGATCGGTGTCGCGATTGTTGGTCGCTGGAGTCGCGTTGGGCTCCGGCTGGGGATCGTCGGGCTCGATCGGAGTGATGTCGCCATCCGGACCCGGCTCAACATCAGGCTCTTGCACGTCGGCGGTGCGTTCGGTCTCATCGCGCCGCTTGCGACGGTTGGTGCTGTTGGGCGAATCTTGGCTCCAGAACGAGTAGCTTGGCCGCGGCGAGCGCTCTTCGCTGACCATGCGCTGGCACTCCTTCATAATGCCTCGCCACATCTGAATCGTGACGGTGCCACCAAACACGGTCCGGTTCATTTCGGGGTAAATCCAGCGGCCCTTAGTATCTTTGGTTTCGCCGCTAATCCAGCCGATGCCGAGCAGCTCATCCGAGTAACCGCAGAACCACGCATCGCGGTTGTCGTTGGTGGTTCCGGTTTTGCCGCGGGCGTTGCGAATATCCCGACCCCGCGTGGCCGTACCCTCGTTGATGACGCCGCGCAGGAGGTAATCCATGAACTCAAGCGTCGTCTTGCGCAGGCCGCTGACTTGCGGATCGGGCACAAACGACTTGAGCGTCCGGCCATCGGGGCCTTCGATGCTGACGATGCCGTAAGCGGGTCGGCGCTCGCCTTCATTTTGGAAAACGCTATAAGCGCCGGCCAGCTCCATCGGCGTGACTTCCGCTGTGCCGAGCGCGAGCGAAGGCACCGCCGGTAGGTCGCTGACAAAGCCAAACGCCGAAGGCGCGCGCTGGGTAAAGCGGCGCGGCCCAAGCATTCGCAAGGTATCAATGGCCGGCAAGTTCTTGCTGAAAATGAACGCGTTGTAAACGTCCATCGAACCGCCCACCGTGCCGTCGGAGTTCTTGGGTTCCCACTTGCGACCGGTGCCCGGGTCGAAGATGTCTTGCGGGGGCTCGTTGCTCAGCGAGGAGTGCGGCCCGATTGCTCCGGTGTCAAAGGCGATCGCATAGATAAAAGGCTTGAACGAAGAGCCCGGCTGACGCTTACCATTAGCGATGAAATTAAACTGATTGCGCTCGTAATCGACGCCGCCGACCATCGCCTGCACGCGGCCTTCGCGATCGGTGAGCAAAAACGCTCCGGTATTGACGCTGCGGTAATCATCGACCAGCTTGCGAACTTCGCGCTCAGCGACAAGTTGCATATCGTAGTTGAGCGTGGTTTGAATGCGGTATCCGCCTTGCGAGAGGTCAATTTCCGGCATGCGACGATTGATCTCGTCGAGCACGTAGTCCACAAAATAAGGCGCCTTCTTCTTGCGCTGGGATGTTCGACTGCCCTGCGCGACAACCTGCTTGCTCAGGTCTTCCTTGATCGCCGTGTCGTACTCGGCGCTGGTGATCATGTTCTCCTCCTTCATGGTGCGGAGAACATCGTTACGAGCCTCGGTCGCGGCGTTGACGTCGGTAATCGGGTTGATGCGGCTCGGACGTTGCACACACCGGGCGAGCGCGGCGGCCTGCCCCCAGGTCAACTGGTCGAGTTTCTTGCCGAAGTAAGTGTCGGCGGCCTTGGCAATCCCGTAGGCTTGGTTGCCGTAATAGACCTGGTTGAGATACATTTCCAGGATCGTGTTCTTGGAATAATGCCGCTCGATCTGAATCGCCATGGCAGCGTCGTCAATCTTGCGCTGGAATGTCTGCGCCGAGTCGGTATAGACCCGCTTGGCCAGTTGCATGGTGATAGTCGAACCACCGCCCTTAATGCTGCCCGCCTTGGCGTTGGTGACCAGCACGCGGAACACCGACCAGGTATCAATCCCGCCGTGCTCGTAAAAGCGTTTATCCTCGGCGGCGAGCGTGGCTTGAATCACGCGCTTTGGTATGTCGTCGAACTTCACCGGGAGTCGCTTTTCGGCGGCGATTTCCCACAGCACAACGGGGCGACTGTCGGCGCTGAGAATTTGGCTGGGCGCGCTACTCAGAACCGAGCGATAAACCTCAAGCCGCGGGAGCTTAGTTTGCGCTTCGTTGAGTTTGCCGGTCCACCACACGTAACCCGCGGCCATGCTGACCCCGAACAAACAGAACACGGTGGCACCGAAAATTTTCCATTTGCGCTTGCGGGAAGACTTGACCTTGACGGCCTTCTTATTCGCGGGTTGAACCCGGGCTTTTGCTGGGCGAGCCACTTACTCCAATTATAACGGGTCAGAGCCCATATTCGGTGCCCAGCGGGGCCAAAGTCACTTGCGGACCACAATCAAACTGCGGGCGAGGGTTTGCAATTTGGACTTATCGAACGGTCCCATGAGCACGCATGAGTATTCGCCGTACTGCCATTTGTGAATGGCGCCCGGCCCACCGGGACCACGACGGCCCGCGTTTTCGAGGCGATCATCGCTCAGCGCGCCCTTGACCACCATCAGTGAGAGTCGGCCCTGGCCGCTCCCGTACATGCTGATCATCGAGGTGCGCCCGCGGAAATCGCGCATCATCGCGCTTTCCAAGCTCAGCGAACCATCGCTCAGCAGAAGCGCGGGGAAATTGACTTTCTTCGACGCTCGAACCAGCAAGGCTTGCGGCGTCACGATGACGGCACCGGCGCGGCGAATCGTGAAGTCGGCGTCGCTGGGCTTGACATCGTAGTTGATGCGGCGAAACTCCATCAGCGAAATCCGGCGACCGGTAAAGTCGTAACCCTCGCGCTTGAGCATCACGCCCGAAGCGGGGTCGAACCACATTTTTTGCATTGCGTTGCCGCGATCATCCATCACCGCGACCAGTTTGGTCTTGCGGTTGGCAATCGCGCCGCCATCTTTCGTGATCACTTTGATCCCCGGAGGCGCTTGGCGCTTTTCGCCCATGTTGCCGATCTTGCGGCGAAACTCGTCGCGCACGCGCGGCATCGTGTGAATCTCGTTGCTGGCCGCAAAGTAGTGCATGCGCTGCTTGCCGTTGTCCACAATGACTTCGCCGTACTTGTCGCTGTCCTTGTTGAACTCCACCCGGCGACGCGCGCCATCCACGAGCACATTCTCGGACCCGCGCAACCAGCCGTCGGGCGTCATGACTTCTTGGTAACGCACGCCGGAATACCGCGCCTTTTGCTCGAGCTCAAGGTACTTCTTAATGACCTCAAACTCGGGGCCGCGCATGTGCATGCCGGGGCCACGTTGGCCGCCGCCTGGGCCACCAGGACCGCCCGGACCACCAGGCCCGCCCTGCGCTTGCACGATCAACATCGCGCCTAACGCCAGCGTGGCAAGTCCAATGCGGTTCCAGGTGAAAACTTTCATCTTGATTCCTTAAAGGCTATCGTCCGGATTCTCCATCCATTCAAGCACATCTTGGTTGACCGGTTGAGCCCCGTCGTCTACCAGTAGGCCCGCGCTCGCTTGTTGAACAAGCAGCTCGTGGCTGGCGACCATGTCGGCTTCGATGGAGCCGGCCGGCCCCATCACCTTCGTGGTCGGGGCGAGCATCGCCCAGGCCAAGGCAGCCGCGGCGGCGCCAGAGGCGAGTCCGCCGACCAGGAACCAAGGTCGTCGCTTGGGTTTGGGTTGCAAGGCCAATAGTCGCTCATTCAGCTCACTGCGCCAAGCCAGCGAGGGCTCTTCTTGCGGAAGCGCGCCCACCGGCGAGGTGGTTTGCTCGGCCAAATGCGAATCAAGCCAGGCCTCTTCCGCTGCCGTCAGCGGAAGCTCCCTTGCTAGCTTGTCCATTAACTCCTTCTCGTTCATTAGCGTGTCGCTCCTTCTAAATATTCCTTAAGATACTGTTGTAAAAAGTTTCGAGCCAAAAAGAGGCGGCTCTTGACGGTGCCGACGGGGATCCCGACGGTCGAGGCGATTTCCTCGTAGCTCATTTCCTCCTGGTCGTGGAGGACGATGACGGTGCGCAGTTTATCGCTCATGCGGGCGAGGCCGTTGCGGACCATGGTGTGCAGTTCTTCGTCGAGCACCTCTTGATCGGCGGTGTTGCGGGTGTCCGCCACATCCCATGTTTCACCGGTGTTGGCCGAGTTGGCGTCGAGGCTAGCGCGGACCGGGTTACGGTCTTCGCGACGAGCTCGATCGACGCACAAGTTGTGGGCGATGCGGAACAGCCACGTGCGTAGCGACGAACGACCGTCAAATCGGTTGAACGCCTGGTAGGCGCGGATGAAGACTTCCTGCGTGATGTCGAGGGCTTCCTCGCGGTTGCGCACCAACCGAATGACAAAGCCCAGGACGCGCGACTCGTACGCATCCACCAGTTGGCTGAATGCTTCGTAACTTTGACGTCGACACTTTTCGACGAGTCTTGCTTCTGTTTCCGCGTCGAGTTTTGGCGTCACGTTCAATGCTTGGAGTCCGTAGACCGCTTCCATACAAAAGGAGAAACGAACAACATTTCCGATTGTTCAGTTTCTCCTTTGAGTTCCGTAGAACCGGTCGTTATGCTAGAACCGGATACCGCCGAAGAAGCCCAGACCATTGAGTTTGCTGCGCGAGCTACCCATGTACTTGGCTTCGATGAACAGCGGCAACGACTGACCCTTGAGGTCCATGCCGAGGCCGACTTGGTAAGCAATTCCAGTCTTGTTATCTCGCGACGGAGTGGAGCCGCCCGAAAGTTCTTGGGTGAAGTTCAGACCCGCGCCGACCACGTAGTAGATGTTGTCTTGCAGGCTAGCGCGGTAGTAGCCGACGATCGGCGTTTGGCGGAAGTCGTTCTTGCTGGTGAAGTCCACCGAGATGCCGTAGCTCGCGGCTTGGCCGGTCTCGCTGGCGAACTTCAGATCGCCGAGCTTGTAGTCAACACCGAAGCCAAACCAGGTTTTGCCGGCTTGCTTGGCGCGTTGAGCGGTCGGGAAGAAAAAGCCAGCGCGAGCCGACAGTCCCATCGGCTTGGCGGTTTGCGCGAAAACCGCCGCGGAGGCGAAAACGAGGGCGAGTACGGAGAGTTGCTTCATGCGGATGTACCGTAACGAAGTACGTTCAACGCAGGCTAACTGATTCCGAAAAATTGACCTAGAGCCCGCAACCCGACATGCGCTTGGCCGGATAGACCTTGCTCGTGAACTTCACGCCCGTGCGCTTGGTGAGCTCGGCTAGGACTTTTGGCCCGAAGCCTTCGAACTTCACGCGGTCTTTTCCTTGCACAATCAGCACGTCCAGGCTGTGCTTCCCACCGAGTTGGCGACTGCGCGTGGCGTCGGGATCGGCCATCAATGTGAAGTTGGTTTTCAGTTTCTTTTGGGTGGCTTCCACGTCCTTCGTCGGCACCGTGATGAAGGCCATCAGGGCGCCTTTCCCCTTCAAATCGGTTGAAAGTTGGCGCAGAGCCGGGAGCGCGGCCGCCGTGTGCGGGCAGGTGTCCTTGAGGAAGACATACACGTGCAGCGAATCCTTGGCGAACCCAACGGCGAAGGAAACCAGCAACAAGAAAACCGAAGCGAGTTTGCGCATGGATTCATTATGGGGAAAAGCCGGGAACCCTGGCCCGGCCATCGGCGACAAATACTCGGAACTGGTTCGCCAGAACCAGACAACAGAAAACTCAGCATCCTCAGTCGGTCCACCTCCATGGGCCGACTTCTGTTTTTTGGGCTCGACGGATGAACCGATGCCGCCTCAACTCTCGTTGATGAACTAGAATGATCGGAGTCATGTCGCAGGTGCAGGAAATCAAGGGGCTGAGCGAAGCCCTGATCAACGAGGTCGGAAAGGCCGTGCTGGGCAAACGCGAGGTCATTAGCGACGCTGTGCTGTGCCTTCTCTGCAATGGGCACGTGTTGCTGGAGGACATTCCCGGCGTCGGGAAAACAACCCTGGCCAAGGCTCTTGCCCGCGCTATTGGCGGCATCTTTAAGCGAGCGCAGTTCACGCCCGACATGCTCCCCGCCGACGTGACCGGCGCCGCGATTTATCTTCAAAACGAGCAGCGGTTCGAGTTTCGCCCCGGCCCGCTCTTCGCCAACGTCATTCTGATCGACGAAATCAATCGGGCGACGCCAAAAACCCAAAGCGCCTTGCTCGAAGCGATGGAAGAACGGCAGGTCTCGGTGGATGGTGAAACCCATCCGCTGCCGAAGCCATGCTTTGTCATTGCGACCCAAAACAACATCGAGATGACCGGTACTTACCCGCTGCCCGAAGCTCAACTCGACCGATTTTTTGCTCGCCTTAGCCTGGGTTACCCCGGTCGCGACATCGAGGCGGACATGCTGCTTAGCCGCCAGACCGACGATGTGATTGACTCGGTGGTCCCGGCGATCACGCTCGATCAACTGGTGTCGGCGCAAACCGCTGTGCGCGAGATTGGGGTGAGTGACGCGATTCGCGAGTACATCGTGAGCATCGTTCACGAAACCCGCGAGCACGCCCTGCTCACGCTCGGCGCGAGTCCGCGCGGTTCGCTCTACATGATGCGAGCCGCCCAGGCCAAGGCGGCGATGAGTGGCGACGAGTGGGTCACGCCCGACCACGTGAAGGCCGTCGCGCCGCTGACGCTCTCTCACCGCGTGATGGCGCGTGGTGAAGTGCGCGCCCGTGGGACCACGAATCAGGAAATCATTCGCCAGATTTTGAACTCGGTGACGGTGCCCATCCCCTAAGCCATGGTTCGGCGTCTCGCCCGCCTCGTCCTCACGACATCAGCCCTTTTCCTGCTGGTGATGGCGATTTTGATCAACTCGCCGGCGCTGTTTTACATGGCGACGGCGATGGCGGCCACAATCGCCGCGTGCGCATTTCAGGCGTATCTTTCGGTGCGCGGACTGCAGATTCAGCGCATCTCGCCGCCGGCGGTCAACTTCGGCGAAGTCGTCACGGTCAGCCTCATCGTCCGGAGCGAGCGCCGGATCAAACGGCCTCTGATTCAGGTTTACGACAAACTTCCGGCGCGTCTGCGGTTTAGTCAGCGGACGTGGAGTTTGCCGATTGCGCCCGCATACGACCAGCCCATCCAAACGCGATACAGTTTCCGGCCCTTGCGACGCGGCGTATTTACGTGGAGCGAGGTCGAAGTCAACGGAACCGACACCTTGGGGCTGGTCACGAAAAGCAAAGTGTATGAAGCCGAGCAGGCTCAACTGCTGGTTTATCCCGCGCCGCTCCCTGTCAACATCGACTTGCGTCCCTCAGGCGGCGTCGGCACCAGCGAGGCCGAATCAGGCCGATTCCGAGGCTCCGGCCTCGAACCGCGCGGCATCCGCGAATACGTTCCGGGCGACCCCCAGCGCTACGTTCACTGGACCAGCAGCGCGCGTTCGCGCAACCTCATGGTCAAGGAGTTCGAGTCGGGCGCAGGGCTCGCCGCACTCATCTTCATTCAGCGCTTGCCCGAAAGCGATTTGGCGCACAACGGCCTCACCTCGTTTGAGGTCGCTTGCGGCCACATTAAGTACCTGGCCGAGCAGTTCATCAAAATGGGCGCGAGCGTGGACTTTCCGAGCCTGCCCGGCGGTCAAACCCAGGGCAATCCGGGTTGGGACGAGCGCCGTCAGCAGGTGGATCAAGTCCTCACCCACATCAATCCCGACCAGACTTTTGGGCTCGCCGAGGAACTCGCTGATTCGCGCTCGCTGTGGCAGGGTCAGGGGTCGGTTTATCTGTTTTTGAGCGTCGCTGAGCCGGGCCTGCCCGACCTCATCGCTCGTCACCGGGATAACGAATGGGTGTGCCTTCTCTATGATGCGCAGGACTATTCGCCGCCGCGCAAAGGCCAAGCCGCGAGTTCGACCGAGTATCTAACCCAGCTTGAAAGCGCGGGCGCGAAGGTTCACCTTATGCCGGCCGTGGTCGAATTCCAACGTCAAGTGGAGGCGCACCGCGCCCGAGGAGTGTATGCGACGAGTTGACCGCCAAGTCACGTGGGTCGATCACCTGCTGACCCTGATCGCGGCCATGTGTATCTGCTTTGTCAGCGGCAACTCCATCGGTCGCCCCGGCATCAGTTGGTTTTTCTTGCCGATCGCCCTGGTGTGCGGGGTGCTTGGCTTTGGGCTCGGCAAACTCGCCAAAGACCGCAAGATCGAATCGTACGACTGGGCCCTTTACTGCGCGCTGGCGGCGGTGATTATCTTCAACATCCGGCTGCTCAACGAAGTGCTGCCCGACGATGGCTTCCCGTTCCAAATCGTGATGATGAGCTTCCTGTCGTGGCTCATATGCGTCGGCCAATTGGTGACGTGGCGCGACACGACGATGGCGTTCCATGCCGTGCCGTGTATCGCCGCCTTCGGCTTGGTCGGCGCGTTCGATTACAAGGCCACGCCGTACGTATTCTTCGCGTTCCTGCTCTGCATGTCGAGCCTGTTCTTCCGGGTTCATGCCCGATCCATGCTCCGGCGCGCGGAAGCCAGTTTCGCCCTGAGTTCGGACCGCGAGGAAATGGGCGATCAGCAAAAGCTCTGGGAGCGCGCGTTTGCCACCGGGGCGTGGCGATGGATGGCGGGCACCGGTTGGGCCCTCACCTCCGCGCTGATTATCGTGGTGCTCAGCTTGCTCGGAGCGCCGCTGGTCCAGTATTCGGTGCAATCGGTCGCCGGACGGGTCGCGTTTAATCTGCCTTCGCGGCCGCAGCAGCGCCCTATGCTCGGAGGAAACTCGAACCCCGACGGGAGTTTGAGGCTAGGCAACGGCCCGCCAAGCCAGGCCGGTTTTCCCCTGTTCAAGTTTAGTTGCGAAGCTTCGAGCTACTGGCGCACCGAATCGTATGATCGCTACACCGGTCGGTCTTGGCGAAATTCGTTGGCGAATCGCAACGCCACGCTCGTGCCGTTTTCTCAGGAGGAGCTCAAAGAGACCTACCCTAACCACCGCGAAGTGCCGTTTACGGTCAAACGCGTGCGGCTGGGTTTAAGCTACAACGGGGGCACGTCGCTCCCGACTCCGGGAACCGTCGTTCGCATGGACACCCGGAAGCACACGTTCCGGGTGACGCCCGATCTCGCGATTCTACAGCAGTTCGGCGCCGATCCCAAAATGAGCGGACAATCGCTGTTCGCCCCGCCCGATATGCAGCCGGGCCGGTCGGTGCCGCCGCCCGAATATCGCGGCATGCTGCCGCTCACCGAAGTCGGCGACCGCACTTGGCTCAACCCCATGCTCTGGGAGGCGACCGAGGGCGCTTCGACCGACTACGAAAAAGCGCAAGCCATCGCCCGGTGGATTGCGCGGCGGTGTAACTATAACCTCAAGGTTGAGGCTCCGCCGCAGGACGTGGACGTAGTGGCGTACTTCCTGACCAACAGCAAGGAAGGCTATTGCGACCTCTTCGCCAGTTCCATGACGTTGCTCGCCCGCAAAGCCGGGCTTCACGCGCGGATGTCGGGCGGCTTTTTAGCCGACGACAAACCCGACGAATATGGGTTTGTCACCGCCACCGACAAAGAAGCCCACGTCTGGTGCGAGGTGTACTTTGAGAATGTCGGGTGGGTGATTTTCGATGCCACCGAAGGTGCCCGCGACGTGACGCCCGCCGAGGGCGGCACAAAGACCAACCGAGAACTGCTGGATCGAATCGTGCAAGGCACGATCATCGCGGTTGGCATCGCCGGGCTCATCGCGATTGGCTTTGCGCTCCGCACCGATCGCCGCAAGCTGGCCGAACGGACCACGCAATCGCAGCTTGGCGTTCACTACCGCAGCTTCTTGGCCAAGGTCGAAAAGGTCACGCAGCGCCCCTGTCTGCTTGCCGAAACCCCGCTGGAATATCTCTCCCGCGTGAAGCATCGGCTGGGCGAAGGTCGAGCCGAGGCCGAGCAGCTGGCGCAGATGTTCACACGGCACCTCTTTTCCCCGGCCGGACCGCCGGATGAAGTGGTGAAAGAGATAGAATCTAGGGTGCAAACGCTTCGGCGGACTCTGCGCCCGCAGGACTCTCTTTGAAAAACGAAATCGCCCATGCCGCCCAGCAGCGCGTCGTCCTTTTAACCGGCGACGAGCCCACCATGCGGCTCCAAGCCCTGCGCGGGATCGTGGCGATTCACGAAGCCGAGGGCGATGAGTTTGACCGCGAGACCCTGATCTCCGATGGCCAGTCCCTGCGCAATACAATTGGCGCGGCGGGCACGACGCCGTTCCTCAGTTCCACCCGGGTGGCGGTGCTGCGCAACGTGCTGCGCGAGGACCTCGACGAAGCGGACTCGCTCAAGGCTCAACTGGCCGCCTTGCCCGAATCGGCGCGGCTGATCTTGGTTGCCGACGAGGAAGCCAACGAGCGCCACAACAAGAATAAGTCCGCCCTGGAAAAGCTGGTTAAGGCCGCCGGCGGCTTGGTCCTCAGCTTCAAGGTGGACCCCAAAAAGGCGGTGGATGAGATCCGTGTCGAGGCCGATCGGCGCGGCAAAAAGCTATCGCCGGGTGCGGCCCGAATCATGATCGACATGGTCGGCGGAAGCTACAGCAGCGCGCTGGAGGAACTCGACAAGCTCGAACTGTATGTGGGTTCGGCCGCCGCGATCACCGAGCAAGACGTGCAGAAGGTGGTCACGGCCTCGCGCGAGTACAACGTCTACAAGCTCACCGACGCGATCGTCGCGCGCAACCCGGCGGAGGCGATGCGCCAACTTGCGGTGCTCATGAGCGGTGCGCAAAAGGTCGGCGACGCGATGATCGGCTCGATCTTGCCCACCATGCTGCGGCAGGTCCGCCTGATTTACCAAGCCCGTTGCCTGCACGATTTCGGTGACAAGTGCGCCGCCGACTTCCCCGAAAAGCCGAACTTCAACACACTCACCGATTGGCAGCGACGCCCGGTGATGGAAGCCTCGCGCAAGCTCACGTTGCCTCAGATTGTGCAACTGATGAACCTGCTCTCCGACGCCGATGCCCGAAGCAAGGGCATGGTGGAAGCGTCAAACTCGCCTTCGGAAAACATGGAACTGCTGATCCAGCAGGCCACCCTCGTTTGATCGGCGGGTAAAGTACCCAATACTTATGCGATCGCTTCGGCTTTCCTCGCTGGCCTTGTTGGCCCTCCTCTCCGCTGCCGCCCTGGCGCAAACGGCTGAAATCAAAAAAGACGATCCGCCCAAGCCGGACCCCAAGATTGTCGAATACGACAAGGCGATTAAGGACCTTCCGAAAACCGAAGGGCCGGTGACGCTCTACATTCGCAAGAAGGACATCCTGATGGAGATTCCCGAGTCGAAACTCGGCAAGCTGTTCTTCCTGCAAGGCGCGTGGAACACAGGCTTCTCGGTGAACCAGCAGCAGGGCCTGCCGCTGGCCTTGCCAACCGGCGAGAACTTCAGCACGGTGGACATGTTCCGGCTGGAAAAGCAGCAGGAAGACCGCGTGTGGATGATCCGCCCGAACACGAAGTTTCGCTGGCAGCAGGACGATCCGAACCTGGAAGCGATCAAGCGCACTTTCCCCGAGGCGTTCTACCAAGACTTCCGCATTGAGCAAACGCACCCCGAAAAGAAGCTGCTGCTTATCAACGTGACCGGCCTCTTCAGCGGCGACCTTTTCAGCCTCACTAAGTCGCTTTCGCAAGGCGGCATGATGGTCACTCCTGACCGCGAGAAGACTCGCGTGGACAAGGTCACGGGCTCGCCGGACGTGCTGAGCCTGCGCATGGACCACTTCTACACTGCCCAAGAAGGCGGCCAAGCCAACCCACTCCTGGCTCTCCTCGGCATGGCGGGCGGCGGCACGCACCAAGAAGACTCGCGCTCGATTAACTTCAAGATCACGTACAGCATGTACTTCCGCGATGAGAAGAGCACCTACCGGCCGCGCCTTGGCGATCCACGCGTGGGTTACTTCACCAACGACCACTTTAGCTTTGAGCGCTACTACCGTGACGACCGCATGGTCAAGTACATCAATCGCTGGAACCTGCAAAAGAAGGACCCGAATGCGGCCCTGAGCGAGCCGGTGAAGCCGATCACCTGGGTACTTGATACATCCATTCCGACCAACTATCGCGAATGCTTCCGCCGCGGAATGCTCGATTGGAACCGCGCCTTCGAAAAGATTGGTTACAAGAACGCCATCGTCGTGAAGGACGCTCCGGCGGGCAAGGATTACGACCACGCCGATGGCCGCAACAACGTCATCCGCTGGACGGTGACCTCGGAAGGTGACGGCGCGATTGCCCTGTTCCGCTCCGACCCCATGACCGGCGAAATCATGAACGCCGCGATCAACGTGGATGGCACGTTTGCAGTGGGCGTGGATGACTTCTATCGCACAGTGCTGCCGACCAGCCCCGGCCTCATGATGAAGCTGTTCCGGCAGTCCATTAGCGATGCCGTTCCCGGCCAATCCGAGGCCGCCGAGAAGATGCTCCAGAATCCGGGCATCTCGCCGCTCGCCGGTTTGGCCGAGGCTCAGCTGACCAAGAACGGTTGGCACCATGATCAGTGCGGTTATGGCCGCGAACGCATGGCCCGGCTGAACTACAATCTCAGCGCGATCAACGCGCGAGGCATGGCGGGCATCTCGAAGCAAAAGCTCATCGAGGACTACATTCAAGACACGGTCGCTCACGAATTCGGCCACACTCTGGGTCTGCGCCACAACTTTGCCGCCTCCACCAACCTCACCACCGCTCAGTGCGGCGACGAGGCCCTGGTGCGCCGCGAAGGCTTCGCCAGCAGCGTGATGGACTACATCGACATCAACATGGTGGCCGTTCTCAACGGTCGCGGCGTGCTCATCAACCCGGGCATCGGGGCCTACGACATGCACGCGATTCGCTACGGTTACTCGGACATCAAGGCCGACACGCCGGACGGCGAGCGCTTTGCCCTCAGTCAAATCGCGAAGGATGGCGGCAAGCCGGGCTTGCGCTTTATGACCGACGAGGACGCCGACCGATTCGACCCAACCGTGCAGCGTTGGGACTCGGGCAAGGACCCGCTGGCCTACAACGAAACCACAATGCGCGTCGCCCGAAACACCATGAACTGGGCGATCAAGAATCTGCCAAAGCCAGGTGAAAGCTACGCCAAGCGCAACAAGCTGATTTCTACGGCGCTCACGCAGATCGTCGGCCAAGCGAGTCGCGCAAGCCGCTTTATCGGTGGCCTTCGCGCTAGCCGCACCTACGCGGGTGACGTTGGGCAACTTGCGAACCTGACGCCCATTCCGGCCGCTGAGCAGCGCCAAGGCTTGCGCCTGGCGACTTCGGTGCTCAACGCCTCGTTTGGCGATCTGCCGGACTCGGTGCTGAATTCTTTCGCCGAGGACTTTAACGCCGACGCGGGGGCCGGAACGGCGACGTTCCGCTCACTCTTTGCGATGATGCAGCAGCAGGTGTTGGGTTCGCTGATGAACGCGGGACGCATCAGCCGCATCATCGAAAACGAGTTCAAAACGAAGACCGGTGCCTACACCGTGGACGAGCATTACGCGGCGATTAACAACGCCGTGATGAGCGAGTTCGCCGGCACCGCCGCGATTCGCCCGCTGCGCCGCGATCTCCAGCGCAACTACGTCATCGCGCTGCTGGATCAAGCTGGCGGCGTGGAAGGCGCGGTGCGCGACGACGCCCAACTGGTGGCCCTAGCCAACCTCAAGGGCGTGCGCAAGAGCTGCATGACCTACGCGGCCAAGGCCAGCGGCGTCAGCAAGCTCCACGCCGAGCATCTGGCCGAAGTCATCACGCTATTCCTCAACCGAACGCGTGTCACGGGCGTTGAAGGGGGTGGAGGCGGCGGCGGACTCGATCTGGCGGCCCTGCTTGGAGGCAAGAACTAAACCACAACCATGCCGTTGGGACAGTACGAAATCACCGCGCTTGAGCTGCTCGCCGAGTTCCAAAAGTTCTCGGCGGGGGTGATTTCCGGCCCGGCGCTCAAGCCAGCGAATCGCTCGGCGTTTCACTGGCCACCGCATTCGGTGGCGGTCGACTATCACGTGCAGGCAAGCGAGTGGACCGAGACGCTCGACCTGGAGATCGAAGGCGAGCGACATGCGGTGCGACTGGCCTACACCCGCAACGGGGTGTTCGGACAGATGCCCGACTTTGGCAACGATGCTCGCGCCGACAGCGCCGAGAAGGTGCTGAAAAAGCTAGCCGAAGGCGTCAAGCCGCTGTTCCGTCGGCAACGCGAGTTGGCCACGCTGCTCGGCTTGCCCGGTCGTTACACCGAGCGCATTTCTACATTGTCGCCGGTCGGGTTGGTGCGGCTGCTCTACGCCGCCGATCGCGATATCTCGCATCAGGCGTGCGTCGAGATTGAATCCCACGCCAGCACGGCGGTCTTCGGGCCGACCTTGGTGGCCGTGCTCAGCGACACCTCGCATCCGCATCGTCGGGCCGCGCAGTGGGCGGTTCTTGACCTGTTTGAGGACCTGTCTAGCTACTTCCCCTCGGTCGAGGCGCAAGCCGCCGCCATCGAGGCGATCCGTAACCTGATGTGGGAAGCGCCCGAGGACTACGCCCGGACGATTTACAAGGCGGGCGTCGTGCTGGGCGGACACATCTGCACCGAGGCGAGCGCGGCGGTGTTGCTCGAATGCTTTGAGGCGCCAAGCAAGTTCGCGCGTCGCAGCGCGATCCACGCGAGTTTCCACCTAGTGGAGTGGATGCCGGAGGCCAAAGACGCGGTGCTCGCCGGACTTCAACGCCTCGCCGAGAGTGACCCCGATGGGATTCTGCAAGCGTACGCCGACGGCATGGCCAGCGATATCGCGCGCGGCCTCACCGACCACATTGACGACGTGTTCTTCCCCGAAGAGCAGTAGTCTTACGGCAGCGCGCGGACTTTCATCTTCAGCCAAATTGTGGTTTCGAACGCCTGGGGTTTCGGTTCTCCGGCGGGCGCGTTGCCGCCGCCCATCATGATCCGCACCTTACTCTCCGTGTCAATCGAGTGCAGTGAGGTTGTCGCCATGTCCAGCCGCATTTCGGTGTTCATGCCAACCTCCATTTGCATCTTGAGAATGTCAATATCAAAGTCAATCGGCAAGGTTGCGTGGGACTCAAACAGGCCAATGCCGTCTTTGACCCCAATGAACTGTGTGACCGCCTGGCCGATGGTCGTGAGTTCACTGGGCTGAGCCCTTCGCACCTGAACGTTTAAGTTGCTGAGGCTCTCCTTCGTCACGTCCCAGTAGTCGCCCACCGTTACGCGCCCCGTGGTGAACATCGGAGCGGCCATGAATGTGCCGGCGGTAATGTCACCATCCTTGCTTTCGGGCGACATCATGTTCAGGAAGGCCGCCGGATTGTTGGACGGGTAATTGATCGCCAGTTTGGTTCCCTTCTTCCATTCCAAAAAGTCGGGCGGAACCTTGTTTGGATGCATGTCTGAGGTCGAGATCGCGCGAACAGTTAGGTCCGCGTACACTCGCTCACGAGTGACCCCTGTAATTGTCTGCGTGACTTCGAGCACAACGAAGGCGCTCAGGGACATGTCGTCGGCGGGGTCGCTGCTCTTGCCGCTCACATTTACGCTCACCTGATGGCGCACAACGCTGCCCACTTTGGGTTGGAAGTTCAGCCGATAGGTCTGGGCGGAGGCCAAAGCTGGAACGGCGAAAAGCAAGACGAAGCCGCGTGTCTTCATGCCACAACGTTACCCGGCGGGGCTGAGCATTGCACGGTATTTATCGGGAATCGTGACCGCCTTGCGCTCGCGGCCCATCACCACGTGCGTGGTGCTGCCCGTCGCTCGGAGTACGTCGCCCGACCAGATTTCGTAGTGGAACGAGAACGACACTCGCTTGACTTCACCCGCCCAAGCGCGAATGGTCACCTCTTCGTCGTACATGATCTCGCGTTTGTAGTCAATGGTCACGTTTACCACCGGCAGAAAGAAGCCCTCGGCCTCCATGCTAGCGTACGTAAAGCCCGCTTGACGGCACCAATCCGTTCGAGCCACTTCCAGCCACACCAAGTAGTTGGCGTAGTAGGCGTGACCCATCTGGTCGGTTTCGGCGTAGCGCACCCGCAGCGTGGTTTCGCTGATCACGTGTACTTCTCGCCTCGGAGCACGGTCGCATCCACCACGTAGGCAATCACCGCGTAATTCTCAAAGTAGTTCTCTTCGATGTGCGCGAGAATAGCGGACACCGTGGCCTGGCTGGCCACGATTTCAAAGCGAATGTTCTGGCCTTCTAGGTCGCTGGTGCGGCGTCCGCGCGATCCCTGACCGCGCACCTCCGACTCGGTGAAGCCAGTTGCGCCCAGCCGTAGAATGTCGTCCACCAAGCGGCGACGGAGCGCGCTTTCGGCGATGATGGTGAGAAGTTTTGCCTGTGCCATAAGCCTATGATCGCTGCGAGAGGGCCACCGCCATCAGGTGATAGAGCGGCAACCCGAGCGAGAGATTGAACGGAAACGTGATGCCGAGCGCGGCGGTGAGACTGAGGCTGGGGTTGGCCTCGGGGATGCCGACGCGGACCGCGGCTGGCGCGGCAATGTAGCTGGCGCTGGCGGCCATCGCGCCCAGAATGGTGCAGCCGCCCGGGCCGAGTCCGCACCAATGCCCGACGAGCACTCCCAACGCACCTTGCGCGATCGGCGCGAGGATGGCGAACGTCACCAAAAACCCGCCGACGCGCTTGACATCGCCGAACCGCCGCGCGGCGACCATGCCCATTTCGAGCAAGAAGATGACCAGCAGCCCGGAGAACGCGCCCTTGAACACCGGCGCGACCGGCGCGAAGCCTTTTTCGCCGGCGGCAAGACCCATGATGAGCCCGCCTACCAGCAGGATAACGCTCTTGCCGGAGACGATTTCGGCCAGGGCGGGGCCGAGGTCACGACTTCCCTGCTTGCGCGCCAAAAGCAGCGCGATGATGATCGCCGGAACCTCGAGAATAGCGACGAGGGCAGGCATGAATCCTTCGGGATTGTCGCCCGCCCGAGTGGCGAAGGCGACTGCCGCCATGTACGTCACCGCCGAAACCGACCCGTAGTGAGCCGCGATCGCCGCCGCGTTCGCCCGGTCGAACTTGCGCCGCAATACGGCAAACGCCACAAGCGGAATGAGAACGCCCAAAGCAAGCGTGCCCAGCATCGGCCACGCCACCTGCGAAAACGAGGTGTTGCTCAACTCGACCCCGCCCTTGAGGCCGATGGCGAGGAGCAAATACACCGAGAGGGCGGAGTAGATTTGCTCCGGAATCTTGAGGTCGCTCCGAACGAGCGTCGCGATTGCGCCGAGCACAAACGCCAGCACGATGGGCGAGCACAGATTTTGAAGAATCAACTCGCCCGACATGCTGCTATTTCACCATGCTGGCGAGGAATCCCGCCGCCGCTTGCAGAGCCTCATCGACCTTGGCCGCATCGCGACCGCCGGCCGTGGCGAACTCCGCGCGCCCGCCGCCGCCGCCGCCCGTCATGCGGGCGAGCTCCTTGAGGACATTCCCGGCGTGAGCCCCCTTGGCCAAGGCGTCCGCGCCGACCTTGCCCACAAACATCACCTTGCCTTCGGCTTCGGCGGCCAGCACCACCACGCGCGCGGGCTTGCCTTCGATCAGGCGATCCACGAGCAGCTTGGCGTCGTCCGCGCTCCCCGCGATCCGCTGTGTGATCAGTTCAACGCCGTTCACGTCGGTGCCGCTCGCGACGGACTCACTGCCTTGCTGAGCGAGTTTTTGGCGCGCCCGGCGCTCCTCGCGGAGGCTCTCTTGCAACTTGCCGATAGCGTGCACCAGGTCCTTGGGCGTGGATTTGAGGAGCGTCGCCGCTTGCGAAGCCAGCGCCACTTGATCGTTTACCCACGACATCGCGCCACGACCCGTGACCGCCTCGATGCGGCGCACTCCGCTGGCCGCGCTGGCTTCGTGAACAATCTTAAAGAGCCCGATTTCACCGGTCGCCGCCACGTGCGTGCCGCCACAAAGCTCGCGGCTAAAGTCGCCGATCTCCACCATGCGCACCTTGTCGCCGTACTTCTCGCCAAACAACGCCATTGCGCCGCGCGCCTTGGCTTCGGAAATCGGGATGTCCACGTAGGTCACCAGCGGCGTGTTTTCGAGCACCTCGGCGTTCACGGTCTGCTCGATCTCGCGAAGCAACTCGACCGGAATCGCGGCATTGTGCGTAAAGTCGAATCGCAACGTGTGCGGCCCAACGTAAGAGCCTGCTTGCGTGACGTGCTTGCCCAGGTGATGACGCAGCGCCGCGTGCAGCAGGTGCGTCGCGGTGTGGTTGCGCTGAATGTCGTTGCGCCGATCGATGCTGATGGTCGCGATGACGCCTTGCCCGAACAATTCTTCCTGCAAGAGTTGGGCAATCTCCTCGCCGTTGCCACCCACCAGCGACTCCATGCCGCGCATGGCGACCGGCTCGACCAGGTGCACGAAGATTCCGTTTTGCTTGACCAGGTCCAGAACGCGCAGGCTAAACGTCGCGCCCTCGATGGTGCCGCTGTCGCTGGTTTGGCCACCAGATTCGGCGTAGAACGGCGTCTCGCGCAGCGCCACCGCAAAGCGGCCGGTGCCAAGACCCTGCTCGTTAAGTTCGGGTAGCGCCGCCACAATCACGGTTTCCGCGCGGCCAAACTCGTAGCCGACAAAGTGAGTCGGCGTGGGCCCTTCTTCGAACTCAAACGCCAGCGTGACCCCGCCGTAAGCGCTATCCATGGCGCTCGCGCCGCGGCTGCGCTCCTGCGCCTCGGCCATTGCGGTTTCGAATCCTTCCAGGTCCACCACCACGCCGGCCTCGTCGCAAAGCTCGGTGGTGACTTCCAGGGGGAATCCGTAGGTGTCGTACAGCAAAAAGGCGTCCGCGCCAGGCAGGATGCGCAGCCCCTTGCTCAGCATCTTTTCGAGCAAGTCCATGCCGCGCGAGAGGGTGCGGCTGAACAACTCTTCCTCGCCGCGCAGGGTTTGGCGAACGGTGGGCGCTTGGTCGCCGAGCACCGTGTAAAAGTCGCCCATGCTCTCGAGCACGGGTTCAAACACCTCGCTCAGGAACGGCTCGCTAAATCCCAGGTGTCGCTGACCCTTGAGCACGGCGCGCCGAATGAGCCGGCGCAGCACGTAGCCGCGACCGTTGTTGGCTGGCAAAATGCCGTCCGCAATGCAGAACGTCGCCGTGCGAATGTGGTCGGCGATCACGCGGATGGCGCGGTCGCCCGCCTCGCTGACGCCATACTTCGCGCCGCTCAGCGACTCGATCTTGGCGATAATCGGCTGGAAGGCGTCGGTATCGTACACGCTGCGGAAGCTGTTGAGCACCGCCGCCGTGCGCTCCAACCCCATGCCGGTATCAATGCTGGCAAAGGGCAGCTCGGGCATGCCGGTTTTACGGTAGCCCTCGTTCGGTCGCTCGGGGTTTTTGTGCTCGCCTTGCCACTCGTACTGAATGAACACGTCGTTCCAAATTTCCAGCCACTTGCCCTCGGCTTCGTCGCGCAGATAGTCTTCCCGCGAGTAGGCGCCGCTTGGCGCAGGCTCGTTGTTGCTGGTCCAAAAGAACATTTCCGAGTTGGGGCCGCACGGGCCGGGAGGGCCACTGCTAAACGCGCCCGCCGGCCAATAGTTAGTCTCTTCGCCGAGGCGGAAAATGCGGGTCGCGGGTTCAATTCCGGCCGCGCTGAGGTGCTGCGACCAAGCCTGGTAGGCTACGTCGTCCTCGGTGAACACGGTAAACGCGAGGCGGGTGGGGTCGAGGCCGAGCCACTCGGGGGAAGTCAAAAACTCCCAGCTAAAGGCGATTGCCTCGGCCTTAAAATAGTCGCCAAACGAGAAGTTGCCGAGCATTTCGAAGAACGTGAGGTGCGAATCGTCGCCGACCTCGTCGATGTCGCCGGTGCGCACGCACTTTTGTACGCTGACCAAGCGCGGTTGAGGCGGCTGGGCCACACCACGGAAGTAGGGCTTAAACTGCACCATGCCCGCGCCATTAAAAAGGAGCGATTCGTCGAGGCGACCGGTGACGTCAATGGGCACCAGCGACCCACTGGCGTGGTGCAGGTGCTGTTTGGATTCAAAAAACTTGACGTAGAGTTCCCGGAGCTTGGCGACGGTCATAGCTTGGGTTCTAGGGTACCGGATTCCAGGTTCGCGGGGGATTTCGAGAGGTTGTTTACTTCGGCAGGGCTACCTTCCGCAGAGTGCGAGTGTCATCGATGATATAGGCATGAGATTCTCCGATGACGATCTCGGAGGTCAGAAACGGATTAAACGACAATGGAATAGTTGTCACCTTCAGCTTCTGGCCCACGGACTTGACCTCATAAAACTGATACCTGGGCTTCGACCCCGAAGTGTCAATCAGAATCACGTACAGGGAGTTGTGGGCGGCCATGGCAAAATCCACGCGCATGTTCCGAGACGGAATCTCGACAGTGGATTCGGTTCCGTTAAAGAACATAATTCGGCGCACGTTATCCTTCTTCCCAATCCTCCAAATCAACGCTCCATAAGTAAACACTGACGGCCAACTGATTTGATCTGAAGAGTACACGATGGCCCCGGTCTTCAATTGTTGATAAGCAAACGGCTTAGCAGCATCTTGCGATCGAACAAATATCCACTTATCGTTAGCCGCGAGCGGTTGCCCTTTTTTCTTTAAGCTTCTACCGCCCAAGGCGACAACATAACCATCTGACCGCTGGTAATACGAGCCTGTGCCCTGGGAAAGCAAAGACAGAGTGTCGGCGATCTTTGTCAGGCCCAACGGGGTAGCTTTGTAGAGCGCAAAGTTGAAACCTCCAGAATGAAGATTCATACCGCCCGTGCTCACGTATAGGCGCCCTTGCACTTCCTTGATAAAGGGACGACCCTTCACTTGGAACGAGTAAGGCTTTTTACCCTTCTCGAGGACATTATTCTGAGTGCCCCCGCTTAGGCTCCAGACGATAAAGTTCTTAGAGCCGTGCCGCAAGCGAAAGAGCGACGGGTTGTGAGGGAAATCAAAAAGCTTGTCTTGGGGACGGAAGAGATTGAACGCCGCCTTGTCCCGAATCAAAATTGCTCGCTCCTGATTGCACTTGATCGTGAAAGCATCTGCCTCGGGCTGGGACATGATTGCAGATGCGAATGGTATGGCTAGAAGGATCATGTCACTCCGTGGATCATATCGTGGTTGAGCAGACTGATTCCAATTGCTTTACGGTGATTTTCCACTAGGGGTTGCCGTAGGGCAAATCTGCATCGATGTTTTGCGAACTGAGATTGTTACTTAGCCTCAAACTGTTTGTGAAACAGGATCTCTTCAATTCCCTTGCGTCGCAACGGGAACACTTGGTGTTTGCCCGTCCAGATGTTCAGAACTGCCAGCGCAATCCCCTGGTGTGCGTTGTCGCCAAAATATGCCAATGTCAGGTTAGGCGTCATGCCCAGCAACATGAGATCGGAATTGAGCGGCAGATAGCTTGGGAAATCTGAAGAATCATCGCTTGGAAACGTATCGAACGATCTAAAGCCATGTTTGTTACCAACATAGATTCTGTGCGTTTGCTCGTGTTGCGACCAAAAGCCCACCTCCTCGTTGGTAGGATAGAACAATGTACCAGTTTCAATGTAGGCGAAGGGGCCAGCTTTCTCGCCGTCGCCGCTCATCCAGTTTCCCACAAACCCAAATGAGTCCTCAGTTTCCGTTGCCGGCACCCGACGCGAGTACTCCACTTTGGACGACTTACTTATCTCTAGTGTGTTTACTTTGTCGGCATTATACGGATCTTTAACCAAGACCTGTGATCCGTCGTCACTAAAGGCAATCGCCTGCCAGGTTCCGGGCCACCTACGCACAACTTTGGCAGAAGCGGCGTCCACAAGAAAACCGCCGGTGTTTCGTGTTCCGATAAACAACCTTTCTCCGGAGCGATCGAACATTCCTGCCAAATACTCTTTTCCAAAATTACCAACGACCATCCGGGTTGTCATCGCGTTTGACAAGGTAACAATGGATAACCGGGAGTTCCGCAGAACAGCGCAGTAGTTGTCGGAATGGCTGACGATGGCGGCGTTCCCAATCTCGCGTCGGGATCCCGTGGGCGAAACCACCGCTTCGTCGCCGCCTGGCTCAATGGACCAGGTGGCTAGCTGCAAAGATCGCGGCTGAGAACCTTTGGCTTGAAGCACCAACAAACAAGCTCCTTGGCCCGAGAAGATTGGCTTAGCAATCTTGCTCTCGGCTGGATAAAAGTCTTGAGCCCTGGAACCGCAACCCGCGATCAGCATGGACGCCAGCAAAAGCCAACACGCGAAACCAAACCGACTCAACGACACCACCTCACTTTACAACTCCAGTTTGTCACGAACGCGACCTTGTGCAACCAAGGGAACATCCAGTTCCGACCAATCGTGCCCAGAAAAAAAGCGCGGAGCCAAGTTTGGCTCCGCGCTTAGATTCGTTAACTCGGGCTTAGTAGCTGCGTCGTCCGCCGCTACCGCCGCGTCGATCATCGCGACCGCGACCACCGCCGCCGCCGCCACCGTAGCCACCGCCACCGCCGTAACCGCCGCCGCCACCACGACCGCCGCCGCCACCACCGTAGCCGCCGCCGCCGCCACTACGACCGCCGCCGCCGCCACCGTAGCCGCCGCCACCACCGCCAGGACGACCACCGCCGCCTCCGCCGTAGCCACCGCCGCCGCCACCGAAGTCGCGTCGGGGTCGATCTTCGCGAGGTCGAGCCTCGTTGATCACCAGCTTGCGTCCACCCAGTTCTTGACCATTCAGGGCCTCAATTGCGGCCTCCAGTTGGGATTCGTCAATATCCACGAACCCAAAACCCTTGTTGGGGATGATGACCACTTCATGCGGTTGAAAATTCGCAAAATGGTTCATCAATTCGGTTTCACCTACGCCAAAGGGCAGGTTCCCCACAAACAATCTCTTCGTACTCATTACTTTAACTCTGACCGTGGCGATGGAGCGGTACCATGCAATTAATGGATAGCTACGAGATTTGGGTGAATCTGCTTCCCGGAACTGATGATCTAGACTTTGTCGATGCGGTCAATGAATATTGTAGCTGGTTTTCCACCAACAACTTGCTGAATTCCTATAGAATTCGTCGAAGAAAGTTCGGATTTGGGCCGGAAGCCCTGGGCGAATTCAATATCTCCCTTCATTTCGACACGCTCAGTCAGATGGACGAGGCCTTTCAGCAGGCCGCTCGGCGCGCCGGCGAGCTCGAGCAACTCCACGCCGCGGTCTACTCAAAGGTAACCGACTTCAAGAGCGGGCTGTTCCGCGACTTTCCGGACCCGGTCCGCGCACCGCGCTAGGATTTTCTGGTGGATCGCCGGCAAGGCGAGCTGCCGAATCTCCGCTGGCGTCAGCCATTCGCCGGTCTCGTCGCTGGGGCATTGCTGCACCACCTGAAACTCAATGCGGTGCTTCGTCACCACGTAGCTGCCCGCCCACCACACCGGCGCGTCGAGCGGCGCATCCACAAATTCAAACGGCAGACTCCACAGCCCTTGCCACCACGTCCCCGGCGGAACCGGGCGCACAAGGAACCTTCCCCGCTGCTCGGCCAAATAAATCACTTGATGCCGAACCTGCGGTGGCGCGGCCCGTTTGCTGGGCGGATACTCCTCGGGGTTGCCAGCGTTCGCCGCGGCGCACCCGGGTCGGAGCGGACACCCGGGACACTTCGGCGAGCGCGGCGTGCACACCCGCGCCCCGAGTTCCATCACGGCCTGGTTCCAATCGCCGGGCCGGTCCGGCGGTATCACTTCTTGCGCCCACGTTTCGGCTCGCTTGGTGAACCCCCTTTGTTCGCCGTCAGCTGTAAATCGCGAGTACACCCGGTGGACGTTGCCATCCACGGCGGGCACCCGTTCATGGAGAGCAATGCTGGCGATCGCTCCGGCGGTGTACGCGCCCACGCCCGGCACGGCGCGCCACTCGGCGGCGGAATTCGGCAACCCGTTTAAGTGAACCGCGCGGGCTCCGGCGAGCAACATTTTCGCGCGGCGATAGTAGCCGAGCCCTTGCCACAAGGCGAGCACGTCCGATTCCTCGGCCTCGGCGAGGGCGGCGATCGTCGGGAAGGCGGCCATCCACCGCTCCCAAAAGCCGATGACCACCTCAATGCGGGTTTGCTGGCTCATCACTTCGCTCACCCAAATCGCGTAAGGGTCGCGGGTCTTGCGCCACGGCAAGTCGCGATGGTGCGCCGCGTACCAATCGCGCAGCGCGGCTTTCAGATCGTCGGTCACCGTTCGGCCAGAAGTCCAAACTCGCCCAGAATTCGCTCGGGCTCGGTCGCCGCCATCAGGGTGCGGCCCATCACCAGGTAATCCGCGCCATCGGCGAGCGCCTGTCGAGCGGTGCCCGTGCGCTTTTGGTCGTGCACCGCGCCGCCTTCCTGCCGAATGCCGGGGCACACGATGATGCCTTCGTGACCAATCCGCTGGCGGATGGCCTTGGCTTCCACCGGCGAGGAGATGACGCCGTCGAGTTCGTTTTGAATCGCGAGCTCGCTGAGGGCGAGCATCTGCTCCTCCACGCTGCGATTCACGCCGACGTGGTCGGTCAAATTGTGTTGGTCTAGCGAAGTCAGCACACTCACGCCCATGAGGAGCGGGGCATTTTCTTCGCCGTAAAAATGAGCTTCCTCGGCGGCGGCGACCATCATGGCCGGGCCACCCGAAATATGGACGGTCAGCATCCACACGCCGTGCCGCGCGGCCTCGCGAACGGCGAGGGCCACAGTGTTCGGGATGTCGTGAAACTTCAGGTCGAGAAACACGCGGTCAATACCGCGGTCGCGGATGCGCTCAACCACGTCCAGGCCATGCCCCAGGGTCAAGCTGTGCCCAACTTTCACCGCGCCGACATGCCCTTTCAGGCGATCGCAGGCGGCCAAAGCCTCATCTAGGTCGGTTGTGTCAAGCGCGCAGATAACTTTTCGCTTCATGTTGCCTCGGGAGCCTCACCCGAGTACATCATACACGGACCTAGTGCCAATCGCGCAAGGCTTGAATCATCGGAACGCCGAGCCACACGAGGAAAAGTCCGAGCATCGTGAGCAGGCTCACATCGCCCCAGAACTTGGCGCGGTCGCTGCTAATGGCCGCTTGGTCAAACTGACCGGCCCGATTCTGCTGATCGGTTCGCCAAGAGAAAACAAGCGCCAGCAGCGTAATCGGCAAGCAGCCGATGACCAGGTGAATCACGTTCTTGATCAGATGCGTTTCGGCAGCGGCGGGTTTAATCAGCGGTTCGTAGCCCAGCCCAAGCGCCACTTGCGCCGAGCTGCCCGCCACCGACCAATCGAGTTCGGCTCGGCTGGTCACCGGGCGATCGCAATCGCGGAGTTTGAGCCCCGGAAGCGCGAAGGCCAGAACTTGGTCGTGGTCTTCCCCTTCAATGGTGGTCGATGGGCCAATTCTCCCCTCGGCTGCCCATCGGTTCAGCGTGTCGAGAGTTACGGGGCCATACTTTTTCCCGTCCCGAGCGCGTACAAAATACACCATGGTGCCGCTTGGTGGCACCTTCCATGCCGTTATCCAGAAATTGGGGAAAGCCTAGGAAATTTCCCGGGTTATAATGTCTTGTTGCTCCCTCAGCCGGGGGTGCTCCGTCCATTATGTCGAGTGAACCGACCCAAGAATCTCTGGCGGAAAAGCGATGGCTCAACGCGTTGGCGAAAGGAGATCCCAACGCGCTGGGGGCTATTTATGAGCTTTACGGCGAGAGAATTTTCCGGTATGCCTATCGCATGCTGGGCAATCGGTCGGATGCCGAAGATGCAACTGCCGAAACCTTCCTTCGAGTGCTCAAGCGTTCGAACGAGCTCCGCGCCGATGGTGCTTTCCGCACCTGGATTTTCCGCATCACTCGCAACCTTTGCATCGATAAGATGCGGCAACACAAGCTATTGGAGTTGCCAAGCGACGCCCAGTACGGCGGTGGCGAAGAGAAAACTGCGCTCCGCATTACTGTGCAACAAGCACTTCGCGATCTTCCCCAAGAGTATCGCGAGCCTTTGGTGCTTTGCGACCTGGAAGACATCTCAGCCAAGGAGGCAGCGGCGGTCTTGCAGATCAGTGTCCCCGCGCTCAAATCCCGCCTTTATCGAGGGCGGCGAGCGCTGCGTGACAAACTTGGGGGAACCCTGGAGAAACTAAAATGAAGAATGAGTTCTACTCGAAATTGGTTGATCTCTACGCGGGTGATGAACTGTCCACCGAGCTTAAGGATGAGCTTGAATCGGCAGCCCTCGCAGACCCTGAGCTGAGTCATGACATGCTCTCGCTCAAAACTACCGTCCAACTCCTGAGGGAGGGTCCTGAGGTTGAGTTTAGTGAAGACTCATTCCAGAGAATCCTTCTGAAGATGTATCGGCGCGGTGTCGAGATTCAAACCTCGGCTCCTCACGCCGCTTACATGCAACTCCATTTGCCCATGCAGGGCTAATTTGTTTGAATCATGAAGCTCGAATGTTCGCGTAAAGACTTGTTTGACGCCCTGGTCCTGACGGCTGCGGCGTCCAGTACCCGGTCGTCCAATCCGATCCTGCAGACCCTGCGACTCACCGCCGACGGGTCGAGTCTGACCTTGTTGGGTTGCGATAGCGAAATGTGGGCCGAGCGCCGCATTTTGGCCAGCGTAACGGAGCCCGGCAGCATCTGCGTGGAAGCCGCGCTTCTGCGCGATCTCGTCGCCAAACTCGGTGACGGCCCGATCACGCTGACGCTGGAGAACGGCAACTTCTTTATTCGAACTTCGATGTCCGAGTGGCGCATGATGGTGCTGCCCGCCGACGACTTCCCGCCGATTCCGGCGGTTGAAGCTCGCTCCGAGCTGCGCCTGAACATGGGCGATTACCGCCGCGCGGTGGATGGCGTATCGTTCGCCGTCGCCGACGACAGTTCGCGCATCATCCTCACTGGAGTCTTCATGCAATACGATGGCAACACGCTCACGCTGGTGGCCACCGACACGCACCGCCTCGCCGTTCTCCGCTTGGAGAAGGAAGGCATCGGCTCTGACATCAAGGTCGTCGTGCCCGAAAAGGCACTGAAGGCCGTGAAGAATCTGCCAATCGACGACGCTTCGGAAGTCACGATCAGCTTCGACGAAACCCGCATTTTCGTGGACACCGGCGATGGTAAGGTCGTCAGCCAGTTGCTCATCGGCAACTACCCGCAGTGGGAAAAGGTTGTCCCGGCCGAGGCGACTCGCTCGTGGACGCTCGACCGCGCCGAGCTGATCGAGAACGTGGGACGCGCCATGATTTTGGCCCGCGGCAACGCGAACCGCATCAAGTTCAGCGGGCACGGCGACCAGATCACGATCTCCGCTCGCAGCGAGGACAAGGGCGAGGCCAAGGAAGAAGTCGCCACGGTCAGCAAGAATGGCGACATTGACATCGCCTTCAACGGCCACTACGTCATTCAGGCGCTCAGCGCCCTGAACTGCGATGCGATCATCGCCGACATGACCGAGAGTAGCCGCCCCGCGGTCTTCCGACCGACCGAAGCGCAAGATGGTCACTACTGCGTGATCATGCCGATGGCGCTGAACTAAGCTTTTCATAGTTCATGAATCACTTGGCTGGGCATCTGCCCAGCCTTTTTTCTTGCACGCTTTTGCGGTACGAACCGATATACTGAGTACACATGCGCATATCCCAATGGGCTCGATGGATCGAGCTCCATCCCGCGCTTCAAACCCTCAGCGAGCATTCGACGGGTGGCCTCACGTTTCCGAGCATCGCCTCGGAAGCGCGGCCTTTCGTCGCCAGCGGCATCGTGCGACGCGCGCCCGGCAAGTGCATTATTGTCGCGCCGACCTACGATCGCGTACTGCAATGGCAAGCCAAACTCGCGCTGTGCGGCATCAATGAAGCCCTCATCCGAATCCTTCCCTCGGGCCAAAGCACCCTCTTCGAAGACTCGCTTCCCGAAAGCGTCGCGCTCAGCGATCGCATTGGCGCGCTACGATTTTTGACCGAGCCCGGTCCCGGCGTGATCATCACCACGCCGCCAGCCGCGCTCGAGCGCACTCTCCCGCGCGAGATCCTGGAAGAGTCGTTCTTTAGCCTGCGCAAAGGCGACACGATCGACGAGAACGGCTTGGTCCGCCGACTGCAGATGCTCGGCTACGAAAAGAGTGAGCCGGTGCGCATGCCCGGCCAATATTCCCGGCGTGGCGGGATCATCGACATCTACGTGGCGGGCGCGCAAAACCCGGTTCGCATTGAGTTGTTCGGCGATGAAGTGGATTCGCTCCGCAGTTTCGATCCGATTTCCCAGCGATCAATCGCCCCGGTCAGCGTGGTCGCCCTCGCGCCTTCGCGCGAAACGCTCTACGCGATCGGCGAAGACGGTGCGGATGAGGACGATCTCGCCCGAGCCCGGCAGGAATTCGTCGAGATGATCTCCAACGCCGCCGCCCAAGAGGCGGCGCTGCTTCCCGACGAGGCGGGCGCGAAGCTGGAAGCCCAAATCGAAGACGACGTCAAGGCGCTCGGCGCCGGTGTGTTCTTCGATCGGCTCGACCTCTATCGGCCCTACCTGCACGCCGACTCCAACTGTCTGCTGGACCTATTGCCGGAAGATGGATGGCTTATCCTCGACGAGCCGCTCGAACTGGCGGCCTTTGCCGCCCGCGCCGAAGAGGAACTCGGCACGGTGTTGCAGTCGCGCATGCAGCGCGGCGAGATTCTGCAGTGCACGCTCAGCGATTTCATGCTGCCGCCCGAGCATCTCGATTCGCACGAGCGGGTGATCCACTTTATCGGCATGGGCGGCTTGCCCGACTGGATGAGCCCCGGCCACGAGGTGGACCTCGAATTCATCTCGATGGAGCCCTATCGCGCGCGGCTCGATACCTTGCCGCAGCGCCTAAAGGATTGGCACGAGCAGGGATTCATGGTCATCATCGCGACCGACCAGCCGACTCGGGCCCGCAGCGTCTTGCACTCGCTCGAAATCTTCCCCGTGGAAGACTTGGCCGACGGAACGACACCGGAGCCGAACGTGTATCTGGTGCAGGGCAACCTCGCCGGTGGGTTCCTTAATCCCAGCGAAAAGATCGCGGTCCTCACCGACCGAGAACTGTTCGGCGTAGGTCGGCTGAAGCTGCCGCAACGACGCTTTAACGAAGGTGCGGCCATCGCGACCGTGCTCGATCTCAAGCCGGGCGATTACGTGGTTCACATCAACTATGGCATCGGCATTTTCCGCGGACTCGAATCGCGGACAGTGGCCGGCATCACCAAGGAAGTTCTCTACATTCAATACGGCGGTCCGGACAAGCTTTATGTCCCCGCCGATCAACTCGACCGTATCCAAAAATATCTAAACCCGGGGGATACGGAACCGAAACTCAACCGCCTGCACAGCGGCGAATGGCAGCGTGCGGTGGGAAAAGCCAGGGAGGAGGCGCGTGAATTCGCCCGGGATCTCATCCGCCTCTATGCTCAGCGGAAACGGGTAGAACGCCCGTCCTACGGGCCGGATTCCCCTTGGCAAGCCGAAATGGAAACGACCTTCCCTTGGGTGGAAACCGCAGGGCAAATGAAGGCGATTCAAGAAACCAAACTCGACCTGACCCAGCCGTACCCGATGGATCGCCTCATCTGCGGCGACGTCGGCTTCGGCAAAACCGAGGTGGCGATTCGCGCCGCATTCAAGGTCGCGCAAGCGGGGCGGCAGGTGGCGGTTCTCTGCCCCACCACCATCCTGAGCGAGCAACACTTCCGCAATTTCGCCGAGCGATTGGGGCCCTTCCCCACACGGCTCGACTACCTCAACCGATTCCGGTCCACCGCCGAGCGACGCGAGATTCTCAAAAAGGTGGAGGCCGGCGAGATCGACATCATCATCGGCACCCACGCGCTGCTCAGCCAGGAACTCAAGTTCAAGGACCTGGGCATGGTGGTGATTGACGAAGAGCAAAAGTTCGGCGTTAAGCAAAAGGAATCGCTCAAGAAGCTGCGCGTTAGCGTGGACGTGCTCAGCATGTCAGCGACTCCGATTCCGCGCACCCTCAGCATGGCCCTCATGGACATCCGCCAGATGTCGCTGATCAACGATCCGCCGCCGGGTCGCCTCCCCATCCGCACGATCGTGCGCCCGTTCCAAAAGGAGCTAGTCCGCGACGCGCTGATGCGCGAACTTGCCCGCGGCGGACAGGTGTTTTATGTCAGCAACCGCGTGACCGGGTTGTATCACATCGCCGAAAAAGTGCGCCAAATGGTTCCGCAAGCTCGGATCGCGGTCGGTCACGGCCAAATGTCCGAGCAAGAGCTTGAGCCCGTGATGCTCGCCTTTATGAAAGGCGAGATTGATATCCTGATTTCGACCACGATTGTCGAGGCGGGGCTCGACATCCCGAACGCAAACACCCTGATCGTGGAGAACGCCGACCGATTCGGCCTTTCGCAGCTTTATCAGTTGCGCGGGCGGGTCGGTCGCTCCGACCGCCAAGCCTACGCCTACTTGCTGTACTCCAGCGAGCGCGAACTCACCGAGAACGCCCACGCGCGGCTGCAGTCGTTGCAAGAATTTTCGACCCTGGGTTCGGGCTATTCACTCGCGTTTCGCGATCTGCAGATTCGAGGCGCGGGCGATCTTCTGGGAGCCAAGCAAAGCGGCACGATGGCGACCGTCGGCTACGAACTGTTCATGCAGATCATCGCCGAGGAGGTCACGTTCCTCAAGTCGCACGCCGATGGCGAGCGCCGCGACTACAACGACCCGCTCGAAGGTTTGGCGCCGTTGCCGACGCTCGACTTGCCGGTGTCGGCCATGATTCCGCCCGGCTACATTCCGGACCAAGCGCAGCGGCTGTACTACTACAAGCAGCTTATGTCGAGCCGCAACGTCGCCGAGCTCGACGAAGTCGCCACCGAGATTGCCGACCGCTATGGCTCCTCGCCGATTGAGGTGCAGCGCGCGGTCGAGATCATGCGCCTGCGCATGCGTTGCCGCGAACTCGCAATCGAGAAAATCGAAGGCGATCAGGGCCGACTGGCGATCTACTTCCGGCCGGACGCCGAGATTTCGAGTCGCGTGTTTAGCATCATGCAAAAGCGCAACCGCGAGTTCTACGTGGCCCGCGAAAAGGGCATCTGGCCGTTTGGCAAAGACCCGCTGGTGGCCGCGCGGACCATGCTAGATACTTACGCCGCCGCGATCGACGAGATTGAGGCGCAGCGAGCGGCGTTCACCTAGAGTTCCTGCCCGGCGAACGCCGGCGGAACGTAAGAAGCAGCTTCCTCTTGGGTCGAGAATTCGTGCTCAAACACCAGGTAGCAGTCGCCTACATCGAGGGCGCCGCCCTCGATGTGGTAGCGCCGCTTGTGAATGTTCGTGCCCGGCAGTTGCATGAGCGAGTGATACTCTTCCTCGGCCAGGTACAGGTTCGTGATCGGGCGCGACAACGGCGAGAGAAACTCGTACTTCCGAGTCATCTTGTAGGTCACCGCGCCAACGCGCGTGACCTTTCTCACCCGTAGATTTACCGAGATGTACCGGTCTTCAATCTCGCTGACCGGCACCTCACTCAAGTCCGGCAGCTGGTCGGCGTCAACCAGCCACCGGCGCTCAATCTCGATGAGCGCGTACTTGGGCGTCACGGACGGATCAGCGCGAACGCCGTCGCAGAAGCATCAGCGCGCCGAGGCCAACCGCAAGCATGCTCCCTGGCTCCGGCGCGACGATGTTCGCGACCTGGAAGAACGGCACTCCAGCCGCGCCGAATGCGGCCAAAGTGAACTCATTGACCGCCGTAAACGATCCTATGGAGTTGAATTGGCGGAACCGGAGCGTGGTGCTCGTCGTTGAGTCGTGGCCGACAAGATAGAAGCCATCGTGCGATGGCGTGGCGGCAGGTACCACAGCGTTCGAAAATCCAGTGGAAATCGTTTGCGAACCGAAGATAGGGGTTGTCGACCAATCCTGAACGGACTTAAGTGCGCGCAAGATCTCTATGTTTCCACTCGCATTAATAAATGCCGCAACAGAATAGTGAAACCCATTCTGCGGCGAAATGAAGGTTGCCATACCTCCAATGGTTGTGCCGGGCAAAGCAACTCGGCCGAAATCAAAGACGCTAGTTGCGGTATTCGTCAGGGTGTTGACCTGAATCGCCTTAACATTGTTCGACGAGTCTCGGCCAAAGATATTGAGGTACTGGCCGGACATGGCCATTGAATCCCAAGTGGCGCTTGTCGGCAGCGAAACACCGGAAACATTGTTACCCTGCGAATTGAACCGTGTGACCGCATTAGACGAGAGCGCAAAAAGGTTGACGCCACCGAAGGTATCAAACGCGATTGCCCGCACGCCAGCGCTTGCAAACCAGTTGTGAATGCCGTTATCGTAGTTGGTCGAGCGCACGGCGGTACTACTTGCCGAAAATGCTGTTGAGGTCGTTGGGTCAATCGTCACCATTCCCGCGGCAGTGGGCAACGATTGAAAGCTTCCGAGAGAAACCTGGTTCACGGGGTCGTAGCGAAGCACCCTACCCGTGGATTGCGGAAGGAGCATCATCTCGAACGAGGCAAATGCGGCGGTCGTAACCCCCGCCAATGAGACACAAAAAATAATGCGGCGAAGCATGATCCTTTAGTTATAGCCGAACACTTTGCTCCACGCACGATGATCTCGCGCAAATACCGGGGCTTACCCGGTATATTTACCAGGTTCTGCCCCACACCACACCATTCTCGTCAAAAAGTGTGTATTATACTTTTTGGTTAATTAACCAATTAGTAATCTATGCACGATCAGCTTTCGACCACCTTTGCCGCCTTGGCCGATCCGACCCGCCGAGCCATCTTGGCGCGGCTCGCTTCGGGACAAGCCACGGTCAACGAAATTGCGGCCCCCTTCGCCATGACTCTGCCCGCCATCACCAAGCACCTTAAGGTGCTGGAAACCGCGGGCTTGGTCGAGCGGAGCAAGAAGGCGCAGTTTCGTCCGGTGACGCTGCGGGCCGAGCCGCTTCAGGCGGCCAACAGCTTCATCGAGGAGTATCGGCAGTTCTGGGAAGCCAGCTTCGATCGCCTAGATTCGTATCTGCAAGAATTGCAACAAGAGGACAATCCCCATGACAACTAAACATCAACTCAAAGTCGAGCTTCCTTCCCCGACCGAAATCCGCATGACCCGCTCGTTCGATGCCCCTCGAGACCTTGTCTACCGCGTGTTTGCCGACCACACGACTCACCAACACTGGATGGGCTGCGGCTATGGCAAGGTGCTGGAGTCCACCGGTAAGCCCGAGATCGGCGAACCGTGGCACTTCCGCATGGACATGGGCGAGCACGGGCAGATGCACCTGTTTGGCCAGTGCCTCGAAGCCATTCCCAACGAGCGTCTCGTCCGAACGTTTATCTACGATGTCCCGCAAATCCGTGAATGCGCGAGCGTTGAAATTTGCACATTCTCGGAGTCCAACGGTGTGACCACGATCGAGGTTTTGGTACAACATCTCAGCCAAGAAAATCGCGACGGCCACGTCAACTCGGGAATGGAGCAAGGCGCGGGCTCAAGCTACGACGCGCTGGATCGCTACCTGGCTGAGGTTGACAAGTGAGCGACCCGGTCTTCAATCTCAAGCGCGTGTTTCGTGCCCCGCAATCGCTGGTCTGGAAGTGCTGGACCAGCGAGGAGCACGTCGCGGCATGGTTCTCGCCGCCCGGCGCAACCACCAAGTTCCTGCACTTCGATTGCCGCCCGGGAGGACATAACCACTACGCCATGACGACCTTGCCGCCCGAGGGCAATCACGACTGCGCGCAGGGCGAGGCGGGCACCGTGATGTACGGCAAGTCCGTCTACCGCGAGGTCAATCCCGAGGACAAGCTGGTCTACGTCAACGCGTTTTCCGATGCCGAAGGCAACTTGGTGCGGCACCCGATGGCCCCGGAATGGCCGCTGGAACTGCTCACAACCATCTTGTTCCGCACAGTCGAAGGTGGCACCGAGATGGACCTAACCTGGGTTCCACTTAATGCGAGCGAACAGGATAAAGCAGTGTTCGCCGCGGGTCTGGAGGGCTGCCATCAAGGCTGGTCCATGTCGCTGGACGGCCTCGACGACTACCTGGCGAAGAGTTAAAGCCGGTCCAAACTCACGCTCGTCACCTGCTCTCGCGCACTGAGGCTGGTGACGAGCTCGCTCATGCGATCGGCGTGGAGCAGCGTGATGCGGTAGCGATACTCGTAGCCGGTGGTCTGCCGAGTGCTGGCCATCGAAGCCAGCTCGATGCGCGTGCAATATGGCTCCAGCCATTCGCGAACGCCTTGTTGGTCGGCGCCGAGCCCGGTCTTGATCTCAATCATGGTGCGCACCGGCCCATTGGGCTTGTCGCTCCAGATCACCGCGGCGAGCACCGCAAAAACGATGATGAGGCCCGCCAAAACCAGGTAGCTCGAACCGACGGCCATGCCCACGGTGACGGCCAGAATCACAAACGCGGTGTCGCGCGTGTCTTCCACCACGGTGCGGAACCGCACAATGCTGAGCGCGCCGACCAGGCTGAACGCCTTCGCGACGTTGTTGCCAATGATGGCGGTTACGGCGCAAATCAGCACCGTCAGCATCACGAGCGTCGTCGGGAAAGCCGCCGAGCCGCGCGTTTCTTTGCGGCAAATCGCGCGGTACAGAACGGCCACCACCAACCCGAGCAGCAGCGAAACCGCGAGATGAATGCTGGTCGCGCGCCAATCCACCTGCGAATCGGCGGCAAACTCGGCGCTAAGCCACGGTGGCATTCTGATCCTCGGCGCGCAGCGCGCGCAGCCCTTGTCGGAACTTCGAGAACGTGGTCTGGTTCAGGCCAAGTTCGGCCAGCAGTACTCGAAACTGGGCCGGCAGGCCATCCACAAATTTCAGTTCCATCACGAGTTCGGGCAGCGCTTCCCACTGTGCCGGTGCCTCAAAGCTGTAGCTCGTGCTTGCAGCAACTTGGATATTGCGATCCAGAGTCAGGCGCGTGGATCCGCTCGACGAGATTCCGCTAAACGCGCGGCGCTCGTAGCGACCAAGCATCTGCGGAACCAAGCCCTTGGCGCGGACGGCGTGAGCGAACGCCAGTTCGGTTTCGCAAGGGTCGGTGAGGCACTCCAAGTTGGCCAGCGCCAGCGATTCCCTGACCTTCTGCACCCGAGTTCCCTGCTTGGTTTTGCGCTCCAGATACAGCATTTCTTCCGCGCCGTAGCGACGGATGCGGTACTTGGTTTGGCGGAAACCGGGTTCGCGGCGGAAGGTCTTGAGGTCCGGCGTATCCAGGTAGAGCGTCGTGGTTTCGTATTGCGGATGCCCGTGCGGGTCCGCCACCATCTTCTCCGCCGCCCAAGCGGTGGCCGCCAAAGCTTGCTCCGGCGTGAGCCGGAATTTCACTTCGTGGGCGGCGCGACCGACTTGGGCCAGCGATGGGGAGTGGTGCGAAATCACTGCTTGGGTTGTTCCTTGTAGTTGATCAGATATTGCGAGCGAGCGTCGATCCACGATCGCAGGTTGCGCGGGCCGTTGGGCGTTGCCGCGGCGGTCGAAAGCATGTCGATGAAGGCCTGCGTCGAGCTGTTCTTGCGCGTGTCGGCTTGGATCTCGGGCAGCAGCATATCGCGCGTCTTGTTGATGAGCGGCGAAAGTGCGTTCCAATTCATGCTTTCGGCGGCAAGCTTCTTGACGTTCGCCAGATACTTCGCGCGCAGACTCGGCACTTGCAGCAGTCGGCTTCGCAGCGGCTTGCGCAGATCGGTCATTCCGGTGAGCGGATCGAGTTGAGAAACTTGTCCGCCACCTTGCTGACCGCCAGGACCACCAGGTCCACCTTGGAACCCGCCGCCTTGCTGACCACCAGGGCCACCAGGGCCGCCTTGGAAGCCGCCACCTTGCGGTCCACCAGGGCCGCCGGGACCGCCTTGGAACCCGCCACCTTGCTGACCGCCAGGTCCACCGGGGCCGCCTTGGAATCCACCACCCTGCTGACCTCCAGGACCGCCAGGGCCGCCTTGGCCGCCGGGACCACGGCGACCACCGCCGCCGCCCATGCGACCTTCGTTGCGGAAGGCCTCATTCATGTCGTGCGGAATCACGTGGAAAATCCCCTTCGGATCGCGGTAAATGCTGTAGTCGCTCGCCCGCACCCAATAGCCGTCGCTGTTGGCCAGCGAGACATCCAGCGCGAGGAACCAAAGCGCGCCCTCGATGTCTAGCATCGGCTTAAGCGCCTCTTCGAGCTGCTCAATCGGGGTTTCGCTCAGCGTTTTTGTCAACTTCACGAGCGCCTGCCAATCCTTTTCGTTGTCCTTCGACTTCATGTCGTAGCGCTGCTTGTATGGCGCAAGGTCTTCGCCTAAGTAGTTCAGACCGGCATCGCCTTGCGGACTGCCGCTGACCTTCCAGCGCGCGCCGGTCTTGCCGGCCTCGGCGCTCTTCGCGAAATTCTTGTCCACAAAGTCGGTGTTGAACTGCTCGGCGTTTACATAAACGCCCCAGCTTTCCCCGTTGATGACCACCTTAAGGTGGTTGGCCCGCGGCGCGGGAATGTACTTGTTCGCGATCGAGCTATACAGCACCGAGCTCATGAACGAGGCATCGCCGTTGCTGTTCAGCAGGTTCAGAGTCTTGACGCCGTAGAGCTTTTGCTTCGCGTCGATAAAGTCCATCGTCACGTTCAACGAGCGCTTGTTGCCGGCGGGCACCATCATAAAGCTGGACGCGCCGCGGAAGTGCACGCCCACCTGCGGATAGGTCTTGCCGTCCACGGTCAGCGTCGCCGGAATCTCAACGTCGGTGTTGTAAAACGCCGCCATTTCTTCTTCCCAGTCGCCGGCTTCAAACTCCAGAAAAACGGTGCGCACAGCATCCTTGGTGTAGAGGTCGGTGCCGGCCACGGCCTTCACTTGGCTCGGACTGACCTTCGGCCCGGCGGTGCCGGCGGTCATCCCTCCGCCCGGTCCACGCATGCCGCCACCCGGAGGGCCGCCTTGGAACCCACCTTGAGGGCCGCCTTGCATTCCACCTTGGAACCCACCTTGGGGACCACCTTGCATCCCACCTTGGGGACCGCCTTGCATTCCGCCTTGGGGACCGCCTTGCATTCCGCCTTGGGGACCGCCTTGCATGCCGCCGCGACCGCCCATTCCGGGACCACGTCGTTGGGGAATGCTCTTGCGGGCCTCGTCGCGCTCGGCGCGGTTGAGCCAGCCGTTTCCGTCTTTATCAAACTTCTTCACCAGTTTGATCTCGCCGGAATTGGGGCCGCCGGGACCCATCGGGCCACCTTGACCAGGACCACCCTGCATGGGCATGCCCTGCGGGCTGAATTGAGCTACAAGCAAGATAAGCGGCGTTAGCATGCCATTGTGGACGGAGTTCTTAACCGAACGTTCACAAATTAGTCGGGAAAATGATCTTCCTTGCCGGTGCTAAAGATGATGCAGAAAATCTCGGGCGCTTCCGAGCTCAGCGGGATATAGCAGTGCGGCTCGGTTGCGTGAAAAAGCAGCGCGTCGTTCGGTCCTAACGTCACCGCCGCATCGCCCACTTCCACCCGGACCTCACCCTTCAACACGTAGATCAGTTCCTCGCCGCGGTGAAACCGCTTCTCGGTGGCACTGAGCAACCGAATGAAGAACGGCTGAAAACCCGCTCGCTCCCGCATATGGCGCAGGTGATAGAACGGCAAGAACGTGCTGTTCGAATCAGCCGCGGCGACGACGTCGGCGGGAATGCTTTCCGATACTGTCCAGGTGACGAAGCTGCGCATGTCGAACCACTTCGCTTCGCTCGCGCGGTCAACCGCCAAAATCGAATCCTGCGAGCCGATGCTCTGCAATCGCCGGGGCGTGAGTTTGAGCCCCCAAAGAATCTGCTCGAGACTGGAGTTGTGCACCGCCTCGCCGCGCTCCAACCGCACGAGGGTGTTCTTGCTGACCTGGGCCGACTCGGCGGCTTCGCGGATGCTGATGCCCGCTTTCAGCCGAGCCGCCCGCACCCGAGCCCCCACCCACTCATAGCCATGCAAGGCGATGAGGTCGCGGACTGAAATGTAATCGGGGCTGAGCTCAAGGGCCATGTGCCAACTTCCCTAACTTTGCGGTCAAAGTTGAGACGTGCCAAGTTTAACACAGGATTCAGAAATTCGGGCGAACTTCCCGCATTTTCCATAGCATTTGAAGCAAAAAACGCCCCGACCCTTGGGTCGAGGCGCGTTAAGGTGAGAGACGCGAGCTTAGGCTTCGACGGCTTCGGCCGGAGCTTCTTCTTCGACGACTTCTTCCGCCGGAACGGCGGCGGGCATACCCGGCATAAAGCCGTCCGGACCCATGACGTTCACGGTGATGTTGGCGTCCACGTAGCGGTGCAGGTCGAGAGCGATGGCGAACGAGCCCAGGCTCTTGATCGGCTCAAGAATGCCCACTTGCTTCTTTTCCAGCTTCACGCCGGCCTTCTTTTCGATGGCGTCGGCGATGTCTTGGGCGGTGAACGCACCGAAGAGGCGACCGCCTTCCTTCGCGACGTTCGCTTCGAATTCAATCACAAGACCGTCAAGCTTTTCCTTGAGCGAATCGGCGGCTGCCTTCGTGGCGGCCAGCTTGGCTTCCACGCGTGTTCGCTTAGCTTCAAGCGCCTTCAGTTGACCGCGATCGGCCACGGTTGCGAGGCCGCGCGGGAAGAGGAAGTTGCGGGCGTAGCCACCGGCTACCGTCACAATGCTGTCCTCTTTGCCGAGATTCGGCACGGTTTGCTTCAAAATCACCTTCATTCGTCTCTGTACCTTCTACTTGCGGATGCCAATCCCAATGGTCGGCGAATTCCGCTGAAATACGCGCTCAAACCCGACCCACCCGGTTAAGTCCTTACTCAAACCGAAGTTAGCTTTCAGGTCCAGCCGAGGCTTGTTGAGGTCGAAAAGGTCCGATCTCAGCCGTAGGCCTGACGCGAAATTGTAGTCTACCCCCACGCCTGCCTTTCCTGCAAACATTCCGACGCGGGCCTCCGCGCTTTTGCCGAGCGGCACGCCCATCTGCGCGGTGAGTTTATTACTTTCCAGCGCGTCATAAAGACCCAGGTGCAGGTTGCGCTTGCCCATCGGCACCTTCGCATTCACCTCGACTCGCCAATGGTTGGGGTTGAATTCCCGAAACAGGTCGGCGCGGGTTTCAATGCCGCTGAGCGCCATGCCGCCGCCGATTCCGCCGATGCTATTCGGAAGCGATTCCACCTTCTTCTTGATGGTTCGCAGCAGGTCGTTGGCCTCGTCGGCAAAGACGCTCGCCTTTTTGCTAATCGTGATGAACTCGTCGGCGAGGGTGCTGCCCTTGGCCGTGATGACTTCCGCGTTCTTGGCAATTTGCACGCCGCTGTCGGTCATCAGTTTGGCGTTGGCAATCATCGCGTTGAGTTGCTCCTTGTTGGCCGGTGTGTTGATGAGCGCGCGCATGTCGCTGAGCATCGCGTTGCCGGTTTCCAGCGTGGTGTTCATCTTTGTAAGCAGGCCATCAATGCCGCCCTGCAGTTTGCCGGACTGCGCGTAGCTGGCGAGTTCCTTGCTCACCTTGCGCAGGTCGCCCGCGATTTCGGCCCCGTTACTCACCGCGCGATTCGCGTTTTTCATGGTCGCCGCGAGCAAGCCCTGGTTCTGGGCGATCAGGCCATCCATGCGGCTGGCAAGCTGGCCGAACGCCTTGGCCGTTTGTTGCCCCTGGTCAAGCACCTGCACCAGCCCATGCTTCAGCGACTTGTCTTCCATAAGGCCACGCATGCTGGCGAGCGTCTTGTTGACTTCTTCGAGGGTCTTGCCCGAATCCGGCGCAAAGGCGTCCAGCGGCGATCGCAGGCTTCCCATGAGCACCTGGTCGCGGGTGAGCGTGCCCGCCGGATGCTTGGCAATGAGCTCAATCTGGCGGTCGCCGATGCCGATGAGGCTCATCGGCAGGAACGCTTCAACGTTCCCCGGGATCTGCGGCCCTTCTTCCATGGCGAATTTTAACCGCGCCTTGCCGTTGAGGAGCCCCACGCTTTCGACTTGGCCCACTTTTACGCCGGCGTACAGCACCTGCGCTCCCGAGGTCACCCCCGCCGCGTCGGCGAACTCAGCATAAACCGGATAGGTTTTGGCGGCAAACATACTGCGCCCGAGAATCGCGTACGCCCCCACTAACATCCCGACAAAGACGCAGGCGAAGAGGCCCACGCGAAACGCATTTCCCATGCTAGTTAGGACGTCCAAATGGAGCCGAGAGGTGCAATTGGATTGCGCGGTCTGGGTATAGTGCGAAAGTATGACCGGGTCAGCCGCGCTCGCGACCAAGGGTGAAAAGAGCTTCTCCGTCTTTGAGCAAGACGGGGAAAAGGTGCTGGCCAACTTGGACCAGTTGCAGGCGTGGATTTGCGAGGGTCTTGTGACACTCAACACCTGGATCGAGGACGGCGCAACCAGCCAGCAAATGGGTGCGATTTCGGTGAAGGGGCTTCGGTTCAAGCTTACCGACCACCTCGGCTTGCGAGGACTCAGCCGAAAAGAGCCGCGGTTTCGCGAGCGACCACCCCTGACTGAACAGCATCGAGGCTTCAATTGGGGGGCGTTCACTTTCACCTGGATCTGGGGATTCAATCATCGAAAACCGGGGCTGTTTGCCCTCCTCGGATTGAGCTTGGCCTTCATTCCGTATTGGCAGGTAGCGCATGCGGCGCGAAACCGAATCACGGCTGCTCTTTTGGTCTTCTTGCTAATCAGGATCATTCTCGGTTGTTGCGGAAATCGGTGGGCGTGGGAAAGCGGGCGATTTGAGTCCATGGAGAAAATGTCGAGTTGCCAAACCATCTGGGGGCGGGTCGGCTTTACCGTCACGGCGGTGATTTTCGTGTGGTTCCTATGGGCTGCGTCGCAATAATGCGATAGCATCGCATTTCAACACCGCCATTGGGTAACGTAACCGGCATGTACTTTGTCGTCCATCCTTCTGGCGAAAAATTCGGTCCGGCTGATGAAGCCACGCTGCAGCAGTGGATTCAGGAGGGTCGTCTCACGCCGACCACGGTCCTGGAAGACTCGGCGACGCGCATGCAGTTTCCGGCCTCATCCTTGCCCGGATTGCAATTCAACTCCGCTGCCGCTCCGCCTCAATCGCCGCCTTCCTACGGCCAGCCCGGCCCCGGCCCGCAAGGATACGGCCAGCCACACGGTGGCTTCAACCCGATGGGTAACCACTACAATCGTGGCGAAACTTATGGCTCCGGCCCCTTGCCCGAACAGTACAAAAAGTTCAACTGGGGAGCGTTTGTCTTCACCTGGATTTGGGGCTTGAATCACAAGAAGCCAATTCTGCTGGTCTTGATTCTCCTGGGCCTGATCGGGCGAGGCAATACCGCGCTCGGAGCAGTGATCGGCGTCGCTCAACTTGGCATCAGCATTTACCTGGGCATCGTCGGCAATCAATGGGCCTGGGACAGTGGGCGATTTTCGACGCCGGATGAGATGCAAAAATGCCAGACCATTTGGGGCTGGTGGGCACTTGGCTTCTTCCTGCTCTGCGCAGTCGGGGTCTTCCTGGCCGTTCTGCTTCCCCTGATGGCTCGAGGATTAAACTAGGAAGCACAACTTACAGCATCCGCTCGCGGCGAAGGCTCACCCACTTGCCGCGACCCACGATGATGTGGTCGCGGAGCTCGATATCGAGCAACCGACCTGCCTCAAGCAAGAGGCGGGTCACTTCGATATCCTCGGGGCTTGGCGTGGGGTCGCCGCTCGGGTGATTGTGCGCCACGATAACCGTGCATGCACTTTCGCGGACCGCCTCGCGGTACACCTCGCGAACGCCCACGAGGCTCATGTTGAGCGTGCCGATGTGGATCGTTTTGCGGCTGATGACGCCGCCCTTGCTATCCAGATACAGCGCGCAGAAATGCTCGCTCGGATGTCCGGCCAAATCCTTAAAATGCTCGTACGCCGACTCGGGACCGCTCACTTCCTCGCGAACATGGTTCGCGGCTGAGAACCCGATGCGTCGGCCCAATTCGAGCGCGCACTGAATCCGGAACACCTCAAAATCGTCGAGCGATGTGGTCTCGGCAAAGTCAGCCCGGGACAAATCTTGCAGCCAAAACAGCTGACGACCTTTCAGCAGTTCGCGGGCGCGGCTCTCGCAATTCTCGGTGTCCGGCTCATCCACCGCCAGCACCACCGCGAGCAATTGGATGGCGTCAGACGCCTTGAGCCCCATCGTCCTCACCCGCCGAAAAGGGGTCTCGCCGCTCATAGCCCCGCCTTTTTCATGCCTCGCTCAACCTCTTCCAGGTTCAACAGCGTGAGCAGCTGGTTCGCCCGGCGATTGTCCCGATCGATGCGGATCGCGGCAACCAAGAGCTCCTTGGCTTCGGATGTGCGCTTCATCTGCACCAGTGCGCTCGCCCGGGTCGCCATGTAATCGGGGTTTTTCGGCATCAACTTGAGCGCTTGCTGCGAGGCGAAGTCGGCCCGAGTAAAGTCGTTTTTCAGCACCGCCAGGTTCGCGATCTGAGCATGGAGTTCCGCCGCAAAGCGCACGTCCTGCGCCGGAATCGGCTCGAAAATGTTGGCTAGCGCCTGCTCAAAGTAGTACTCGGCCTCGCTAAACTCCTCAAGCGCCACCGCCACCTTCCCCGCCAGCATCGCCGGAGCGTATTGTGTGGGCTCGTAGGCCACCACGCCCTTAAAGAGTCGCAGCGCCTTTTTGAGATTCTTCTTTTCGGCTTCGTTCGGGTTCTCGCCTTCCCGATCGTAGCGATCGAGGATCGCCCCGCTGAGGTCTTTTGCCTCGGCTAGCCCCGCGTTGTACTCCTCAATCGTGCGGTAGTTGGGTGTGGCGTCGGGGTTTTCCGGCGCCTTATTGCAACCCGCGATGGCCAGCACGACCAAGCCCAGAGCCCACTTAGTTCGCAACAATGTTCACCAACTTGCCCGGCACGACCACCACCTTGCGGACGGTCAGACCTTCCGTAAACGTTCGCACCTTGGGCAGGTCGCGCGCAATGGCTTCGAGCTCGTCCTTGGTCGCGATAGCCGGCGCCTCAAAGGTTTCGCGGAGCTTGCCGTTCACCTGAACCGCGATCGTCACGGTGTTGTCGGCGGCCAGCGCCTCGTCAAACTTGGGCCATTCGGCCAGGTACGTAAAGCCTTCGTACCCGAGCGATTCCCACACTTCGTCGGCGGTGTGCGGCGCGAACGGCGCGAGCAACAGGGTCAGAGTTTCGGCGGCTTCGCTCCAGGCGAGCGGGTCGCTCACGCCTTCCTTGCGCAGGTCGCCGCAAGTATTGAGGAACGTCATCATCGCCGCGATCGCAGTGTTGAACGCAAACCGATCCACGTCTTGCGTGACCTTGCGGCAGAGTTGGTGCGTGGCCCGGCGCAGCTTTTCGTTCTCCGGTGAGGCGACGATGGACTTGGCCCACTCGGCATTGTAGGTGGGCTGAATCTCCGTCACAAACCGCATCACCCGCGAAAGGAACCGGACGGCCCCCTGCATGCCCTCATTCGACCACATCACGTCGGCGTCGAACGGGGCGACGAACAACTCGTAGATGCGCAGCGCGTCCGCGCCGTACTGCTCGACCGCCTCGTCCGGCGTCACCACGTTGCCCTTCGACTTGCTCATGCGAACAAATTTCCAGGTCACGTCGCTCTCCGGCAGTTCGGCCGCCTCTTCGTACGAAATCAAAATCCCATCTTCGCCGACATCCAAACGCTCATCGGCTTGGGGCGCGCGGTACGGCGTGTTGCCCAGCACCTGGCCCTGATTCATCAGGCGACGGAACGGCTCTTTGCAGCTCACCAGCCCGAGATCAAACAGCACCTTGGTCCAGAAGCGGGCGTACAGGAGGTGCATCACGGCGTGCTCCGCGCCGCCGACGTAGCAGTCCACCGGCATCCAGTAGTTGGCCTTCGCCGGATCCCACGCCGCGCCCTCGTTGTGCGGATCGCAGAAGCGCAGGAAGTACCACGAGCTACAGGCGAAACCGCCCATCGTATCCGTCTCGCGGCGACCCAAGCGGCCATCGCGATCGGTCACGTTGACAAAGTCGCTGATCTGCGCCAGTGGCGAACTCCCATCGCCGCTCGGCTCATAGTTCTCCACGTCGGGCAGTTCGACCGGCAGATCGCCCATCGGCACGAGCTGCTCCTCGCCATCCACGGCGTGAATAATCGGAATCGGGCAGCCCCAATAGCGCTGTCGACTGATCAGCCAGTCGCGCAATTTGTAGTTGACTTTGCGCTCGCCGATGTCGTGCGCTTCGATCCACTCGCCAAGTTGCTCCTGCGCGTCGGTCACGCTGAGCCCGGTGAACTCGCCGCTGTTGATGAGCACTCCGTCCTTCGCTTCGAACGCCTGACCCCGAGCGTGGGCGGCGTCAATCTCGGCTTGGGCCTCGGCATGCGGCGCGATGACGGGCAGGATCGGCAACCCAAACCTCTTGGCGAAATCGAAGTCACGCTGATCGTGGCCGGGCACCGCCATGATCGCGCCGGTGCCGTAACCGAGCAGCACGTAGTCCGCGATGTAGATCGGCACCGCCATGCCATTCGCGGGGTTCAGCGCGTGAAACCCGATGAAGACGCCGGTCTTCTCGCGGTCTTCGCTTTGGCGCGCAATATCGCTCATTTCGCGAGTGCGCACCCGGTACCCGTCCACTTGACGCTTTTGGTCCTCGGTCATTTGGGGCAGCAGCTTGTCCACGACCGGGTGTTCCGGCGCGAGTACGCAAAAGCTCATGCCGAAAATCGTGTCGATGCGGGTGGTGAAGACGCTAAAGCGCAGTTCCTCGTGCTCGGTGCCCGAGTCAAAGTCAATGATGTTGCCCGCGCCCGCCGTCTCGGCCACCTTCATGGCAAACTCCACGCCTTCGCTGCGCCCGATCCAGTTGCGCTGCTGGTTCTTGATTCCTTCGGGCCAGTCGAGATCATCCAGGTCATCAATCAGGCGCTGCGCGTATTCGGTGATGCGGAAGTACCACTGCGGAATGAGCTTCTTTTCAACCGGAGTGCCACAGCGCTCGCACAGCCCGCCGACCACTTCCTCGTTCGCGAGCGCGGTCTTATCCTTGGGGCACCAGTTCACCGGTGCATTCGACCGGTACGCGAGGCCCTTTTTGTAGAGTTCGCCGAAAATCCATTGTGTCCACTTGTAGTAGCTCGGCTCGCAGCTTTTGAACTCGCGACTCCAGTCGTAGCCCACGCCAACGAGATCCATCTGCTCGCGGTAGCGCGCGGCGTAGCGATCGATCATGGGCGCGGGGTGCGACTTGCGCTTGATCGCCTCGTTTTCGGCAGGCAACCCGAACGCGTCGAAACCCATCGGGTGCAGCACGTTGTAGCCCTGCATGAACTTCATGCGGCACAGCACGTCGGTGGGAATGTAGTTGCGGCAATGCCCAACGCTCAGACCGGCACCGCTGGGATACGGGAAGAAGTCGAGGCCGTAGAACTTGGGTCGCCCGGCATCCTCGCGCGTGCGGAATAGGTCGGCTTTTCGCCATTCCTCGCGCCACTTAGCCTCAAAATTCGACGGTTCGTATCGGTCCAACATTCCCCTTAAGGGTACCGCACGCCGAATCCCTGGAACCAATTCTGGCACTTGAGCGTCTTAGACTCATGGAGTTGAGTGCTCCATACGCACATGGCGCAAGATTTCTATCGTGTTCTGGAACTAGATCGCAAGGCCGACGACAAGGCGATTAAGGCTGCGTTCCGTCGCCTCGCGCGCAAGTATCACCCCGACCTGAACCCTAACGACAAGGCCGCTGAGGCCAAGTTTAAGGAGATCAACAACGCGCACGAAGTGCTGAGCGATCCCGAGAAGCGCAAGCTCTACGACCAATACGGCGACAACTGGGACAAGGTGCAGGCCGGCGGCGGAGATTTTGGCGACGGCATGAACTTCGGCGGCGGCGGATTGGAAGACATCTTCGGCGCAATGTTTCAGAACTTTGGCAGCACTCGCGAGGCGGGCCGACGCCAAGCCTCGGTGCCTCCGCGCGATGTCGTGCAACCCGTGGACATGACGCTGGAAGAGCTCGACAAGGGTACCAAGCGGACCCTGACTTACCAAGTGGACGACGCCTGCAAAAGCTGCAGCGGCACCGGCCAAGTGCGCATGCGCGCGGCCCACGATTGCCCCGGCTGTCGCGGCACGGGCCGCGTCAGTGGCGGGCTGTTTGGTGGCGCGGCCACCTGCCCCGAGTGCGATGGCACCGGCAAAACAAACTTCGAAAAATGTCCTTCGTGCCGCGGCACCGCGGTTTCCAAAACCACCAAAAAGGTGGAAGTGACGATCCCTGCGGGCATCTCGGACGGCAAGAAACTGCGCGTGCCCGGGCGCGGTGGTGTCGGCACGACCGGCAAGGCGGGCGACCTCTACGTGGTCATTCGCGAGCTTCCGCACAACCAGTTTAAGCGGGTCGGCGAAGACCTCCAAACCGAGGTTGAGGTTCCGTTTACGACCGCCGCCTTGGGCGGAGAAATTTCTGTGCCGACTCTGCGTGGCAAGGTTTCGATGCGCATTCCCGAACTTTCGCAGTCGGGCCAAACGTTCCGGCTCGCCGAGCAGGGCATGGCCAAGCTCAAGGGCGGTCGCAGCAACCTCATGGTGAAGATCAAGCTGGCGATGCCCAAGACTTTGACCGCCGAGCAGCGCGAATTGCTGAGGAAGCTGGCCGCGCTGGAGGTGGAACATGCCCGATGACGGGCAGCCGGTCTACATGATCGGCGTCGCCGCCCAGCTGTGCCAAGTCCATCCGCAGACCCTGCGGCAATACGAGCGGATCGGGCTCGTGGTGCCGTCGCGAGTCGGCTCCAAAAACCGCCTCTATAGCGAAGCCGATATTCGCCGCGTGCAACGCATTCAACGCCTGACCCAGAGCATGGGCGTGAACCTCGCCGGCGTGGAGATTATCTTGCGACTGCTGGACGATATGGACGAGCTTCGCCGGGACATGGAGACGCAGTTTGAGGAGTTCCGCCTGGAAGCCGAGCGCCGGATTCAGGACCTCGCGAGCCAAAGCAACCTACCCGTGCGCCGCGACGAGCAGCTTCTACCAACGCGCCAAATTCAGTGGCGTCGCCCCGAAATCTAAACCTTGCGATCTACTTGAGCCTTGCGACTTAGCCCTCGGCAACCGCGCACAACCAGCCGAAAATTCGCGCGAGAGCAAGGCTAAATATGATTACTGCATTTGCAATGCTGGCCATGGACACCCATGGTCATGCGCCCGCCAAACCGGCGAGCACCAAAACGAATTCGTCGTCTTACATCCGTGTCTACAAGCCGGGTGAAACCGAAGGCACCGAGGGCCTGGCCAAGCTGATCGAAGGCAATTCGCGCTTCATCAAGTCGACGGCCAAGGGTCCCAACCGCACCAAGGCCACTCGCGAGCACGTCGCCAAAAAGCAGGCGCCGTTTGCGAGCATCCTCACCTGTGCGGATTCGCGGCTGTCGCCCGAGCTGATCTTCGACCAAGGTTTCGGCGACCTTTTCGTCGTGCGCGTGGCCGGTAACGTGGCGGACACATTTGGGATCGCGAGCCTGGAATACGCTGCCGAGCACCTGGGCTCGAAGGTGATCTTGGTTTTGGGCCACGAGCGCTGCGGCGCGGTGAAGGCGGCATGCGATACCTTCGTGGCGGCCCACGCCAATCACGGCGAATCTGGCTCGCCCGAAGCGGTCAAGTCCAGCATCCCGGCGCTGATCGAGTTCCTGATGCCGAGCGTAACCGAGGCCGCCGAGCACCAGACCTCTTCCCTGCTGGATGAGGCGATCAGTGTCAACGCGGACCATACCGTCAAGGACCTGCTCGCCAAGTCGCCCTTGCTCACCGAGATGGCGCACAAGGGCGAGGTCAAGATCGTGAGCGGCGTCTACGATCTTGATACCGGCAAGGTCACTCTGCACAAGTAAGTAGCGCCCGCAAGGTGGTTGACTACCCGTGACAAGCGCACTCTTCGTGCGCGGCGTACATTTCGTACCAATCGGGGTCAATCGCCTTCTTCATTTTGTCGTAGTGCTCACGCGCCTCGGCGTAGGTCATCAGCGGGTTCTTGTGCTGAATATCCTTGGTGGCGAGAATAAACGTGTTGAACCATGTGTTCTTGATCAAGCCGTGGATGTTCTCGCTCCCCGGCCCCCAGGCGAGCACGGGCACGGCATCGTTGGTGTGGTTGCCGCTGGTAAAGCCGATCTTATAGTGGTTCGCTAACACCACGCCGAGCACATCACTCAGTCCGCGCCGGAAAATCGGGAGCGCATCCTTCGTCTTTTCGTAAGCGGCGTCCTTCACGTAGAGCGCCTCCTCTTCGGTGAGCTGAACCTTCAGCACGTCTTCCACCTTGTCTTGAATGTCGGCGGCTTTGAGCTTGCCAAGTTTGGCCCCGGCGGCTGCCCACGCACTGATGCTGCTTGCCGAGCCCTTGGCGTCTTTCAGTTTGAGCAGGCCTGTATTCGCATCCTCGTACTCGCTCCCCGCACCATTCAGAGCCACCCCGCCGCACGCGTGGTCGGCGGTGGCAATGACGAGGGTGTCTCCGTCGCGCATGGCAAACTCAACGGCGGCCCGCAATGCGGCTTCGCCCTCAATTTGGTCGTACAGCATGCCCACGCAGTCGTTGCCATGATTCGCGTGGTCCACGCGGCCGGCTTCGACTTGGAGCAGAAATCCGTTCGGGCCGCCGTCCAATAGCTCAATTGCTTTGGTGGTCAACTCGGCGAGGGTCGGGACATTGGAGCGCAACTTGGCGTCGTTGCGGCGATCAATCGTGTATGGCAGGTGGCTGTCGGCGAACACGCCGAGCACCTTGCCGGTGCGCAGCGCGCGCATTTCATCGCGGGTTCGGACGATCTGGAATCCGGCGCGTCGGTAGCCTTCGTAAGCATCCTTCTTGTCGCTGCGCAGGTCCGCCGCGATGTAGTTGTTTCCGCCCCCCATCACGACGTCAACGCCCGACTCGGGATACATCTCCGCCATGAGCGGCTGCAGATCACGGTCTATACAGTTGAGCGCGAATCCGGTGGGCGTGGCGTGGGTAATCGTGGTCGTCGTAACCAGTCCGCACTTCACCCGCTTGGCATGCATCAGTTGCACCAGCGTGCGCAGTTTGGTGCCGTCGGGATACATATTCGTCATCCCGTTGAAGATTCGTCGGCCCGACCCCCAGGTGCTCGCCGCGGCCGAGGAGTCGGTGACCACGCAGTTGAGCGATCGCGTGTCTTGCAGGGCCAGTTTCGTCTCAGGCAAGTCCATGAGCCACTGCCAGTCGCCACCCGCCTTCCCCATCATCTGTTGAAAGTGATGCGCGATGGTTGGACATTGAACGCCCATGCCATCGAACACGACAAAGATAATGTTCTTGGGTCGTCGCTTGAGCCGCACGACAGGATTCTCAACATTGAACGGCGCTTGCGAGGAGACGGCGGCGGTGAGGCCCGCAAGCCCAGCACCTAAAAGTCCACGACGGGAGAGGTTAGCCACGCTCACTAGGTTACACCACCAATTGTTGGCGTGGCGTTAAATCTCAGGCGTAGAATGGGGCATATGCCGAGTTTGCCGCAAAGAATCATGGGCGTGGAAACTGAGTTTGGTTGCCTGGTTCGCGATCCTGACCTCATGAAACCCGCCGAGGCGGTGGAGACGGTGAAAAACGCGGCGTTCTACGATTTGAAAATCGGCGCGCTCGACCTGCACGCCCGCGACGAAGTCTTTGAACCCGCCCGCTCGGGCGGGTTTTTGCGCAACGGGGCGCGGCTCTATATTGATAACGTCGGCTCTCACCTGGAATACGCCACCGCCGAGTGTCTCGGCCTGCGCGACCTCATCGCAAACGACCGCGCCGGACAACGCCTGGTTTTGCGCGCGCTCGCCGAAAGCGGGCTCGGCGACGAGGTGGCCTTCTACAACAATTCGGTGGACCACTTCGGCGGGCACACGTTCGGCTGCCACGAGAATTATCTGGCCCACGTGGACGACGAGTTCTTTGCGCACCGCCTGGAGTTCATCCTTCCCTTTTTGGTGACGCGACAGATATTCGCCGGTGTGGGGCGGGTCGGCGGACACGTGCTCAGCGATGGCAACCGTCGCCCCACCTTTGACGAGGTGATGCAGAACCCGGTGGACTACATTTGGGTGAGCAACGTGTACCAGGTGGACCCGGACGAGACGGTTGACTTTCAGATCAGTCAGCGCGCCGACCACATTCTCAAGGTTGCGGCCAGTCGCGTGCGCTTCAACCGCGCGATGATCAATCCCAAGTGGGAGCACTTTTACGATCACGACGAGTTTAAGCGGCTGCACATTTTGTTCGGCGAGGCCAACCAAAGCGAGTATGCCTACGCGCTCAGGGTCGGCACCACGGCGCTGGTGCTTCGCCTCAGCGAAGAAGGTTTCTTGACCGATCAAGGGATGATTATGAACAACCCGATTTTGGGTTTGCGGCAAGTCAGTCGCAACCTCGGGCTCGACACCAAACTCGGCGGACCCAACCTCAAGCCGAGCGATATTCAGCGACGCTTTTTGGAACTCGCCGACCAGGAGTATCGCGGTGAAACCGACGAAACCGACTGGGTTCTGCGCGAATGGGCGCAGACGCTCGACGATCTGGATCGCGACCCGCTAAGCCTGGGTCACAAGCTCGATTGGGTGGCCAAGTACACGATGATTCGCGACTTCACCGAGAGCGAGAACCTCACCTGGAAGGACGACATATGCCACTCGCTGGATATGGAGTACCACAACATCGATCCGCAGCAGTCGCTCTACTACGCATTGCCCCACCGCGAGCGGCTCACCACCGAAACGGACATCGTGAACGCCATGTCCGAAGGGCCTGCCGATACCCGCGCCCGCGTGCGAGGCCAGCTCGTGGCGAAGGCGATGGAACTGCGCCCACCCAACAGCTATACGATCGACTGGGATGGGGTGGCGCTGGGCCGCAACGAGTACTACGATCTCGCCGATCCCTACGGAACCGAGCTACAGCGGGACGAGTAAAGCAAGATGGTCAAGGGCAGAACCCTTGACCATCGCTTGTTGGTGAGACCCGGAAGCCTTACTTCTTGCCTTGGTTGGCGTAGCGTCGCATAAACTTTTCGACGCGGCCCGCGCTGTCCACGATCTTCTTTTGACCGGTGTAAAGCGGGTGAGTAAAGGCGCTGATGTCGACGCGGATAACAAAGTGCTCCACGCCATCCACCGCGCGGGTTTCCGACGACTTCATGGTGCTCAGACCAGTCCACTCGTGCTCGCCGTCGACGAACAGGACCGGGTGATTTGCGGGATGGATGCCAGACTTCATAGATTACGAACCTTTACGAACCCGGAAGTATACCCACTATTTCGCGCTGACGCGAGCCGCGATGCGACGATTTTGCGCTCGGCCTTCTTCGGTATCGTTTGACGCTTCCGGATGCTGCTCGCCGTAGCCTTCAGCGTCAAGCCGGTCGGCGGCCACGCCCATGGTGACGATCTTCATCATCACGTTCTTGGCGCGTTCGCCCGACAGTTTGAGATTCATCGCGGGGTCACCAACGTTGTCGGTGTAACCACCGATCTTGAGGCTGACGTTCGGGAACGCCTTGAGAATCGCCACCATATTCTTGAGTTGTGCGTCCGATTCGGGCTTGAGCGTCGCCTTGCCGGTGTCAAACGTAAGGCGATCAAAGTTGAACCAAGTGGTCTTGTCCACGGGCTTCGTCGAGTCCATGATGAAGTTCACCAGGCTCGTTTCGATCCCGCTGTCCGAGGCGGTGATGGTCATTCCGCCAGGCAACGAGAGGTTGACCATGCCGGGCTGCCCCTCAATCGGCTGAGCCATCGCCGGACTCATATCGCCCGCGGGTTGGCCACTAGGCGGACCCTGCTTGTCGGTGGGCTTTTTGATCTCGCGAGCCTCCATGGCAATCTTTTCGTTGGGGTTGGCTTCATGCGAAGCGGTAGAAGTTTCTTCCCCGTGGCCGCCGCCTTCGGCGCGCGACTTTTGGCAACTTTGGAAAAGCAAGAATCCGCCGATCGCGAAAATGGCCAGCAAAGCCGGAGCCACCCAACGCGTGTTGCTACGCGTCTCCGAAAGACCACTCGTCGTCGCCATGACCGGCGAACCTGCGGCCACGGCAGTGGCCGTCCCTATCTTCGGCATGGCATCGGCGCCGCCGCCGAACATGCCCGCCAATCCGGCCGGGAGAGCGGATAGCAATGCGCCCTTTTCCTTGCCGACCATATCCACTAAACCGGCCGGGTTGAGGCCGTCGGTCTTCATTTTGCCGCCCAAGAAATTCATCAAGAGGCCGCCGATGAGGGCGATGAGGCCGCCCGATGCCGCGCCCTTCACGCCGCTGACTTCGCCGAGGACCTTACTCATCGCGTCGGCCTTGTCACCGAGAATGCTCTTGAGGAAGTCCGGCAAGAACGTGCCCGCGTCCTGTCCTTGGGCCGCCCGCACGGGGTCTTCGGTGGGAATCTTGCCCAAGATATCAAATGCGTTGGTGAGCGCCGGCGAATCCGGCGCATGCGACCCGGCCTGCAGGACCGCGGCGGGCAGGCCGACCGAGAGGCCCTTGCTCAGGTTCGCCTCACCTTCGCCAAGAAACTCACTGGCGCGCGCCAGCAATTCGGGGGTGACGAGGGACTTTAAGGATTCCAGCAGACTCATGATTTCTCCCAAGGCGTTGTGCCCTGCTCCGCAATTATACAGGCAAATGCCGGCGTTCCAACAAGTTCTTATAGGGGCCCGAACAATTACCAGGTTTCCTAGCAATTATGGGAGAAATTGTTAATGGAGCAATAAACGCGCCTTCAAAAGTTTGAGAAACCGGGTCGCCATCATTCATAATGTTAGCGTAAGGTCTAGCTTCGGCTGACCACGTGGAGATCTATGAAACGAGCCCTCACAACTTCGCTTTTCGTCGCCGCACTCGGTAGTGCGTTCGCGGCCCCTCTTACAGCTGGCAACGTGGTTGTCGTTCGCTTCGGCGACGGCGCGGCCGCCCCGACCACTGCTTCGTCTGCGGTATTCCTTGACGAATACACCCCGCTTGGTCTGCCGGTACAAAGCATCGCCCTTCCCGCCAGCGGCGCCAATCGCCACACCAACACCGGTACCTCGACCAGCGAAGGCCAACTCTACATGAACGAGAACAAGTTCTCGCTGATGGGCTACGACCTGGACGCCGGCGCCGCCAGCCCGGGCACCACTTCGAACCTGACGACCGACGCTGATCCCGTCGAGCGCGTGGTTTCGATCATCAACCTTGCTGGTACGGTCGATTCCTCGACTCGCCTCGTTAACATCTTCAGCGGCAACGCTGCTCGCGCGGCCATCGTCAGCGGCACCAAGGTGTACGTCGGCGGCAGCGGCGGCTCCACCGCCAACGGCGCTCTTCGCGGCACGATTCTCGCCACGATTGGTAGCCCGACCACGACGGCAGCCGACGTGATCAACACGGAAATCACCAATATCCGTACGCTGCAGATCTTCAACGGCCAACTCTACATGAGCTGCGGTTCAGGCGTGCCCTTCCACGGTGTCAACTCAGTTGGTACTGGCACCCCCACGGCTGCGGCAACGCTGACAAATCTGGCTAACACCGGATCCGGCGGCAACCCGGTCAACGGTTCGCCGTACGACTTCGAAATCGTGGGCAACACGATGTTCGTGGCCGACGACCGCACCTCGGGCGGCATCCTGAAGTACACCTTCTCGAGCGGCGTCTGGAGCTTCGACTCCACCCTGACGGTGGCCGCTGGCGTTGGCGCCCGCGCAATCGCTAAGGCGAGCTCCGGCTACTTCGTGACCGGCACCGACAACCAAATCTACTCGTTCGACGGCGTTTCGTCGTTCGCTTCAATCGTTGCGGGTGCAGCGAACACCAACCTGCGCGGCATCGGCGTCGTTCCGGGTTCGGTCGGCGGCTCCATCAGCGGCACCGTGAACCTCGGCAGCTACGTTGGCACGGCCTCGGGCTCGGCCAGCGTTACGCTGAACTACCAAATCACCGATCTCTCGGACAACGTATTGAGTTCGGGCACCGTCTCGGTCACCCCGTCGGGCGGCGTGGCTCCTTATTCGATCAGCGCTGGTTCGGCGACCGGATCGGTCAAGGTGAAGCTCTCGGGCGGCACCTGGCTCAAGCGATCGGCCACCACCACGGTGGGCGCGGTCAACGCCAACATGACGTTGCCGAACGGTAACGTTGCTCTCGACGGTTCGTTCGAACTGATCGACGTGGCCGACTACTCCGGTCTCGCCGCTGCCTTTGATGGCGTGGAAGGGGATGGCACCTACGCCGCTCGCGCCGACCTCAACAAGGATGGAATCGTCGACATTGCTGACTACACCATCTTGGCTGGTAGCTTCGACCTGACCGACGAATAAGTCGGCTCGTTCGGGAACCCAACCTTGGGCCGTTCCTCACTCGTGAGGAACGGCCCTTTGAATTTCGATGAGGCGACTATCCAGTTCGCCGAGGCTTTTATCAAACGCGGCGTAGGCCAGCGCCGTGACGAGCACCACGCCGCCGCCAATGCCCAGAGTGGGCTGCAAGCCGCGCGTTTGCGCCATCCACCCAAAGAATGGCAGGCTCAGCGGGCCAATGCCACTGAGCGCCCACACGTGCATCGAGATCACACGGCCCCGCATGCGCTCCGGCGCAAGAATTTGGAACAGTGCGCCGGTCGTGTTGAACTGAGCGACGGCGCCCGCCCCGGCCAGCATAAAGCACATCGAGGCGAGAAAGAGATTAGTCGTCAGCGACATCCCCACGACAGCCAGCCCCACCATGATCATCGCGGTTTGCACGATCTTGGCTTTGACCGGACGATTGGCGAGGACGCTGATGACAATCAGGCCACTGATCGCGCCGAGCCCGATGGTCGTCATCACGCCGCCCAGACCGCGCTCGTCCATGCGCAGCACGTCCTTGACGTACGCCGACAACAGGTTGAGATAAAACAGCGCGAAGATGCTGAGCACCATCTCCATGATGAACAGCGTGCGGAGCATCGGCTCGCGCCAGGTGTAGCGCATGCCTTCGACGATGAGGTCGCGCACGGGTTCGGTGCGCTTGGTGCGCACGCTGAGGTCGGCCTTGATCTTCACGACCGCGCCGATGAGGAAGATGTAGCTAATGCCGTTGACTCCGTAGTTCGCGGTCGGGCCGAGCCAGTAGTACAGCAAACCGCCGACCGAGGGTCCCAGAATCCGGGCCAAGTTGAACGTCATCGCGTTGAGCGGGATCGCCGCGTGCAACTGCTCCAGCGGCACCACGCGGCTCACAATGCTTTGGCGAGTCGGCATTTCCAGCGCGCCCGTGAGGCCATTCATAAAGGCCGCGATGAGGATGTACTCGTACCGAATATGGCCCGACCAGCACATGAACGCCATGGAGAACGCCGACATGGCGAACATGATCTGGCAGAAGATCAGCACCTTGCGCTTGTCGAGCGTATCCACCAACGCGCCCATGATAGGCGCGCTCAAAAACACCGGGATGGTGTTGATGAACCCGACCAGCGCGAGCTTGCTTTTGTCGCCGGTGAGTTCATACACGAGCCAGCCCTGGGCGACCATTTGCACCCAGCTGCCACAAAAACTAAGAAATGCTCCCAGCCACATGAGCCGGAAGTCGGGGATGCGCAACACCTGCGCGCTGGGGTGGGCGCGCAACCGATCGCGCCATGCTATCGGCTCCGTTCGACTATCTCCTTCCCCGCTCACCCGCGGCGCCCCTTGAGGGCGGCAATATACATGCGGGCGAACACGTCGCGATTCTCTTCGATTAACTTCATAAATGTTTGTTTCGCCAGATGCCGGAGGCCAGGATTGCGAATCGCCGATTCCCAGTGAATCGCCATCTCCTGCGGAGTGCAGGTGAGCCAGGCCGCGCCCGACTGCAGGGCCGCCAGCGTGACTGGCTCTTGCCGACCGTACTCCGGTCCGGTGGTGAAAGGTACGCCAAAGGTCAGTGGCTCCACTGGCGTATGTCCGCCGAGTTTTGCCGATTGCGTTCCCCCTATATGTGCTACGTTCGCCAGCGCGTACAGTTCGCCCAGTTCGCCGCTGGTATCGAGAATGACAATTCTCCGGTTCCCGCGATGCTCCTCGGCCAGTTTGGACCTGTGTACAGCGTTAGGGTAGGCACTCATCGATCGGTGCAGGTGGCGCGGGGCAACGACCAATATGGCGTTCAGCGCGGGGTCGAGGCGGCCAAAGGCTTGAACTATCAGGGCGTCGTCCTCCTCGTACGTGCTCCCGGCGAGGATGACGGGTTGGTCGGGCAATATCTGCAATATCCTTCGCCACTTCTCGGCGAGGCTCGCCACCTCCTGTTCGGTGGGGATGGATTGCGGTAGCGAGACGCCCCCGATGTGGACGATCTCGGGCCAGACGCCGCTCTGGCGCAGTCGCTGCGCGTAGCCCTCGCCTTGCGCGTAAATGCGCTCGGCCAGGTTCATGCGCCAAGCGCCAAGGACGTTACGTCGCATCCGGTGGGCGAGGTGTTCCGACACGTTGACGCTGATCAGCGCGGTCGGGACGCGGCACACGCGGGCCCAAAACGCGAGGTGATAGTTGCTGCAAGTCTCAATGAAAATGATCTCGCGGGGGCGAGCCTTGGCGAGAAACAGCAACGCCGAAAAGGGGTTGTGCGCCGCCGAGTATCCGACAACGCGCCCCGAAGTTTGTCCGAGCGCAAACGCTGGGTCTTTTTGCACCATCAGCGCCACCCGAGCCGAATGCTTCTCGATCTGGTCGTAAGCGACCAGTCCGACTCGCGTCTCGCCGAGGCCGTTCGCTTCGATAATCGTGCCGTGCGGAGCAATGGGGGTGCCGCCCGACATGCGGACTTTGCGACCGGCGCCGGTCATGCCGCGCTTACGGCGACGCCGCTCCCGGATGAGGCTAAACGGCAGCGCCACCACCTTGATGAGGCAGTACAGCGTGTAGCCGGGCAACAAGGTGATCCAGGGCCGCGACTTAACCGCCGCCTGAACCTGATGGTCAGCGCGTACGCTCATATTCCGCGAGACCGACAAAACGCAAAGCAACCATACGACATAAAAGTTATATCTAATTGACGATGGCGCGGCGGAGATTTTGTCAATTTACTGCGAGGAAAGCACGGCGCGAACCTCTTCCTGGCCCTTCTTGTTCACCCGCCAAATGTACGCATCTAAGATGTAGTGCGTGACCTGCGGCATCGTCAGGAGCGGCACCAGAATCATGAGCGCCAAGCCGTTCGCCTCAAAGAAGGTGGAGCCGAAGAGGTTGGGATGCTCCTTCCACACGAAGAGGTCCCAGATTCCCTCCTCAAAGTAGGCGAGTCCCACCAAAAGCAGCACATAGATCGGGATGAACTTAAGCTGGAAGAATCGCAAAAAGCCGGGTTGCGGCTCGGGGGTTTTGGCGCGCTTTCGGTATTGGTATATCCACACCAGCGCCATGTACGGGATGCCGTGCGAAATGATGTTGATCAGCGTGAAGGTGAGGTCGCCGTTGAACAAGATGATCCCGGTTCCCCACGCAGCCGCCGTCGCCACGAGCAGCGTTACTTTGCCGACGTTCACCTCGTGATGTCGAATCCCGCGCCAAATCTCCTTGCCCAAGAAAGCGGCGAGCACGATCACCGTCACCGCGCGCGCAATCAGGTCGGGCCAAACGCTCGGGATGCGGATGACCTCGAATGAATCGAACCACTGAAACTCGCGTCCGTAGGTGTGCCAGTAAATCAGCGGGTAGATCGTCGCCAAGTAAATCGCCGTCTGGTCAATCCGGTAATCCCAGCCGCCGACCGGCTCGCCCCGGCGATATAGCATCAAAAAGCCGTACTGTTGGCGCACAAAGTGGTAGATGGCAAAATACGCGACTCCCGCCCAAAACACGACGGGTCCGGCGAGCATGTAGATGGCCATTCCGCCCAGCCACGCGACAAGCGGCGCGATGATGTAGAGCGAGCGTCGCCGTTGAAACTCCTCTTTGTCGAAGTAAGTGCGGAACAGCGAGCTGTAGACGTGCGCCACATCCACGCCGAGAACCAGGAAAATCCACAGCCAAGTCGGCGTGGACTCAATCCCTACAATCTGTCGCCCCCAAATCAGGACGACGAGGGTGATGAGGATGGGGGGACCAAGGATGGCCCCCGCATCGAACTTTGCGCTATAGATCCACGGCGTGCGAACGCGCATTACTTGAGCGGCATGTAGAATTCCGTGATCAAATCCGCCGGCGCGGTGTCGCTCGGGTCGTTCACATACACCTCGAAGGCCGGGTTGTCGCTGATTTCGCGACCCAGTTGACCTTCAATCATCTGCATGAACTGGCCCCAAGCGGCTTCCAATTCTTCGTAGGGTCCGGTGACGGTCGTCATCGCATAGTCGCCAGCCGCGAGGTTGCCGAGTTGAAACCCTTGCCCTGCGAACCCGGCGGGCGGCTCGTAGCCAAGCGGCACCTGCACGCACGCAGCGGAGCGGAGTTCGGCCTCGGGCGTGAACTCGGGGTTATCCCAGTAGATACCGAGCGTCTTTTGCGCGGGCACGTTGTTCGGCCCGACCCAGCCCCAAAGTTGCTCAAACTTCGGACCGATTTGGTTGTACGCGCCGCGGTGCGGATTCATGATTACGGGCGATGGTGGCAGAGATACGATTTGGATATTCATCTTCGTGATTTTAGTCTAATCTTGTTACGTGATTTACCGAATTGAGGTTGAGCCGCCGGCACAAATTGTCAATCTCAGCACGGGTGTGGCGACGCCTCTTCGCGGTCATGCGGCGCTGCTGGTGGCGCTGGCACTCGCGCCCGAACCCCTGCGGCGCGACGACCTCATTCGGGCGGTGTGGCCCGACACAGAAATGGAGGTCGGCCGCAACCGCTTGCGAGTCGCGCTCAGCAAGTTCCGCGCGAGTCACCCGGGCCTCGTTGTCGCCGAAGGCGATCGTCTCGGGCTGGGAACCGACGCGGAATGCGCCGTGCTGCACCTCCCTTCGGCGCTCGGCGATATCGAATCGGCCGTGGATAACGAGCAGGAACGCCTGGCGATTGGCCAGACCCTGCAACGCCTCGGTCCGATCAGCGAAATCGTGGCGCGGGTGTTCCCTGGTTACGAGAGTCTTGCCGTCGAGCTTGCCACTAGGTATCTCGAAGTCATTCGCAGCGACGCCGATCAGGGGATTCCTCACGCTCTATTTCGTCCGTTGCTGGCGACGCTCGCGGGGCAGGAAAGCTTTGTTCTGGCTTACCTCGACGCGGCCATCCTCGCCGGGGAAGGCGCGGTGGCGTGGGCTGCGCTTCGACCGCACCTGGTCGGCGACCGCCTCACCGCCGCGATTCGTGATCGCGGCAAGGTGGCCTCACTTCCCGCCGATCGCGAGGGGGCGGCCTACGGCACGGAGGAGCAAACACTGCTACTCGCGTTGCTGAAAACCCTGGAGGACTCGCGGCCCGATCTCCTCCGCAGCTTGCTCGGCTCGCCGGAATCGCTGCTCCTCTCGGGCAAGCATCCCCGCGCCATGCACGACCTGCTGGAGCGGGCCACGCGCGACGAGCCGAAAGACCACGACGAGACGTGGCAGCGATGCATGGCGCGCCTCACCGGCCTGAAAGCCTGGCTCGGCGATGCCGATGGCGTGCTCCAGAGCGCGCCGCGCGTGCTCGCGCATGCCGAGAATCCGCTTATCCTGCGGGCGGTGTGGAACACCATCGCCGTCGCCCATTCGCTCAACCGCAATTGGGCGGAAGCGCAGTCGGCTCTCGAAAAAACGATTGACTACGCTCGAGCCGCGGACCGGCCGATTGACGTTTTGACCGCCCAAGGTAACGGCGCGTTCTTCATGATGCAGCAAGGCGAGTACCGCCGCGCCTACGCCGAGTACGAGCGATTGCAGGCTGAAATGGGCAAAGTGGGCACCAACCAAGCCAAGTTTGAGCTCGCGCTCGGCATCGGGCATCAGGCATTCATCCCAATGTTCGAACGCGATTGGCCGAGCGCAGAGGGTCACTTTGCGCACGCCATCGAGATCCGCAGCGCGGCCGGCTCGGAAGTGCAAATGGGGTTGCTCCAGCTCGGATTAGCCTGCTCGCGCATGATGCAAACGCATACAACTGAGGTTGAGAGCCTGACCCGCGCTGGCTTACGCGATGCCTTTGGCGCGGCGAGCGTCCGCTCGATTCAGACCTCGTTGGAGATCGTGGCCGTGACCCTCTGGGGTGCCGGCGACCCGCTTCTGGCGTTGGGGATCGTGGAGTGGGTGACCCGCTGGCGCAGCGAGACCCGCTGCCCGCGCAGCTTCGCCGAGCAAAGTTGGGTCGACCAGATTCCGGCGGGCCAATCCGAGCCGCTCGACGCCAACCTGACCGCGCCCGAGGTCGGTCGGCTCGCGATGCGGCGCCTGCGCCAACTAATCCGCGCCTAGCTCATCCAGTGCCAGGTGTCGTCGCCGAGCAGGGTCTGAATGAAGTTCACTTGCCCCGCGTGATAGAACATGTGCACGACCATGAACCGAACCTGCTCCACGGTGTTCGTGGGGCCGTGCTCATTCGTCACTTCAGCCAGCATTTGCTCCTCGCTCATCGCCTCCAGCGTCGCCAACACGCCCTGAGACGAGCGCTCAAAGTTGCTGATCACCGCCTCCTTGCTCGTGAGCTCGTCGGGCGCCAACACCCAAGTGCCCGGTGCGAACGGCCAATCGGGAGGATTGTCACCCCTGACGGTGGCCGCGATGTGGTCGTTCACCAGCGTGACCTCGTACATCATGTCGGCCACGGTGCGGGCCTTCTCCGCGAACTTTCGATGCATCGCCTCCTCCGGTAAGGCGTTGAGGTCCTTGAGCAGCAGAGTGTAGATGTTGGTGAAAGATTTGATGGCCTTGGCCTGGGCGTCCATGGGCTCACTTTACCCAGCAGTTATATCCCGCTTGTAGCAGTTCCGCCAGGGCGGACCGCTTAATCAGCGGGAGTCGCACAATAACGGCGGGATAGCTGTTGTAGTGATCGTCGTCCACCCAATACGGTTGCGCCTCGGCGAGTATCGCCGCCTTCACTTCCAGGTTCGCGACCCGGATCGCCAGCACCTCGCGGTTCGGGATGCGCGCCTTTTTGGGGTGAAACCGCTCAAGCCACGTCCAGGCGTAGCCTTTCACCTTGCCCTTGACCGGCACGCCGACCGAAAACTGCTCCGCCAAATGGTCAATCTCGCTCCCGGCAAGCCCTTCGCAAATCTCAATCACGTCAGCCAGGCTTGTCATGCTTTCACGTTACCCGGCACAACAAAAGTGGCCACCCCGAAGGGCGGCCACCATGAGATAAGAACAACCAAAGACTATTGACAAGCTTCGCAGATTTCGCCATTGCGCATGGCTTCGATGCTGCACGCTTCCTTTTCTTCCGGCGTGAACACCTGCTTCTTCACGCTCACCGTGGCCTTCTCGATGTTCGAGGCGCCCAACGTGCGGAGGTAGTAGGTGGTCTTGAGGCCGGTGTGCCAGGCTCGGCGGTACATGTGCGAGAGCGCCTTCATGTCGGGCTCACCCATGAACAGGTTCAGCGATTGCGACTGGTCAATCCACTTTTGGCGACGGGCCGCGGCGTCGATGATGGCCTCAAACGGTACGCGGAAGGCGGTGACGTAGCGATCCTTGATCTCTTGTGGAATCTCGCTGATCCCTTCCAGTTCGCCGTCGAAGTACTTGACTTGATCAATCACGTCGGGCGTCCAAAGGCCAATCGCCTTGAGGTCGTCCACCAGGAACGGGTTCACCACGAGGAAGTCGCCGGAGAGGTTGCTCTTGGCAAACATGTTTTTGTACATCGGTTCGATGCACGGCGAGGTGCCCATGATGTTGGCGATGGTCGCCGTCGGAGCGATCGCGAGCACGTTCGAGTTGCGCATGCCCTGCTTGGCGATCTTATCGCGCAGAGGCTGCCAATCGAGTTTGCCGCCACGCGGCACTTCGACCGGTTCGCCGCGCTCGGCTTCCAGAATGTCCAGCGTGTCCTGCGGCATCAGGCCGCGATCCCACTTGGAACCTTTGTACGTCGAATACGCGCCGCGCTCGGCGGCGAGGTCGCTGCTGGCCTCGTACGCATAGAAGGCGATGGCCTCCATGAACTCGTCGTTGAACTCGATCGCTTCTTCGCTGGAGAAGCCAACGCCCTTGCGATAAAGTGCGTACTGCAGACCCATCACGCCGAGCCCAATCGGGCGGTGACGCATGTTGCTGGTCTTGGCGGCTTCCGTCGGATAGAAGTTGATGTCAATGACGTTATCCAGCGCGCGAACCGCGACGCGAATGGTTTCGCGAAGCTTCACGTGGTCCAGATCGCCCTTCGGCGTCAGGTGCGTGTCCAGGATAATGGAGCCCAGGTTGCACACCGCGGTTTCCTCGGCGTCGGTGTTGAGCGTAATTTCCGTGCAAAGGTTGCTGCTGTGCACCACGCCGACGTGATCCTGCGGGCTGCGCACGTTGCACGGATCCTTGAAGGTGATCCACGGATGGCCCGTTTCGAAAATCATCTGGAGCATGCGCTTCCAAAGGTCGAGGGCTTCGATCTTCTTGCCGTAGATTTCGCCGCGCTCGGCCATCTCTTCGTACTGCAGATACTTCTCTTCGAACGCCTTGCCGTACAGATCGTGCAGATCGGGCACTTGACTGCTTTGGAAAAGCGTCCAGAAGCCGCGAGCTTCCATGCGCTTCATGAACAGGTCCGGAACCCAGTTCGCGGTGTTCATGTCATGCGTGCGGCGACGATCGTCGCCGGTGTTTTTTCGAAGCTCCAGGAAGTCGAGGATGTCGCTGTGCCAGCTTTCCAGATACGCGCAGCCCGAACCTGCGCGCTTGCCGCCTTGGTTCACCGCGACCAGTTGGTCGTTGTGCATTTTCAGGAACGGAATGACGCCTTGGCTCTCGCCGTTGGTGCCCTGAATGTAGGCGCCGGTGCCGCGCACCGCCGTCCACGATCCGCCCAATCCGCCGGCCCACTTGGAGAGCATGGCGTTTTCGGCGATGCCCCGATTGACAATCGATTCCAGTGAGTCGTCGATCTTATACAGGTAGCACGAGGAAAGTTGCGAGCGAAGGGTGCCCGAGTTAAACAGTGTCGGCGTCGAGTTGCAGAAGCGGCGCTCTTTGTAGAGACGATACAGTTCGATCACGCGTGCTTCGCGGTCGCCCGGCTCGGCCTTGAAGAGACCCATGGCGACGCGCATCCAAAACATCTGCGGCGTCTCGAGGCGGCGCGTGTGACCGGTGCTCTTGTCGCACATCAGGTAACGATCGTATAGAGTTTGGATCCCGAGGAAATCGAACGCAAGGTCGGCAGTCGGATCGAGCTCGGCGGCGAGGCGAGCGACATCGTATTCCAGCATGTCCGGCGAGAGGCGCGAAAGTTCTACCGCCGCCGCAAGATACGGCTGGAACGCCTCGGCGTGGAGTTGCTTGAGCTTGCCAACGCCGTCACGGACGATGTCCCAGCCCAGGCATTCTTCGTAAATGTAAGTCAGCAGGATGCGGGCGGCGAAGAACGCGAAGTCCGAATCGCGCTCCATGAGCGACTTGGCGTTGAGCGTGATGACCTTGCGGATTTCGCCGATGGTGATGTTTGATCCCATCGAGCGGCGGAGTTCTTGCTCCAGATCGAGCGTGCTCAGCGTCAGGTTGAGGCCCTGGCTCGCGAACTCGATGCGATTGCGCAAGTCCGCGCCGGACCAGAAGAACGAGGTGCCGTCCTCATCGATCGCTTCAACTAAGGCGAAAATGGACTCAGCTTCGACCTCGGCGACCGGCTGCTCTTGCTCGCGCAGGAAGGTCCGCCGCGCGCGGTAGACGATGTAGCTTTCGGCGACCTTAAAGTGGCCGGCGCGCATGATCTCTTCTTGCACGAGGTCTTGCACCATTTCGATGCTGATGACCTCTTCGCCGAGGCCGCGGACGCGGTCTTCGACGGCGCGAGCGACGTCCACGGCGGGTTCGGAATCGAGTTCCAGCGCCAGAAACGCCTTGCGAATCGCGACCTCAATCTTGTTGGTATCCCACTCCACAATCATGCCGTTGCGGCGCGTAAGGCGCGGCGTCGGGCGCAGTTGGGCGGGTTGATGCGGGCGAGCCGCGTCCAGCGACGGCTCTACAGAGTGGTCAATGTCATCAAACAAGTTAGAAGAAGAGTCTTTCATGAGTTCAAGATTAAAGTTCGTCATCGCTTACGGCCGCCAAGGCAGAGGATTTTTGGTATTCAGTCACGCGACCCTCAAAGAAGTTCTGTTCCTTGCGCACGTCCATGAGCTCGGCCAACCAGGGTAGGGGGTTCTTAATGCCGGGGTTCATGGGGTTCAGGCCCACACCTTCCAGTCGCCGATCCGCGATGTATTCGATGTACTGCGAAAATTCATCCGCATTTAATCCTACTCCACCAACCGGTAGACAATCGTGTATGAATTGCTTTTCTAGCGAAACTGCTTCGCGCATGAGATCCGTGAGCTCGCTGCGGAAAGCGGGTGTCCAAATGTCGGGGTTTTCGTCGATGAGGCTCAGGAACAGTTGGCGGAAGAGATCAATGTGATTGCTCTCGTCGCGCAACGTGTAGCGGAACATCTGCCCGATGCCAGGGAACTTGCCCTGCCGATAGAGCGACAGGATCATGCCGAAGAGCCCGTAAAATTGCGTGCCCTCCATGCACTGACCGAACACGAAAATGTTCTTGGCCAGCTTTTGCTTGTTTTCCAGCAGAGTCCAGTCGAGGTCCCGGCGCAGCGATTGGCTGATGCGGGTGACGAACTCGTTCTTGCGTTTGATCGTGGCAATGTCCTCAAACATCGCCTCGCACTCGTGCGGATTGATGCCCAGGCTCGAGATCATGTAGAGCAGCGAGTCGGCGTGGATGTTCTCCTCATGAGCGTGGCGGCCTAAAACCAGCTTCAGCTCGGAAGCAGTCACGGCTTCGCGCACCACGTGCAGAATGTTGTCGCCAACAATCCCTTCGGCGGCGGAGAAATAGCCGATGCCCATGCGGATGATCCAGCGGTCGACGTCGGTCAGAGCGCGATCGCTGCGCCACTGCTCAATGTCCTTTTGCATCGGGATGTCTTCGGGCTCCCAGTGGTTCGCCTTCATCGTGCGATAAAGGTCGTAGGCCCAGTGATATTTGAGCGGAAGCAGATTGAATGTCATGGTCTCGCGACCATTGATGACCTTCTTGGCGTGCAAAGCCTCCTTCGCCTTGGTTTCATCCAATTCGAACGTCCTTCCACCAACTTCAAACTTCACATTCATACATTTGCCTCAAGCACTGCGTGGACAATTCGGCCACGCGACGGCCCTAAAATTTCGTGACATCCAAGGAGGAACCGCAGTTCCGAATCGGAGTCGGACAATGCGGGCCACGTCAATCAAACCTCGCTTTTGCGGGCGGCTGATTACCAAAAGGGAGGACGCCACCCTGAGGAAAAAAGTACCAAAATTTCGCGGGGAAATTCGGTGGGAAAAATTTGATTTTTGAATTCGAATGATCAGTCTTTCACCAATGCATAGCCGTCTCGGGTTACCTTCACGCGGGGGACCAGAAACGACCGGTTGAACGCCGCCTCGACGGGTTGAAGTTGCCGCCAAAACGCGGCCCACTTGGGTTGAGACTTCGCCGCGGCGGCAAGGTTTGCGGCGGTCATGCGGAACGGGAAGATGTGGCAGCTCACCGGGTTCTTCCCCGCTCGCCAAGCATCCGCGACGAGCGGATAAATCTCGCGAATCTTGGGGTCGGTCATGGCCAGGCACCCGATGCTCTTGGCGTCGCCATGGATAAAAATGTCGCCGCCCGGACGAGCCGCCCCCACCTCCCGATCGTAGGCGTTGGGATAGTTGAGGCCGATGCTCAAATAGAACTGGCTCGCCGGGTTCAGGCGATCCACTCGATAGATGCCCTCAGGCACCTGGCGATCGCCTTCCTTGCGCTTGGGTCCCAGTTCCCCGCTCGCCGCCGCGATGGCGTAGGTTCGATACAGTTTGAGCGGCCCATCGGCGTTCCCAACCCAAAGCTCCAGTTCCCGTTCCTGTTTGTAGGCCCGTAAAAATACGCGCGACGCCGGGAATTCCACCTTGAGCGCCTTCAGTCTCGCGTTTGTCGTTTGCGTCCACTCCCGCCGGGCCCGCGCTACGCGCTGGTCAGGCGTTTCCGAGCTGGCGGCGCACCCAACCGCGAGCATCGCCACCAGGGCAACTTTTCCCATTCTGCTTAAAGTCTACATCGGCAGTGGCGGTGCCACAATAGACGCATGGCATTTAAGGTTGCTGTGTTGGGTGGGGATGGCATTGGCCCCGAAGTTGTGGCCGAAGCGGTGAAGGTGTTGCGCGCTGTTCGCACGGACATCGAATTCGCACCGGCGCTGGTGGGTGGCGCGGCGATTGACGCCGTGGGCACTCCGCTGCCCGATGACACGCTAGCGCTCTGCCGCGAAAGCGACGCGATTCTGCTGGGCGCGGTGGGCGGTCCGCAGTGGGACAATCTGCCTTCGGCGCAGCGACCCGAAATCGGGGCTCTGCTCAAGCTTCGCGGCGAACTCAACTTGTTCGCCAACGTCCGCCCGGCCAAGGTCTTCCACTCGCTGCTGCAAGCAAGCCCGCTCAAAAACACGGGCGGCACCATTGATATGGTGGTGATTCGCGAGCTCACCGGCGGCATCTACTTTGGTCAGCCGCGCGAGCGTCGCGAAAACGGCACCGTCGCCATCGATACCTGCGTCTACGCGCGCCACGAAATCGAGCGCATCACCGATATCGCGTTCCAAATTGCGCGCCAACGCAGCAAGCAGGTGTGCAGCGTGGACAAGCAAAACGTGCTGGAAACCAGCCGCCTGTGGCGCGAGGTGGTGAGCGAGAAGGCCGCGCAAAACCAGGACATCAGCGTCAGCCACATGCTTGTGGACAACTGCGCCATGCAGCTGATTCGCGATCCGCTTCAATTCGACGTGATCCTCACCGAGAACATGTTCGGCGACATTCTCTCCGACGAGGCTTCGATTCTCACGGGCTCGCTCGGTCTGCTGCCCTCGGCTTCGCTGGGCGAACTCAAGGCGACAGGTGTGTTCGGCATGTACGAGCCCGCGCACGGCTCCGCGCCCGACATCGCGGGTCAGGGACGTGCCAACCCCATCGCCACGATTTTGAGCGCCGCGATGATGCTCAAGTACACGTTCGGCGACGATACGGGCGCGAACCGGATTGAGCAGGCGGTAGACGCCGCGCTCGAGAGCGGAACCCGCACAGCAGACATCTTCGAACCGCAGTGCAAGCTGGTTTCGACCAGCGACATGGGCGACGCGATTATCGCGCACTTGAAGTAAAGAAAATTGGAGGCGACGAGCGGATTCGAACCGCTGCGTAAAGGTTTTGCAAACCTCCCCCTTAACCACTTGGGTACGTCGCCGGTGCTGAAAATATACCTGCTCGCGGGCTGAGCTAGCTTAGCCGGGGAGCAGGTGACCCAGCTTTTCCTTCTTGGTCGAAAGGTATTTCTGAGTGTGTTCGTGCGGCTCGCAAACGATCGGCACGTGCTCGGTGATTTCGATTCCGAAGCCCGCCAAACCTACCAACTTCTTGGGGTTGTTCGTCATCAGACGCAGCTTCTTAACGCCGAGATCGGCCAGCACCTGCGTGCCCAGACCGTAGTCGCGAAGGTCGGCTTGGAAGCCAAGGGCGATATTCGCCTCGACCGTGTCCAAGCCTTGATCCTGCAATTCGTAAGCACGCAGCTTGTTGATAATGCCAATGCCGCGACCCTCTTGCGCGATGTACAGCACGACGCCGCGACCCTCGGTCTCGATGGCGGTGAGCGCCGCCGCGAGTTGGTCGCCACAATCGCAGCGCAGCGAACCGAGCAGGTCGCCCGTAAGGCAGCTGCTGTGCACGCGGCCCAGCACGGGCTCACCGTTGGCCACATCGCCCTTGACAATCGCGATGTAGGGCGTCGGCTCAATCGTGGTTTCGTAGGCGTAAAGCTGGAAATGTCCGAACTTGGTCGGGAAGTCAATCGGCCCGGCTTTGCGCTCGACCAGGTTTTCGGTGCGGCGACGGTAGGCGATGAGGTCGGCGATCGTGATGACCTTGAGGTTGTGCTCGGCGCCGAACTTGAGGAGCTCGGGCGTGCGCATCATCGTGCCGTCGTCGTTGAGAATCTCGCAGCCCACCGCGACCGGCTGAAATCCCGCCAGAACCGCGAGGTCCACGCTGGCTTCGGTGTGACCCGACCGGCGCAACACGCCACCCTTTTCGGCTCGAAGCGGAATCACGTGACCCGGGCGACCGAGGTCGTTGGGCTTGGCGTTGGGGTCGCAGAACACTTCCACCGTGCGGGCGCGATCATGCGCACTCACGCCGGTTGTCGCGCCGTGCAACGCGTCCACGGTTTCGCCCATCGCGGTGCCATGACGCGCCGTATTCGACTTGGTCATCATCGCGATGCCAAGCTCGGTCATGCGCTCTTGCGTCGTGGGAATAAAGGGCACCCCGCGGCCATAAGTGATCATGAAATTCATGGCCTCGGGGGTGCAGGTTTCGCCCGGCATAATGAGGTCGCCCTCATTCTCGCGGTCGGGATCGTCAATGACGATGATCATGCGGCCCTGCCGCAATTCAGCGAGCGCTTCTTCGATCGTGGCGAAACTCATTGGTGCAGGATTTAGCTCAGAACGGCGTAGACTTGATCCTCGTCCAGGATCGTGTAATCCCGACCGTCGAGGTTCACTTCGTTGCCACCGTACTTGCTGAAAATGACCTTATCGCCCACCTTGACGGTCAGCGCATTGCGCTCACCGGTCTCCAAAACGCGACCGGTGCCAACGGCGACCACAGTGCCTTCGGTCGGCTTCTTCTTGGCCGCATCGGGAAGGTAGATGCCACCGGCAGTCTTGTCTTCGGCGGTCGAGAGTTCAACGACGATCTTATCTCCAAGGGGCTTAAGCGAAATCGACATAGTGTGTTCCATTGGGCGGCAGTTAGCAGTCTGCGTGCCCATTTGCTAAATTTTACTACGCCGGGAGGTCCTGCGTCAACTCACCAACCGCTTAGGTATCGTCTCTTCATGCCAAAAATTGTGGTCTCCACCGACCAAGCGCCGGGTGCTATCGGCCCCTACTCGCAAGCCATTCGTTGCGGGGACTTGCTGTTTTGTTCTGGTCAGATTCCGCTGACGCCCGGCGGCGAACTCATCGGCGGCGACGTTCGCGAGCAGACCGAGCAGGTGATGAAGAACATTGCCGGCGTGCTCGGCGCGGCCGGTCTCGGGTTTGAGAACGTAATCAGGACCACGATTTTCCTAAGCAGCATGGACCACTTCGGCGCGGTGAATGAGGTGTATGGCAGCCGCTTCCCGAGCGATCCGCCCGCCCGAAGCACGGTCGCGGTGGCCGGGTTGCCGCGCGGCGTGGACGTGGAAATCGAAGTCTTGGCCAGTTTCTCCTAATGGATCGTAAACGCATCGTCTCGGTTTCGCTCGGCTCGAGCAAGCGTAACAAGTCCAGCGAGGCGACCATGCTCGGGCAGGATTTTCTGCTCGAACGCATCGGTACCGACGGCGACATGGCCGCATTCCAGCGGATGTTTGAGGAACTCGATGGCAAGGTCGCCGCGCTCGGCGTTGGTGGGGCCGACATCTATCTGGTCGCGGGCGAGCGGCGGTATGCGTTCCGGCAGATTCTCAACTGCATCAAGAACGTCAAAGTCACGCCGGTGGTGGATGGGAGCGGCCTCAAACACACGCTTGAACGCCGCGCGATCCATTGGCTGCAGGAATCCGGGACGGTGGACTTTAAGCAAGAACGGGCGTTGCTGGTCAGTGCCACCGATCGCTACGGCATGGCGCAGGCTCTGGACCAGCTTTGCCCGAACGTGGTGTACGCCGACCTCATGTTCGGCGTCGGCTTGCCGATTCCGCTGCGCTCGTATCGAGCGGTCGAGCGGTTGGGGCGGATCGTTCTGCCGCTCATCACTCAACTTCCCTTCAAGTGGGTCTATCCGACGGGGGAAAAGCAGGATTCGCGCACGCCTAAGTTTGCCAAGACTTGGGCCGAGGCGACGTTCATCTGCGGCGATTCGCTCTACGTGCTGCGGTACGCACCCGACCGCTTGGATGGCAAGACCATCCTCACGCAAAGCGTGCGACAGGCGAACCTCGATTGGCTCAAGTCGGCGGGGGTTCGGCGCGTAATCACGACGACGCCGGTGATTGGAGGCGAGACCTTCGCCACCAACGTCATGGAGGCCATGCTCGTGGCGATCCTTGACAAGCCCGTCGCCGAGATTACTGAGGCGGATTACCTGGGGATTCTGGACCGACTGGACTGGAAACCGACGGTGATTGAACTAAACGCTTGATCGCCCACTCGGCCACCAATCCGCCGATGACGCCGCCAAAAATCGCGCCGGCCACCACGTCGGTCGGGTAGTGCACGCCGACATAGATGCGGCTAAACGCCACTAGCGCGGCCCAGACCCAGGCCACAACCCCGAGCCACGCGTACCGAGTGCCCCGCAGCAGCAGCCACAGGGCAACCGCGGTGGCAAAGGCCGCGGTCGTATGACCGCTCGGGAAGCTCGATTCGTAGCTGTAGACGTTTTCCAGCGGGGTCGCCCACTGGTAGTTGCTCGGACGCATTCGCCCCACCAGCTTCATGAGCGGCAACCGCGCCAAACCAGCCGCCGCCGTGGCGAGCACAACCACCCACGCATGGGCACGGGTGCGTGGCCAAAGCAGGGACGGCAAAATCAGCGCCGCCTTGATTGAATCAAGCCCGGAATTGCTGATGAGCATCATGAACCCGTCCAGCCATTCGCGGCGCAGATTGACGTGGATTTCACGAAACAGGTTCGTGTCGAAAACGAAGAGATTCAACGACCCTATTGTGCCGTATAATTCCACCCATGTCCGACGTTCGCGTCATCCATGCTGACTCCGCAATGGTGGGGGGTCACTTTCTTGCCGTCACTCCCTCCGAAATTTTCTGTCCCGAAGACTTTGCCGCCGACGAAAAACTGATGATCCAGACGGCGGAGCAATTCTCGCGCAACGAAGTGTTGCCGCTCGCCGAACGCCTTGACAAGCAAGAAGACGGCCTCATGCCCGAGCTCATCCGCAAGGCCGGCGAACTCGGGTTTTGTGGCATCGACACTCCCGAAGAAGCAGGCGGACTCGGCCTCAGCAAAAACCTAGCCGCGCGCATCCTGGAGTTTCTTAGTCTTAACGCCTCGTTCTCGGTGACGGTCGGCATCACCAGCGGCATCAGCCAAGTGGGCGTGGCCCTGTTCGGCAACGCCGAGCAGCAACAAAAGTACTTGCCTAAACTGGTGATGGGCGAGGAGATTGGGGCCTACTGTCTAAGCGAACCGAACAGCGGTTCGGACGCGCTTTCCATGTCCACCAAGGCCGAGTTTGTCGGCGACCACTACGTGCTGAACGGCACGAAAATGTGGATTTCCAACGCCAAATGGGCGCAGCAGTTTCTGGTTATGGCGAAGGTCAACGACAAGGTCACCGCGTTCCTTGTTGAGCGCGATTTCCCCGGCGTGAGCATCTCCCGCGAGGAACACAAAATGGGCCTCAAGGGTTCGTCCACCGCGCGGGTTGTGCTGGAAGATGCGCGGGTGCCGCGCGAAAACCTGATTTGGGAGGAAGGCAAGGGCCACTATATCGCGTTTAACGCCCTTAATCTGGGTCGATTCAAGTTGTCCTCCATGTCCATCGGCCCGGCCCGCGAGGCCATTGGCTGCGGCCTCCAATACGCGCTCGACCGCAAGCAGTTTGGGCAAGCCCTGTTCGATTTCGGCCTCATCAAGAAGAAGCTCGTCGAGAGCGCGGCCCGCTACTACGTCGCCGAGAGCATGATCTATCGCACCGGCGCGCTCATTGACAGCGCATTTGACCATTGCAAGACGCTCGACACCGACCCCATCAGCCGCAACCGTCTGGCCGCCGAGGAGTACGCCATCGAGTGCTCGGCTTGCAAGGTCTTCGCGACCGAAGTCGAAGCGTTTATCGTGGACGAAATGCTCCAAATTTTCGGCGGTTATGGGTTCACCGAAGAGTTTCCGCTGGCCCGGATCTACCGCGACGCGCGCATCAGCCGCATCTACGAAGGCACCAATGAAATCAATCGCCTGTTTCTCGCCGACCGCTTACTGCGCCGTGTGAAGGAAGGCAAATCAAGCCTCAATTACTCGGGCGATTCGTTCGTGAATGATCTCGCCGGGCGCGCGCTCAACCTGTGTCTGCCCGATTGGGGTCAGGTCAAAATGGCCGCCCTCAGCGACCTTCTGATGCTGGCCTATGCTCACCAGAGCTCGGCATTGCGGGCGGCCAAGTATCCGAAGTTTGCCGACCTTCACCACTGCGCGAGCAACTGGATCAACGCCGAGGCGGCGGTGGCGTTTGGCACCGCGACGGGCCAAAGCGTGACCATTCCCGCGCCCTTCGAAGTGGATTACAACGGCATCAGCGAGGCGATCGCCGCGGCCAAGGGGCCGCTCTAAATGGACTTTTTCGATGGCGCGCAGAGCGAGCTGAGCGGCAGCCTCATCAGCATGGAGTTCAGCCCGAGCGGCCGGATAACCGAGCTGTGGGCGAGCGACCCTTCCCTGCCCGACGAGGGCGAAGACTTCCAATTCTGCCTCCCGCCGCTGTTCTTCGGCGACGAATCAAGCGAGAACTATCTGCCCGGAACCATCCTTATTGGCGCGCGGACTGACCCCGACGGGCCGTGGATCGTCAGCCGCAACCAATCGGCGCGGAACCCGTTCGGTGGCGAGGATATGGACGAGGACATGGACCTCATGGTCCCGCGCGACAAGGTCGAATTCGAATACGACTTCCCTTTCCTCCCCGAGATTCAGGCGACGGGTCGCTTCTACGAAATCGCCGGCCAAGTGCCGCAGATCGTGTGGGAACTCACGATCAAGAACATCGGCAACAAGTCCATCGAAATCGGCGAACTCGGCTTCCCGCTCGCGCTGAACAACTTTTACGACGGCTTCGGTTGGAGCGACGAACAGCTGCGCAAGCTTTGGAACTCGCGCCTCTACATTCACAAGTTCATCGGCGGCGCGGCCAGTTGGGTATTCGCCCAGCGCATGACCAGCGAACCGCCCGGGCTCTTGGTGTTTCCGGGCGACAACACCGGCTGGGAGTTTTTCGCTCACATCCCGGGCAGCCTCACCACGCCGCACCAGTGGGAAGGCATCCCGGTGGTCTACATCTACAGCCGCGCGACCATTGAGCGCGAGGGCTGGAAGAGCTGGACCAACGACCACACCTCGCTGATTCTTGAGCCCGGCGACTCGCGCACCTTCCAAATGCGGTTTGTGCCGGGCGAGCGCGACAAGGACGACGCGGTGAACTCGACGCTCACGGCGTGTGGCCGTCCCACCGTCAAGCTGTTGCCGAGCGCCGTCGCCCCGACCGACGTGGGCATCGCGATTGAAGTGCAAGGCACCGGAGTGCGCCGGTTCTTCTGCAGCAAAGATGCGATCATCGAAGTAGATAGCGACGAGGAAAGCGGCTTCTGCTTCATTCGCCCCAAAACGCCGGGCCCGGTGCGCGTTTCGTTTGAGGATGGCAAGGGCCGCCTCAGCCATGTGCACTTGATGTTCACCGAGCCGGTCGAGAACTTGATCCGCAAACGTGCGGCTTGGATCGTCGAAAACCAGGTTCACCGCGACCCGAATAGTCAGCTGTTCCACGCGATTTTGCTCGCCGATTGCGCGCGGGCTGAGCGCGTGGTGGATGCCGAGGAGTATCAGGGCGCGAGCGGGGTCGAATGCTCTCTGGCCGATGCGCTCTTCCTCGCGGAAAAGAACACGATCTACCCGGTGCGGGAAGAGATCGAGGCGCTGGATGACTACATCGCCGACTTCCTTCGCGACGACATTCAGAACCCGGGCGACTTCAGCGTCGGATGCGTGCTGCAAGAGGGCGCGACCGCCAGCTATGTGGGCCGCCCGCTTACCTACCCCAGCGTCTTCAACATCTATCACGCGATGTATCGCATCGCCAGCATCTACGGCACCACACGCGAAAAGCCAGGCACGTATCTGCAATGGTCGGCGCGCACCGCCATTGCCTTGTTCCAGTTTGGATGGCGGCACTACGTGCGCACGGTCGGCATCCCCGGCTTTGCCCGTATTGACGAAATTCTCGACGACCTCCAGAAGGAAGGATTGTACGAAGAACTCAACGTGCTGCGCCCACTCGTCGCCGAAAAATCCAAGGAAATGGTTCGGCAGCAGTTCCCCTATGCCGGCGAATCCGTGCTGGATACCAGCGGTTTTGAGGAAGTGTTCGCGGCCGGGCTCCGCGAGCAAAACGACGCGCACTTGGAGCGGACTCTGCGATGCGCGTTCGCCGCGCGCTCTCTGGCGCCAAGTTGGTGGTGGTATGGCAGCGATAAGCGCAGTTGGGACGGCGCGGATTCGACGCCGCTCAAAGCTCTGATTGACCGCGGCGAGGCCTGTTTGGCCCACACCACGATTCCGAACAGCAGCATCTTCTTTCGCCAGCTCGACCGCGACTATGCTGCGATTCCGGAAGCCTATATGCGCCTCGCGTTCGGCGGCATGATGGGGCCGTGGGCGCTGATTCGCTCCGATGGCGCGAGTTCGATGTGCTACACCCCGGACCTCGCCAGCAAGCACCACGGGTACAGCAATTTTACGGGGGCAAGCGGGCTGGGGTACTTCCATTACCTGCGGACGGCGGGTGCTTACGTGCTGCCGAGCCATGTGCAGGGCACGTTCACGTTTGGCTGCCACTTCGAAACCGGCGAAAACTCGTACACCGTCACCCCGTGGGACGGCGTGTTCCAGCTGATCGTGCTGCGCCAACTCAACGCCGAGTTCGAAGTCAACTTCGGCCAAATGCGCCGAGTGGAACTCGACATGCGCAAGCGTTGGGCCAACATCACGATTAAGAATCCGTCTGACCAAGCGGTCAAATTCCGCCTCAAAGTCAAGGGTTTGTGGGGCAACCTGCTGGAGATGGACGGCAAGTCGTACCACTCCAACGAGGGCGTCTCGCACCTGCCCTGCGCGCTGGAGCCATTCGAAGAGAAGGTCATCCAACTCCGCGTAATTTCACTAGCTGAGACGAAACTGCCGCTTTAGGCACCGAACTTGCGGCGAACTAAACTGCCCGAATCTCCCTCTAAAAGGCGGTACTCGGACAGGGAACATGAATTTTCGAACTGCTTTTGCTTCGTTCGCCGCGCTTGTCGCGGCTTTTGCTTTTGGTGGGCCTGAGCCTACCGAAGCCGGTCTTCTCCGGCTGCAACTCACCTACAGCGACGCCAAGCTCGCGGCGCGCTCGATCAAAAAGGAGTTTGGCGGTAAGTTCCACCTGCAGGGCAACTTGCTGCTCATCCGCACGAAGCATGGGTTCGCGACCGCGAAGCGAGTGAAAGCCCTCAAGGGCATCCGCGCGATCACCCCGGTTGCGCCGGCCCCGCCGATTCATGCCAACGGCATCAACAGCGTCAGCCGTGTGCGCGCCGCGATCCACGAATACGAAGCGGACTACTACGTGTACTACCGCTCGACCCGCGGCGACAAGGCCAAGATCGTCGGCGAAATGCCGGGCTGCGATTACCTGGAAGCGTATCTTCACTTCCTGCGCGAACGAGCGAACCCGGGATCGGATAGCGTTGACTTTGCCGCTTACGACATCGCCGAACAGCAGCGCGATCGCATGCCGCGTGGCACCATCGGCGGCAGCGGAATTGGCACCGAACTAGTGGGTAACTGGCAATTTGTCGGCCCGACCAATTTCAGCATCCCCTACCGCACCTATTACGGCCAGTCGCCACTTGGCGGGCGCTTTAACTACGTCGCTTACGACCCGAGCAACACGAATACCTATTACATCGCGGGAGCCCAGTCGGGTATTTGGAAGACGACCGACCAAGGCGTGAACTGGACCTGCCTCAGCGACAATTGGGCGCGCCTGCTCACTTCCTGTATCGTGGTCGATCCGGTCAGCACAAACGTTCTTTACGTGGGGACGGGCGACTACGACGGCGGCCTCGGCAACGGGTTCGGAATTCGCAAATCCACCAACGGCGGAAACACTTGGACCACGATTGGCGTATCCGCGTTCGGCAGCGCGATCATCAAAGACATCTGGATTGACCCGGACGACACGGACCGTCTCATTGCTTTTACCGACCGAACTCAAATCAAAAAGAGCACCGACGGCGGCTTCTCTTGGTCCAACGCGACGACCAACTCGTACAACATCAGCGCCTATTCCGTCGGGGTAAAGGACTCATCGAACGTGCGGGCTCTGTACGCATCGGTCCGTGGTTCTTCGAACTCAATCCTTCGTAGCCTTGATGATGGGGACACGTGGACGGCACTAGCTGGTCCATCGCCCAACACAAATCGGGGCGATGTTGCGGCGAGCAAGATTGACCCCAACACCGTCTACGCGATGGCGAGTAACACGCAATCTATCTATAAGAGCACCGATCGCGGCGCAACCTGGGTGGATATCAGCGCGGGATTCCCGGACGGGAACGCCAGTTTGGGCGCGCAGTACAACTGGTCGCAATCCACCTACGACATGCACATGGAGACCTCGACGAACGGGGCGCAAGATGTCATTTACGTCGGCCTCATTGACGTTGCTCAGAGCCGCGACGGCGGAGCTACATGGCGTGCCTACGGACGCAGTTACGAGAGCAATTCGAACCTGCACAACGATCAGCACAACATGACCGTTAGCCCGGTGAACCCGGAGGAAATTCTGATCGCCAATGACGGCGGTATCTATCGCGGCAACAACTCCAACCAGAACACGTTCACGATTCAATCGCTGAATGCACAACTCGGCGGCACGACGCAGTTTTATCATGCGGCGTATCACCCGACCAACAACACCCGGATGATCGGCGGCACTCAAGACAACGCCTCGCCTTGCGCCAACGGCAACCTTGCAAGCTGGATCAACCCCGGCGCGGGCGACGGTTCATACCACTTTGTTAGCCAATCCAACCCCAACAACCAGGTCACAACGTGGCAATACATGGGCGCCGAGCGCACCACGAATAGCTGGAGTTCCAGTGGCGGAATCTCGCCAAACTTTCCTAGCGGTGACAACGTGGCCTTTATCGCCCCCATTGAAGGCGACCCCACCAACGGCGCTCAGTTCTATGCCGGGAGTCGCTATCTCAACAAATATAGCTTCGGCACGAATAGCTGGTCCTATTCCATCGGGGCGACATTGCTCACAGGGGGGACGATTCGATCAATTGCCGTGGCGCCGTCCGACGGCAACCGGATCTACACGGGCGGTTCGGATGGGCAGGTGTGGATGACCACCAACGGAGGAACTTCCTGGACGCAAATCACGTCGGGCGGTCTGCCGACCGGCAATATCAAAGATATTGCCGTGCACCCGCTCAATCCCGACCACATCATTCTGGTGCAGTCGAGCAGCACCTCAGCCAGTCGCATCTGGCAGTGCACCAACCCGACCGCGGGCGCGGGCCGTGTTTGGACTTCGCGGTCCGGCGCGGGTGCTACGGCCACACCGAACATCTCGCACATGAGCATCTGTCTGGACCCGCGCGCGCCGAGTACGGACTGGTACGTGGCCACCGACGTCGGCGTCTTCATGAGCATCAATGGCGGCGGATCGTGGTCGAACATCACCAACCCGCTCGGTCTGCCGAACCTGCGCGTCGACGACTTGACCTTTGTCCCTGGACAAGGCTATCTCTACGCCGCCACGCACGGCCGCGGAATCTGGCGCGTTGATGCGGGCGGACTTGTCTGGATGATGGCGCTGGAAGGCCCCAGCAGCATGTATGGCGCGAACAGCACCACGTGCCGCGTACGACTGGCGAACCTCGCCCAAACCGGCGGTGCGGTGGTGACGCTGCAATCCAGCGATACGAACTCGGTCACGGTTCCGGCCTCGGTGACCGTTCCGGCGGGCAGCAACACGGCGACCTTTACGGCCAACGCCGTATGGCGACGCGACAACGGCAGCTCCCAGGTAACGGCGACGTTAAATGGCGACACCAAGTCCATCACGATCAATGTCGTGGGCCTGGTCGCCGACATCAATCGCGACGGCACGGTGGATATCGGCGACTACACGTTGCTGGCCGCCGCCTTTGACACCGTGTTAGGTGGGCCTGGCTACAACGCCAACGCCGACCTCAACCAGGATGGCGTCATCGATATCGCCGACTACACCATCCTCGCCCAACAGTTCGATCTCGGCGGCTAAGCGAGATCACTTCGGCGCGATCGTAGTGAAGGGGATCGTGCCGTCGCCGACGACGCTGGGGGCGCCGCCCCCGGCCTTCCACTTCGCAATCGCCTTGCGGCGGATATCAATCCGCTTCAGGGCGATTGCTTTGTCGCCTTGCTCGCTCATCAGGCGGCTGATTTCGGCTTGCTTCTTTGCGTTGGTCTCCACTGTGAGAGCGTCAATCTTGGCGCGTTCCAGTTCGTTACGGGCGGTATCCAGTTGGGTTCGCACCGCGATGGACTCGCTCACCTTCTCGCGCACCTCGGCGCTCGGATATACCTCGCCGATGAACACGTCGTCAATGGTGATGCCGTAGTCGGCGAGAATCGGGGCCAATACTGCCTTGACATCCGGGCCAAACTGGGCGCGTTCTTTGGTCGTCAGGTCGAAAATCGAGCGAGCGCCCGACACCACGTTGATGGCGTAGGTAGCCGCCGATCGGATGAAGTGATCATCCAGTTCGGACAGTTCGGCGGTCCCGAAGTTTTCGAAGGCCTTCACCACGTTGGCGGGGTCAATATGAAACGCCACGGTGACATCCACGGGCAGAGTCGCGCCTTCAAAGGTGCTTGCCGGTATCGCGTCATCTCCCTCCGCGGCGCCTTCGTTGGCGCGGCGGACGTAGCTCGCGTTCTTGATGCTTGTTGGATAGATGATCAGCTGCTCCCAGGGCAGCACAATCTTCACCTCGGGCTTGAGCAACTTCTCGCTGATTCCCGATGACCCGTTAAACTTGATCCCCACCGTGCCGGGCGGAATCTGCTTGACACAACCCTTGAAGCTCCCCATCACGATGATGGCGATGACCACAAACACGATGCCCAGGCCCAGCTTTTTCACCGCGGCGGGCGACATTTGCTCACTCATTACTTCCCTCCTTGCAGCGAACTAAGCGCATCCGCGCCAAGCACGATCGTCTGGCCGGGCTTGCTTTGAATCCGCGGCAGTTTGCCGTTCCAGGCGTCAATCGCCTCTTCCTGTAGCTCAAGCTCCATCAGCTGGAGGCTCTTATCTTTGGTTTGCGACGCCGTGAGCGTCCGCGCCTTGACGTCGGACTGGGCGCGAACCACGCCGCTTTGGCGACTCACCTCGGCGATCTGCGAAAGCAATCGCGAAATGGTGAGCTGCGTGAGCGAGTTGACGCGGGTCGTAATCTTCTGAGTGATGTCCGCCTGTGACGTCGCGGTCATCAGCATGGTGCGTTCAATGGTCACGCCCTTGCGACCAAGGTTCGCCACCAGCCGCTCGTTGATGCGCTCGCTCGCTTCTTGGCGTTTATCCCCGAGCAACTGAAAGACGTCGTACTGCGTGCCGACGGCATTGGCCGCCTCGCGAACCGCACGGCGAATGTGCTGTGACTGCACGTCTTCAATGGGAATTGCCCCAAACGACTTGAACGCGGTGAACACATTTTCCTTGCGAATTCGGTAGTAGACCGCCACATCAAACGTGGTGGTCGCCTGGTCACTGGTCGTAATTTGAATGCCGTCCGAGGCACTCACCTCGCCCCACTGCGGCGTGCTGGAATAGATCGCCGCCTGTAAGCGGGTGGGATACACGTAGAGCGTTTGGAACCAGTTGACGAAGACTCGCCGCGGGGTGTAGACCTTGTCTTGCAAGCCGCCCGAGGCGTTGTAGATCACGCCGACGTAGCCGGCGGGGATCCATTGAAAACGGCTCCAGATGATGCTAAAGGCGATCAGGATGCCAAGGGGAATGACGATGCAACCAAGCTTCAGCTTGCGTTCGGAGGAACCCATTTCAATCATGTTTATCTTCTACTTCGGCGCGAGCTTCCTCTTCAAAGCGTCGGCGAATCTCCTCTTCTTCCTGCTCCATTTTGGCGAGGCGCGCGCGGCGCTCATCGTTTTCTTTGGCTTTGCGCATCGCCATTCGAAAGGCAGGAACTCCGAAAATAACCAAGGCGAGGACGGCGGAAGCCATCACGACAAAAGTTAGAACACCCACGATGCTTGAGATCATAGATCAACAACCAATACGCAGTCGCCGGGCCTAGGTTGCGGGAGTTGCCTTGGGCGGCATATCGGCATAAGTAAAGCGTTCGATGTGATAGTGGTGATGCGCGGCCATGAGGTCCAAGGCGTGGTCCGCCGACATCTTGCCGAGCGGCTTGGCGATAACCCAAATCTCGGCGGGCTTGGCTACCTCCAGGTGCTTGGTCAGGCGCTCGCGCTGCTTGTCCCACTCCTTGATCGCTTCATCCACACCCGGCACCCACTTCGGGGTGGTCTGCTTCGGCGCGGGCGAGGCCTTTGCCTCCTTCATGCGTTTGAGCACAAAGTTGTAGATGAACCCAGGCTTGGCGACGCTGCCCTCGTAACGACCGATCGGTGTTTCATCAAGAATGTCCGCGTAGTTCGATTCGAGGAGCGCCATGTGCATGAGCATCTCCACCGGCGAAAAGCTGCCGTCTTTCGGGTGAAGCACCCGTTGCGAGTCGGGCACGGCCCACACCATGTCAATGAGCCGCTGCTTTTGCGCGTTGAGGCGATCGAGTTTCTGCGCGAAACGGTCGTACATCAATCGCTAGGACGATGCCGGACCGAAAATCGCGTCAGCCGCCAGCACAGTTTGTGTTTCGCCCTCGACAGAGCAAATCAGTTCGCCCTCGGGGCCAATGCCCATGCCGATGGCATCGCCGCCGTTGGCGAGGCGATACTGCTTTTGCGGCGTGGCGTCGAAGAGGCTCCACACCGGTCGCAGCGACGACCAAGCGTCAGGCTCAGGCAGGCCTTCGATGCGGTCAATCAGGTCCTTGGCGAGTTGCTCTACGTCGTCGGCACTCACTGCACCCTGATGCACGTTGGCCGCGCTCTCCGTGAGGCCATCCGGAAACTCGGCGACGGCAAAATTGATGCCGACCCCGACCACCGGAATCAGCCTTCCGTCCGGGTTGGTGACAAGCTCGGTGAGGATGCCGCCCACCTTCTTGCCTTGCAGCACCAGGTCGTTCGGCCAGGCAATTTTGCAGTGGCACGCCGAGGCCGCCGCCAAGCCGACCGCCATGCCGATAAGCCACGGTTTGGGATGATCCGCGTATTCGTGAAACGCCAGCGAAATCGTCAGCGAGTTGCCCGCCTCGCTGTACCACTCACGCCCGAATCGGCCCTTGCCTTCGGTTTGATGCTTGGCCCAGAGCGCGCCCACGAACTCGCCCTTCTGAACCAAGGCGGCAAGGTCGCGCTGAGTGGAGGCCGTGGCCTCTACGGCCTGCCAGGTGGCCCCCGAAAGCGGCGACTTCATTTGCTAACCAGTTGCTTGGCGCGCCATCGCACGTCAAGGTTCTTGACGGCGGCGGCCTCGTCCACGCGGCCCACAATCTGCGCCGTCGGCGCGGCCTTCAGCAGCTCGGGATTCGTCTTCGCCTCTTCGCAAATCGCTATGAGCGCGTCGCAGAACGCATCCAGGGTTTCCATGGCTTCGGTCTCGGTCGGCTCAATCATAAAGCCCTCCGGCACGATCAGCGGGAAGTAGTTGGTCGGCGGATGGAAACCGTAGTCAATCAGTCGCTTGCTCAGATCGAGCGCGCGCACGCCATATTCCTTCTTGTATTTCTCGGCGGTGAGCACGCACTCGTGCATGCACGGGCGGTCGTGCGCTTGCGGCAGCACGTCTTTCAGGCGTGCCTGAACGTAGTTCGCGTTGAGCACCGAGTAGTACGAAATTCGGTGCATGTTTTCGCGGCCATACGCCAGCAAGTAGGTGAGCGCGCGCACTTCCATAAGGAACTGGCCAAAAAACGGCGAAACGCGACCAATCGAGTGGGGCCGGGCCCAGTCCAATGTGGCTTCGCCGTTCGCTTTGCGCTCGACAACCGGCACCGGCATGTACGCGGCCAGGTGCGACTTCAGACCGATGGCTCCGCAGCCGGGGCCGCCGCCGCCGTGCGGCGTACTGAACGTCTTGTGCAGGTTGAGGTGCATGCAATCGAACCCGTGATCGCCCGGGCGCGTGGTGCCGACCATGGCGTTCATGTTCGCGCCGTCGCAGAACACTTGTCCGCCGACCTCGTGCACCATCGCCGTAATCTGCAAAATGTTCGGTTCAAACAAGCCCAGCGTCGAGGGGTTGGTCACCATGAACGCGGCAACCTCGGGGCTGAGCGCCGCGCGCAGAGCTTCCAAGTCGGTGTTCCCTTCGGCGTTGGTCGGCACGGATCGCACCTCGTAGCCACACATGGCGGCGGAGGCGGGATTCGTCCCGTGAGCGCTGTCGGGAACCAAAACTATGCGCCGCTGCGCGCCTTCGCCTCGACTCTCGTGGTACGCCTTAATGAGCATCAGGCACGTGAACTCGCCGTGAGCCCCGGCGAGCGGTTGCAGAGTGATCTCGTCGAAGCCGGTCACCTGCATGAGAATTTCTTGCACCTCGCGAAGCACCGTAATGGCGCCGGGCACCGTGCTCGCCGGCTGCATCGGGTGAATCGCGGCGAAGCCGGGGAGGCTGGCCGTTCGCTCGTTGATACGCGGGTTGTACTTCATAGTGCACGAACCCAGCGGATAGAACCCGTTGTCGATGCCGTAGTTGATATGGCTAAGGTTCGTAAAGTGTCGAACGACTTCGAGTTCGCTCACTTCGGGCAGGTTCAACTCCTTGCGAGTGGCGCCGAGAGTGGCCTCCAAATCAACCGCGGGCGTGTCGCATTTCGGAAGGTTGCAACCGACGCGTCCGGCGCGGGATCGTTCGAAAATAAGCTTGGGCTGGGGAACGAGCTTTTGCGGCATTGCTTGTACCCAAAATGTACCTTGTTTGCGCTTTCGGTATCCTTACGCCTATGAGTTTTCCCGCCTCCACCAAGGTGTGTGTGATCGGTGCTGGCACCATGGGCAGCGGCATCGCCGCCCTGCTGGCCAACCTTGGCTTTCAGGTGACCCTGCTGGACCAAACGGCAGCCTCGGCGAAGGCCGGTTTAGATCGCGCGCGCAACATGCGTCCGCCGCACTTCTACTCGGCGAATCACGCCGAAAGCATTCGCGTCGGCGGCATTGACGAGAATCTCGATTGGGTCCGCGAAGCCGACTGGGTGTGCGAGGCGATTATTGAAAAGCTGGACGCCAAGAAGAACCTCTACGCGTTGATTGAGCCGCTCGTCCGGCCCGAAGCTCTGGTCTCCACCAACACCAGCGGTCTGCAAATTGAACTGCTGATTGAGGGCCGCAGCGACGACTTCTGCCGCAAGTTTGTGGGTACCCACTTCTTCAATCCGCCGCGCTATCTTAAGCTCCTGGAACTCATCCCCACTTCGCGCACGGACACCGCGATCCTGCAGAATTACGTCGAGTTTTTGGAGGAGCATGTGGCTCGCCGCGTGGTGCTCGCCAAAGACACACCCGGATTTATCGCCAACCGCTACGGTATGTGGAGCATGTTCCACGCGACCCACATCGCCGAGAAGTTGCAGCTTCCGATTGAGGCCGTAGACGCGATCACCGGGCCGTTCCTGGGACGTCCGCGAAGCGGCTCGTTCCGCCTCAACGACCTGGTCGGCATGGACATCATGGTGGATATCGCCGCGAATCTGCGCGAGCGTTGCCCCCAAGACCCTCGGACCGACGCGCTGGCCACGCCAAAGTCCATTGAGTTCTTACTGAGCCAGGGCCACCTTGGCGCGAAGTCCGGCATGGGCTTTTATCGCAAGGAAGGCAAAGAGCTTCTGGCGCTCGACCTGACCACCCACGCCTATCGACAGCAACTGCCAGTGAGTATTCCAAGCCTCGAAAAATTTGCCAAGATGCCGCTCGGCGAGCGCATCCGCGCGACCCTGACCGAACGCGACGAGGCGGCCGAGTTCCTGCGCCTCTACTTGATCCCGACCTTGCGCTACGCCGAAGAACTGCGCGCCGAGATCAGCCACTCGGTGGAAGATTTTGACCGCGTGATGATGTGGGGATTCGGTTGGGAAATGGGTCCGTTTGCCCTCATCGACGCGATTGGCCGCGACGCCCTCGGTTGGTCGGAAGCGCCGCCCAACTTCCAAGGCAAGGAGCAGCTCGACTTCACCGGCATCTACGTCAACCGCAAAGTCGAACCGCAGTTTGCGACAATCCACGAGTTTCCCGTGACCGAAACCGGCGAAGGCTTCAATGTGCGGGACCTCGGCGACGGCGTTCGGGCGATCACCACGACCACCAAGATGGGGACTTACAACCCCGCGGTGTGTCGAGCGCTCACCGCCTGGCTCAACGGAACTACCGGGCCGCTCGTGCTCACCAGCGAGGCGAAGCACTTCTCGCTCGGATTCGATTTGCGCGTCTTTAGCGAGGCGATGGCCGCCAAGGACATGGATATGGTCAACGACGGGCTGCTCGCTCTGCAGGGCCTCGCCGACACGCTGAGCAAGAAGCAGGTGGTCGCCGCGATTTTTGGTTACACATTGGGCGGAGGACTTGAAATGGCCATGGGCTGCCCGCAGGTGATCGCTCACTCGGAAAGCATGATCGGCCTGCCCGAAGTGCGGGTCGGCCTTCTGCCCGGCGGCGCCGGCACCTGCGAGCTTCGACGCCGCGCGGGGAGCAATCTCAAGCTCATCGCTCACTACGCGAAGTCCGCGATGTCGGGTGCGGTGACGACGAACGCCTTTGAAGGCTTTGGTCTCGGCTACCTTCGCGCGAGCGACGTGATCGCTCCGCACTCCGACCGCTTGCTCCACGACGCCAAGCAACTTGCGTTGAACCTGCAAGTGCAGGAACCAGCGAAGTGGGAAATGCCCGAAGGGCCGCTCGTGGGCGTGGTTGATCGCGTGATTGACGAACTGAAAACCGGCAGCGACTGGGCGCCCTACGACGAGCACGTGTGCGAGGCGATCAAGTGGACGATGACCAAGCCCGGCACCTGGACCGAGGCGGTTGCCCGCGAGCGCGAGGAATTCGTCAAGCTTTGCCAGCACGGCAACACCGTGCTGCGCGTGCAGCACATGCTCGACGTCGGCAAGCCGCTGCGCAACTAGTCGATTTCGAGGTTGTTGAACCGCTTTTCGACCGCCGGTACTTCGGCCGAGAGGATTCGATAGGCGGTTTCGATGCGGGCGTGGAGTTCTTCCGAGAGGCGACGTTCCTCGGTGCCGACCACAAATTTGGCGGGGTCGCTGCGCTTGCTCAGCCGCTCATACGCGCGGCGCACATCCGTGAACGGCGCGCCTTCCGGGACGCCCAAAATCTTGCGCGCGATCTCCTGCTGATTGATCGGCTCGGCGCTCGGTGCCTGAGTTGTCGGCGCGGCATCCACCCCGCCGGGACTGAGCGAGGCGTTGAGTTCCTCGCGAGCGGCCGCGTCCGAATCGAGGTCGCGAATGCGATCCATGTGATGGTTGACGTAACCTCGAAGTAAGTCGTAAGCGCGGCGCGAACTGCCCATAGAAGCTCTATTTTAGACGCCTTACAGCCGGACTCGCGTTCCGATGCTCAAGTCGCGCCATTCGCCGCCCTGAAAACGCAAGTAACCCAGCAGACTGAGGTTCTTGCTGAGCGGGACTTCGGTCTCCAATCGGTAGAAATCTCGCCGCGAGCGCCAATCGCGAGCCCAACCCGCCACCATTTGACGGTTCACGGTGCGGATGAACACGACTCGCAGGTCGCTCAGGTCCAGCGGCGGTGCGCCGGCCTTGCCCCGGCGAAACGCGGCGACTTCACCCTCCACGCGAGCGATGCCCCAAGGGATCGCGCCGTCCAGGGCAATCGCCGCGCGATACCCTTGGCCAGGCATGGCGACTTCCAAAGTCCGGAGCGCGGCAAAATTGGTCGACGAGCGGAAGAGCCGCTCGCCGTAAGCCGCGCTAATCCCGAGGCGATCCGTCCCCGCGCGACCGGCGATCCCGCGCGCGTTGCGCGGGCCATTATCAAACGCGGCGATGACCATCGGGAATCTCCGACCCGCCGGATCGGCCTCAACGCGCACCCCCTGGATGCTTTCCTGCACCAACGAATCTCCGCCGAACACCATTTTTTGGCGACCGACCCGCCACAGACCGGGGTCTTCAATGTAGAGGTCCTCCAGAACCTCGCGATCGGGATTGCCGCGCACGGTCTGCAGGCGCTGCGTAACCAGCACGTAGTAGCCCGGCTCCAGGTTGATGCCAAAGCCCACGGTGCTCATTTTGCCGCGCGGATCGAACCAGCGCACGCGGTTTTGGCTGCCCTTGGTGCTCGTGTAGTTGAGGTTTAGGTCCACCCGAAACGCGACGTTGGGGTCCTGCGCCAGGCACATGCCCGCGATCAGCGCTCCCCCCAGGATAGCGGCAACCTTCATTCCTTCTTGAACGTTGCCGGGAGTTCCGCGGGATCAACCAAGCTTTGGTCGCCCGACACGAGGTCGCGCAGGGAGACCTTCCCCGCCGCCAACTCGTCGGTGCCGATAACCACGGCGAATCGCGCACCCAGCCGGTCGGCCTCTTTGAACTGGTTCTTCAGGTTCGCCCGGTCGAGGCTCCACTGGCAGCCGATGCTTTGCCCGCGCAAGGTGCGCACCAGGCTTTCGACGGCTTCCCACACCTCGGGTGTGGCCGCGACCACGTAGGCGGTCGGACGACCGGGTTCGCGGGCGATGCCCATGCCTTCAAGCACGATGCCGAGGCGCTCGACCCCGATACCCACCCCGACGCTCGGTGTGGCCGGGCCGCCGAGTTCCTGAATCAGGCCATCGTAGCGTCCGCCTCCGCAGAGCGCGCCCTGCGCGCCAAGGTGCTCGCTGTGAACCTCGAACACCGTGTCGGTGTAATAGTCGAGCCCGCGCACGACCTCGGGCGCTAGACGATACTTCACTCCGGCGCGATCAAGCGCCGCTCTGACCCCGTCAAAGTGCGCGCGGCTGTCGTCCTCCAAGTAGTCCAGAATCTGGGGCGCGCTTTTCAAAAGTTCCAGCGCGACCGGCTCCTTGGTATCAATGAGCCGCAGTGGATTCTTAGTGACCTTCGCGCGGTCTTCGTCGCTAATGGTTTCGATGTAGCCCGCCATGTGCTCCAGCAGCACGTCGCGAAACGCGGCGCGCGTCGCCGAGCGTCCGATCGAGTTGAGCAACACCACCGTGTCCTTGATCCCGACCGCTTCGTAGAAGCGGCAGGTCAGCTCGATGATTTCGGCATCAGCCGCCGGCCCCTTCGCCCCGATCAGTTCCAAGCCAAACTGGTGCGGCTGGCGGAAGCGCCCCTTCTGTGGGCGCTCATACCGAAAAAATGGGGTGAGGTACCACAGTTTGGTCACCTGATTCGGCTGGCCCAGGCGGTGCTGCAAGTAAGCGCGAATCACCGGCGCGGTGCCCTCGGGCTTCAGCGTGAGCGAGCGGCCCTTCCGGTCGAGGAAGGTGTACATCTCCTTGGTCACCACCTCGCTGGTATCGCCGCTGCTGCGCTCGAAAAGCTCGGTCGCTTCGAAAATCGGGGTGCGGATTTCTTGGTATCCGTAAGCATGAGCAAGCGCGCCAAACGTCTGCTCCAGCCATTGCCACAGGGCAATTTCAGCCGGAAGAATGTCGTGCGTGCCGCGAATGTTTTGGTAACTCATGCTTCCTTGCCTTAGGATACTAGGTTCAAGGACTGCAGGACAGCGACCGTGGCGGGCAGCGGCTTGTGCGCGTACTCCACCCAAAAGTCGTACACGAGGCGGATGGATTCGGCGAGGAACTTCATCTTCGCGGGCGGACGCTCGAGGGGTGTAAGGGCGGCGAGCCCGAGCAATACTTCGGCCCGCACCTGAAATCGGTCGGGCGCGTCGCGGTGCGCACCCGCAGAAAGATATCCGCCGACCATCGGCGAGACCCACGCCGGGTTTTCAGCGACGGCCACGCCGGTCTCAACGCAGCGGTTCCAACTCGGCTGGCGTCCTTCGTGATCCATCAGTTGCAGCGCCGACCAAAGGAAGCACGTGCCCGGGTTCTCGTGCAGGCTAAGGTACGTCAGGCTCAGCTTGAACAGGTCAAAGAGTTCCGCTGCGCCTTGTTCGCTCACGGCGATCGCTTCGACGATTTCGGCCAGGGCAAGCCCAAACGTCAGGCGTTCGTAGTCGGTGCGCAGTTCGCGGAAGGATTGCAACGGTACCGCCTGGGTGACGTAGGCACGCCGCGGGCCACTCGAAAGATGAAGATTCGCCTCGCAGAGGGGTTCGCTGATGCCGGCCAGCCGCGAGCCGCTCTTGCGCGAGCCGCGGGCGATTGCCTCCAATTTGCCCTGCTCTCGGCAAAGCAGGGTGAGTCGGCGGTCCGACTCACCCTGATCCCGCCGCCGCAACACGATGGCGTGAACGCTTTGCTCGGCCACTATTCCATCTTAAAAACGGTTCGCTTGAAGAACTCGATGAAGATGTAGAAGAGGCGGTCAATGACGAGCGTAAAGCGCATCAGAACCGTGCTGCCGAAGATCGCGCCAAGGCCGACCATCAGGATGTAGCGACCCAGTTTGTTGGTGCTCGCAATGAACTTGTTCTTCAAGTCGAAACTAAAGAAGAAGTAGCTGAGAACCGTGATGAAGGTGATGACCAACGCCAGGTTCGTCAAGGCTTCGCTCGGATAGACCTCCGCCCCGATTCGCGTGATGTCCGCGTTGCTCAGACCTGCGGTTCCCGGAACCGTAAACCGCGTCATGTTGGTCGGATAGATCGGCTGCATCGTGTTCAACAGCTGCGGAATCCAACCGTTGTTGAACACCTGAATCTGCTGACCCGCCCAAAGGCCGATGATGATGAGGATCGGAATCCGGCTCATCCACGCGTTCTTCTTGCTGAACGCCATGTAGCCCATCATCGCGATCGGCAGCAGGGCGGCGTACATCCAAAACGCGGGCTGAGTATCAGCCGCCGTTTCGCCAACGCGCCCAAAGGCTTGGTCGTACCAGTCAGTGCGAACTGTTTCCTTCCAGTAGCTGATGATCGCGAAGCCGCTCGCCAGACCCAGGAAGATGTGCTCGACCAATCGGTAGAACTTGTTTTCCCGGTAGAGAACCGAGTAGAGGCCGATGGTAACCAGGACCCCAGTGACAATTTTCAGTGTGCCGTAGTCCATGTTATTTGCCTCCGTTCCGCTTACTCATCAGGAGTCCAACGTTGCCGATGATCACGAGGATGATCAGCAAGGCTAAAGCAAAGTGCAGGGCCGGATAGTAGGCCATCGCCCGATCCATGTTTTTCTTACCCGGGAAGCCTTCGATGTACTTGCCGGCGTACTTGGGATTGTTCGTCTTGACCGCTTCCTTGGGAGCGGACGCCAAACTTTCGTGAGCGAGGCCGCGCTCCATCATGCCTTCGATGTCGTACACGCCCTTAATCCCGCCGCTCAGGCCAGTGAGCTGCCCGGATTTGTGATACGGGAGAGCTTCGGGAGACATAACCCCCGTGAGCATCGCGACGATGGGGATTTTGCCGGCGAGTCGGTCGGTGACGATCTGCCACGAACCGGTGCCGGTGACGATGACCAATGCGCTGAAGTCACTGAGTTTCTTGACGTTCTGCAAGACCGGTGAATCTTTGGCGAACCCGGGCGAGCCATCCGTCTTAAACGAACGGTTGGCGGCGAGGGCCTTACCCATGTCTTGCTCAAACGCCTTGACGGTCGCTTCAAGACCGGGCTTTACGCCGAGGTCCACGTAATCGTCCCAGCGCCTGTACTCCTTGCCACCCGCGTCGAGGTTTTCTTTCGACAATCGAGCGATGGTGGTGCGAGCAACGGCGATGTTAATCGGGTCCACCGAGTAAAAGGCGAACTTGATCTCTTGCCGCATGAGCATGCGCATCAGAGCTTCGAATTGGCCACCCGATTCGCCGCGTGTGCTCAGCGACCAGTCGGTTTCGATGAGGACCGGTTTATCCTTCGAGAGTTCGCGGAGCGTGGCAAACGCGTCAATCGAACTCGCCTCGGGCTCATTGGGAATCTTGCAGCTGAGGAAGAGCGGGAGTCCCGCAAACAGAATGAGTAGCACGTACAGTGTGTGCGAGCTCAAACCTTGGAGCTTTCGTCCGATATCCATTAGTTACCCGTCCCCTTTTCGAGTCCCAGCCAGAGTCGCAGGCCCATGGCCAACGCCCCGACGGCAATCCCGAAGTTAATCGCCCGTAGGCTTCCCGATTGAATCGTCCCGCGAATCCAGGCCGCGATTTCGCTAAGCTTCAAGTTGTTCAACAAGTGAGAGGATTCGCCTCCGGTCCACCTCTCGACCATGCTCGTCGAAAGTTGCGCGACGGCCCCCATGTTGGCGAGAATCAGGATCAGCGCGGTGGCGAGCAGCACGGTTGATTCCACGCTGCGAATGCGGAACGCCCGATAGGCGGCGCTCAGAATGAAGAAGGCGATGATGGAGAACATCGTCGCGTCCATCTGCTGGAACATGCCATCGAACAGGAAGTCGAACCCGTAGACTGAAAGCCAATTGAACCCACTCAGCTTGGCCCAGTTATCCATGAGCTCAAGGTCGGGATTCAGTTCACGAAGGTGGTAGTCCCACACGCCGAACGTCAGCATGAGCAGGAACGAAACCAGCAGAACAACACTGAACGACCAGTTCTCCTGCTTCCTTCGAACCCGCGTCACGTGCAGCCTCACCAGGCTAAACGTACCAAGCCCAATGAGGAAGGCGGTGAGAACGTTGCTGAACCGGCCGACGTGGGTTGCCCCGTCATCGAGCCAGAACTTGACGGCTTCCATGGTGTTGCGCGGAAGTTCGCCGGGATCGCGCCCGATCGGATCGGGGAGCAGGTATTGGAAAATATAGTAGCTACCGCAAACAAAGGGGATAACCCACAGAATGTACTTGCGGAACTGCGTCGGCAGGAAGTAGCACAGCGCAAAGAATGCGAGGCCGATAAACAAGCCGAGCAGCGTCTTGCCATTGAATCCGGGCGCGGCTTGCCAGAACGTCAAGTCCTGGGCTTGCATCAAGAATTGGTTCACTTCGTGGCCTCCGCCGTTTCCTTCTGTCGCGGATTACGCTCCTTCCACACCTCAACTTCTTCCGGAGTCATGGCGTCGGGTGAAAGGTACTTCGTCATCGTAAAATCAGCTTTGCCGTTGTTAATCCATTGGGGCTGTTCACCGTTCGGGCCAGGATCACTTGGCTTTTTCTCACGCACTTCCCACGAAGTAAGCAGGCTGCCCGCGATCACCAGTAAGGCGCTGGCGATCTTCGCCCAGTCTTGACCCACGAGTGAACCGACCAAGATCGGCTCACGCGACAGGTAGGCGCTGGCGGCGTAGTATTCGTCGCCGATGAGAACGTAGTCGCACGAGGCGATGAAGAACGGGGTTTGCGTGGTCGAGGTCGTGCCCGCCACCTGGATCGCGCCCATGGCGTTGGCCGATTCGGCGAAGATAAGCGATTCGGCAAAGAACTCGCCGAGCAGGAACGCGGCGGCGACCTTTTCGCGGCGAATGAGGCCGCTTACGCCCGCGGCAAATGCAAACTGCTGGTTCGAAAGGAACTGCACGTAGTCGTTTTGGTAACGATCCATCGCGCCTTCCCGCATGTACACGTCGCGGATGACTTCCTGCGCCACGGTAAAGACCGCCGGCTCACCGCAACAAACGCGGATGGGCGTGGCGAACTTGATACAGATGCCGGTGACGTATTGAAAGACGTTGAGCGCCTGCACGGCGATGGCGTTGAGGCCACCAAGACCAGGCACCATCAGAACCGGGCGCCCCATTTCGGTGGCCCGCCCGACGGCGTCATCAATTGCGTTGAGGCCGGCGATGCGGCGAATAAATAGGTTCCCTCCGGACCGTTTCGCCCGCCATATGTTCAAGAGAATGAACAGACAGAAGGTGATCGTGATCAGATATGGCACCCAACCATAACCTTGATATTGCATTAGGCGGATTGCTCCTTGTTGTCGGGTTGTAGGCGCGACTCTTCAAGCGCGTTGATGAGCCGTTCCCAATTCTCCCTTTTGGAGAGAAGACGAGTGTAGTCGTCAAAAGCATCAAAACCCAAAAATGGGATGAGCATTGGCGATACCGTGACGGCCAGCGTCGCGCCGACATTCGCGAGCGGCTTGTGCATTTCGAGGGCGAAGATAGCGGGAGTCTCCATACGGTACTTATGCACCCTCGCCGCGATCTTCTCGATCAGTTGATCGATCTGCTCCGGCGTCAGCTCCTCCTTCCAAAGTTCCTTCATCCTTCCTCCAAAGTCCCGCAATTTTAGCCAAAACTTCCTCGCGGTTGCTTGAGAATCTTAACCTAACTCCGCGGAAGCGGTCAAGCTTTGATTGCTTAGAAAACGGAGATAAGAGCACATTTGTGCCCTCATCTTCCACACGTTGCACCAAATCCCAGGTGATTTCACTGGCAATGAAGCCACATTTCGCCTGCGCGGATTTTTCGTCGAGGCGAAACTTAAGCGGAAAAAACAGTTCGAGCGAGCTTCCGAGAATGGCGAGCAACCCGAACAAACCGGCGATGAGGTTGTGCGTGAGCAGAAATCCGAGCACCCCGACGATCACCGCCACCGACCCAACAATCACCCGATTGATAGGCTTGGCCTGCGGCAGCATGACCTGCCATTCCAAGGGTGCCGACTCGCCGCTCATGCGCTATCTCCAGTTTTCGAAGATGCCGCTGACCGATTCGTTGTTATGAATACGGCGGATGGCCTCGCCCACCAGCGGCGCGCAATGCAGCACATGCAGCTTGGGGAATCGCTTTTCGCTGGCGATGGGAATCGTGTCCGTGACGACAACCTTTGAAATCACGCTGTCTTGCAGGCGCTGGCTGGCGTTGCCGCTGAGCACCGGGTGGCTTGCGCAAACGATAATCTCGGTCGCGCCGCGCTTCATCAGCTGTTCAGCACCCATCACGACGCTTCCGCCGGTGTCAATCATGTCGTCAATGACCACGCACTTTTTGCCCGCGACATCACCGATGATTTCGATGATGTCCACCTTGTTGGGTTCGGGACGACGTTTGGCGATGATGGCCAGCGGGGCCTTGAGGCGCTCAGCCAGGCTTCGAGCGCGACTCACGCCACCCACGTCCGGGCTCACGACCACAACATCTTCTTCGGGGCTGATGGTCTCCTCAAAGTGGCGAGCCAAAATCGGGCCGGCGTAAAGGTGATCCACCGGGATGTCAAAGAAACCTTGAATCTGTTCGGCGTGAAGGTCCACACAGACAATGCGGTTAGCCCCCGCCACCGTAAGCAGGTCGGCGATCAGTCGAGCGGTAATCGGTTCGCGCGGCTTGACCTTTTTATCTTGGCGGGCATATCCAAAGTAAGGCATCACCACGGTGATGCGCTGGGCGCTGGCGCGGCGGAAGGCATCCAGCAAGATCAGCAGTTCCATGATGCTGTCGTTGGCGGGCGCGCAAGTCGGCTGAATCACGAAAACGTCGTTCCCGCGGGCGCTCTCATCAATCATCAGACGGATTTCGCCGTCGCTAAACTTGGTTGACGTCGCCGATCCCAGGTGAATGCCCAGATAATCCGCGACGCGCTCGCCGAGTTCGCGGTGCGCGTTGCCGCAGAATAGCCGAAGCCGATTATCCAAGTTCATGCTTAAGGAGTCCCCTTCCGTTGCTTGTAGCGTGCTGCCCATTGTGGTTTTTCTTCCGTTCTCGCTCGTCCGATTCCGAGCGAATCCGCTTCAATATCCTTGGTGATTGTGCTGCCCGCGGCAATGTATGCGCCGTCACCAATGGTTAAGGGTGCAACCAACGTGGAGTTGGTCCCGACGAAGGTATTCGCGCCGATGGTGGTTCGGTGCTTGGCATAGCCGTCGTAGTTGCACGTGATCGTCCCGGCCCCGATGTTTGTGCCGTCGCCAACGGTGGCGTCGCCCAAATAAGCCAGGTGCCCGGCGGCGACTTTGTCGCCAAGCTGAGCGTTTTTCAGTTCCACAAAATTTCCGATCTTGCAGCCGCGGCCCACGGTGCTTCCGGGCCGGATGTGCGCGTAGGGGCCGACTTTGACTCCGTCGGCGACCTTGGAGGCTTGCACCTGGCTTTGGCGCACCCAGCACTCGCGCCCAATTTCGGCGTCAATGATGACGCTCATGGGGCCAATGATGGAGCCCGCGCCGATGCGGGTCTTCCCCCGAAGTGTGGTCATCGGCTCGATCAGGCAATCGGGCTCCAATTCCACGTCGGGCTCAATGAAGGTGGTGGCGGGATCCACGATGGTCACGCCGTTCATGGCGTGCTCGCGCAGTAGGCGTCGGCGCAGAATTTCGCCGGCCTCGGCGAGTTCCCAGCGGTTGTTGACGCCCTTGAAGATGCTCTCGTCGGGGAACTCGACAATGCCGACTCGGTCGCCATCTTCCACCATAAACCGCAGCACGTCGGTGAGGAGATACTCCTCCTGAGCGTTGTTCTTGTCCAGCCGAGGCAGAATCGCGCGGAGCCGCGCCGCATCAAAACAATAGACCGCCGAGTTCACCTCGCCGATCTTGCGTTCTTCTTCGTTGCAGTCCTTGGCCTCGACAATCTTGGCGAAGTCGCCGCTCGCGTTGCGGACAATGCGGCCATAGTTGCCCGCATCGGGCACGGTGAAGGTCGCGACCACGGCGGCAAACCCGCCCTGGTTGAACAGTTCTAGCACCTGCGCCAAACCCTCGCGATTAAGCAGCGGCGTGTCGCCGGGCGTCAGCAGGACCGGACCTTCGAAATCCGGCAGGGATCGCATCGCCATTTTCGCCGCGTGCCCCGTGCCTTCTTGGGTCTCCTGCATCTCGAACAGGTAGTTCGGATCGGTGAGTGAGGCTTGCAATTGGCTCGCGCCATGACCCACCACGAGCACCGGAGTTTCCACGCCGAGCGCCTTCATCGCGCGGCCGATATGCTCAACCATGGCCAGTCCGCAAACCGGGTGGGCGCACTTGGGCAACTCAGATTTCATCCGGGTTCCCTTCCCGGCGGCGAGTATCACCCCAGCGACGCGTCTTTGAGCCATAAACGAAACGTTAATCTACCCGTTTGAAGCAAAAAGGGGCTGGAAAACTAATCCCCGCAAAACTACTGGCTTTCCGGCTTAAGCAAGGTTTTCGACCAAAGACTCGCTATAACGGTGGTGTCCGGCAATTTTGCCAAGGAATTTGTTATGCGTATTTTCGTGTGTCTCGCCCTCGTGGGCTCGTGTGTGGCGGCTCAGGCCGCCCTCTTCAATGTGGATATCCGCAACTTTGCGTTTAGTCCCGACATGCTCACCATCAATGTGGGCGACCAGGTGCGTTGGACGAACAACGATTTTGCCCCGCACACCGCCAGCAGCACGGCCGGGCCGATGTCGTTCAACAGCGGGACTCTGGGCAATGGCCAATCGTTCACCTTTACGTTCACCGCGGCGGGCAGCTACGACTACATGTGCAACTTCCACCACGACATGATGGGGAGCGTGAACGTGGTGCCGGAACCTAGTTCGATCCTGGCGATGGGCCTAGCTGGCCTGATCCTGATGCGTCGCCGACGCTCAAACTAAACTCGCGCTGAAACGCCTTGAGCTGGCGGGTGACTTCGGCAGTCGCCAGCTCGGGCTTCGCTTGCCCAATCGCGTTCGCAATCGCCACGACCCCGCCGGGTTGCATCTCGTCCACCGTGATTTCGGCCCAGTTGCCGTCGCTCCCCAGCACCATGAGGCGACCTCCGTCGCCCGCGATTTTGCTCCCCATCACATCGAGCGGCGCGTCCTTGGGGAACTGCGTGGCGTTGGTTTGCACGAACGCCATAAACTGCGAAAGCTGACTGTAGTGGTTGGCAAACTGCCGACCCTTCGGCGTGCCGCTCAGGCTGCTTGACGCAACCCGCTGGGCAATGAAGCTGAATTCGTACTTCTTACGAAACTCGGCGATGGCAGCCAAGCGCTCGGGGTCCGCCGAGAGCGCGGCATCTAACTCGCTGACCGGGGCCAAAATGTCGGCGTCCGGGTCCACTTGCTCCGGCGTGGTGGGCGGGGTGGCGGGCTTGTCCGCATCCTTTTTGGCGGTATCCCGCTTCTCGCGATTGATGGCGGCTTGCTCCACCGCGCGCTGCGAATCGCTTGCCTGCTTCGCCGAATTCTTGAGAATCGTGAGCACGCCCACGGCGGCCACGGTCAGGGCCACGAGCGCCCCAAACATGACCAGCAGCGACCGACCGCGCGTGGGTTCGGCGACCTGAATCGGCGTGAGGTCAATCCCCTCCATGGGCGGCGTGGCGGTCATGCGGTGCACCGTTCCGGAGCCGCCAATAGGCGGAATCATCCACACCACCACGGGTTCGATGATGTGCTTGAGGTGCTTGGTTCCGAGGCTGAGCGGACTCACCTTGATCTTGCCTTTAATCGTGTCGTACACCACTTGCGACATGCAGATCGCGCCAGGTTTTGCTTCGCCCTGCAGACGCTGAGCCACGTTCACGCCGTCGCCAATGACGTCGTTTTCGGTTATCACGACGTCGCCCAGGTGGATGCCCATGCGATGCTCCAGAAGCTGGCCCGGCGCGATGTTGCGCGCCTGGTCGTGCAGAAGCTGCTGCATCGAAAGGGCCGATTGAACGGCGTCGGACGCGCTGACGAAGTACATCAGCAAGCCGTCGCCGGTGCGCTTGATTACTTGGCCGCCGTGCAGGGCGCACTCTTGCTCCATCAGAGCAAAGTCGCGATCCAGGGCCGTCATGGTGCCGCGTTCGTCGCGCCCCATGAGCATGGAGAAGCCGACGATATCGGTGAACATGATGGCGGCGAGAATGCGCTGACCCGAGTGATGATAATCCTGCATTGAAATCCTACTGAATACAGACTCATTCTAGGCGGATTCGGTGCCATGTTTCACGCGTTGGCTTCAAAACCCGCAGTTCGTGCCGACAATCCAATGGAGCCCATTTGGACCTCATTGAACGATGCCCACCATTCAAAAGCTTCTTCGGCAAACTGACCTCCTGATCGGGGCGGCCCTCCTTGTGGTCGTCGCCATGCTGATTTTGCCGTTGCCGCACTGGATTCTCGACCTTGGCTTGGTTGCCGCCATCGCATCCAGTGTCGTGATTCTGCTGTCCGCGGTGAACGTGGACGACCCGCTCAAGATGAGCGTCTTCCCCTCGCTGCTGTTGCTCACCACGCTGTTTCGATTGGCGCTAAGCATTGCCGCCACGAAGCTGATTTTGGGTTCGGGAACCGCGGGTGCCGTCATCGAAACCTTCGGGAACTTCGTCATGGGTGGCGACTTCATCGTCGGGTTTATCGCGTTCCTTATCCTGATGATCGTGCAGTTCATGGTCATCACGAATGGTTCGGGCCGGGTCTCGGAAGTTGTGGCCCGCTTCACGTTGGACGCCATGCCCGGTAAGCAGATGGCAATTGATGCCGACCTCGCGGCCGGGATGATTGACGAAACCCAAGCTCGCGAGCGCCGTAAAAACGTCAAGCGAGAGGCCGACTTTTACGGGGCAATGGACGGTGCCTCGAAGTTTGTCAAGGGCGACGCGGTTGCCTCGATCCTCATCATCATCGTCAACATCGTCGGTGGATTCGCCATGGGCTTTATGCGCGGCGACGGCGACGCGATGACGATTCTCAAGACGTACGCCCTGCTTTCGGTCGGTGAGGGTCTGGTTTCGCAGATTCCCGCGCTGCTGATTTCCACCGCGAGCGGTTTGCTCGTGACCCGCGCCGGGCAAGAGCGCGGCATGGGCGGCGAAGTGCTGAGCCAGGTGCTCGGCCAGCCTAAGGCTCTGCTTTCTGGGGCGGGTGCGCTCGCCGTTTTCGCGTTCATTCCCGGGTTCCCGGCCACCATTTTCCTGGGCATGGCGGCGGCCCTTTTTGGCGCGTACAAGTTTGCGACTAAGAACCCCGACCTCACTCAAGTTTTGAAAACCGACGAAGAGAAAAGAGCCGAAATCGATGCTCAAGCCCAGCAGGTGGCGCAGGCGCAACCGACCGGACCCGAGGCCGTGCTCCCGCTTTTGCAGGTGGACGCCCTCGAAATCGAGATCGGGCATGGCCTCACGCGTCTCGCCGATACTCGCGCGGGCGGCGACTTGCCCGATCGCATCGGCGCGAGCCGCCGCGAAATCGCGATGGAACTTGGCTTTGTCATGCCGAGCGTTCGCATCCGCGACAACATCAACCTCGGCCCCAATGAATACTGCATCAAGGTCCGGGGCGAAGAAATTGGCCGGGCCCGCATCGAACCGAGCATGCTCTTGGCAATGAAGGGCGGTTCGGATAACCCGCCGCTGGTGGGGATTCCGACTAAGGAGCCGGTGTTTGGCCTCGAAGCGTACTGGATCGACCGCGGCCACGCCGAAGACGCGAAGATGTCGGGCTACACCGTCGTCGAGCCCAATATCATGATCTCGACTCACCTCACCGAGATCGTCAAGACCCACGCGCCTGAACTCCTCACCCGGCAAGATGTCAACACGCTGCTCGACCAGGCGAAGGTCCAAAACCCGACCGTCGTCAACGAGTTGGTGCCGAGCGTGGTGAAGGTGGGCGACGTGCAAAAGGTGCTCCGGCACCTGCTCCGCGAACGTGTGCCGATCCGCGACATGGTCACGATCCTGGAAACCATGTCGGACTACGCCGACCGCGTTAAGGACTTTGATTCGATGGGCGAGCTTGTGCGCGCCGAAATCTGCCGCACCGTGACTCGCCAGAACATGGACGGCGATAAGCTGTTCTGCTTAACGCTCGACGCCCATGTGGAGGACGTGCTGAACGGCGCGCTGCAAAACACCACGCTCGGCTCGGTGCTGGTGCTCAACGCCCAAATGCGCGAACAACTCTTTACGGCGTTGCGCGCGGAGACGGATAAGGCGATGATGATGGGCAACCAGCCCGTGCTGCTCGCCTCGAACATGGTGCGGTTGCCGCTGCGCCGGTTTATCGAGCACGAGTTCCCCTTCTTGCAGGTCATGGCCTACAACGAAGTCGCGAGCAAGGTGGACGTCGAGCTTCTCGGGTCTATCCGGTTCGCCGAACAGTTCGCTGCTTAAGGCGTCAGACGCCGCGCCACCGCCTTGACGGTCGGCACGGGGTCGTCGCGTAGCGAGGTGAACAGCGGACGGAACTCCGCCGGGCAACGCCCGGCGAGGCCGAGCAACGCCTGAATTCGCATCCCCGCGCTCGGGTCGCCAAGTCGCTCGCCGAGTTCCTTCAGCGCATCGGCGGTGCCGATTAGCGAGAGAAGTTCCAGCCCAGTGCGCGCCTGGGTTTCGCTCGTGCCTTCGAGCAGTCGTCGCGACGTGGCCAACGCGTTGGTCGGGAACTTGGCGAGAAGGGCCAGCGCGGCCTTGCGCATCATCAGGTTGGGCTGGGTCACCACGGCCTCGGCGGTCGTGTACGCCTCTTCCGATCCGATTTGGCTGAGCGAAACCATCGCCGCCAAAGCAATCGTGCGGTCAACTCCCGCGACGAGCGGCAACAGCTCAGGCACGGCCTCGCGAGCCTGAATCGTGCCCGCGGCCCGCACCGCTTGGCGCTGCAGACTCGGCGTCCGGATCAGACGGCTGAGCACCGGGCCGACTTCCCTAACCCCGGCTTCGGAGGCGATGCTGAGCCCATTGCGCAATTCGGCTTCCTTCTGACTCTGGAGCAATCGTTCGGCCAGGCGATCGCGAGCCGGTTGGCCGATGCCGCGAATCACCGCTGCGAAAGTACGCACGGAGAGCCGATCCACGTTGGCGAGCTCCTTGTCGAGCATCCAATCGAAGGCAGGCATGCCGATCAGCACGAGCTTTTGGATGTTATCGGCCACGCTTTGTTGGGCTGTGCCGACGCCCCACTGCCGCGCCAAATCGTAAATGCGCTTGAGCTCGGCGTCGTTGGGGCGGGCAAGCGACCCCGGCTGGGCGACGGGTTGCTCGACCTCGGGCGTTTCACTCTTCGGCCGGAAGGGGTCTTCGAGGTCGTAGGCCACCCCCCAACTTCCGCTGGCGGCGGCTTCGCTGTCGTGGATGCCCGCGTAGTACTTGTCCTGACCGCCGAGATCAACGAACAGGCCCACCGATCCGCTCCCGCGGCTCGGGTTTCCTTGCCCCGGCGGGCCCTGATAGCGGTCTTCGCCGCTCGAATCCAGGAAAATGCCGACGCCACCGGCGTTGCCGGTGCCGGGCGCACTATCGCGCGCGGAGTAGATGTCGTTCCCATCCCGATCCAGCAGCATCGCGGTCGCCGCGTCGTGACCGATCGCGTGACTCGCGCCGAACTTGGTGAGATACCCATCGTCGCCGCGCAGATCAAAGAGGTACGCCGCGCAAATGTGCATCGCGCTGGCCTGGGCGTAGTGGTAGGCCGAATAGGTGTCGTGGCCCGAGCCATCGAAGAGTGACCCCAGGCCGTACCAATAGCTTGCGCCTTGGCAATAGGTCTGGCCGAGATAGCTGTCCATGCCCGAGAGGTCGGTCAGCAGGCCAATGCCGCCGCTCGTGCCGCCCGAATCCTCTCGGTAACCCATTCCGAAGCCTTGCGCGAACGAATAGTAAATGTCTTTGAAGAGCGGCGAGTTCAAGGTGATGCCACCCGCTTTGTAGGTGTCGTCGCCAGTGCGATCGACGAGCCATCCGAGCCCTTGCGTGCGGCCAGCCCCTTGCCCCATGAGCCCCAACCGATACTGGTCGGTCCCATCGGTATCAATGAGCACGCCCATGCCGAACTGGCCGAAGCCCTGGCTCAGAGTTTGCGCAATATAAACGTCTTCCCCGCCCTCTTTGGCCAGCGCGCCGACGCCCAGCAAACCTGCGCCGAAGGCAAGGTTTCCACCGCGAAACACATCGTTGCCGCCGACCACCCGCATGATTCCGCAACCAAGGAGACCGACTCCGCCGCCGCCATCCGCCACATCAAAGGTGTCGTTGCCGCCCAGATCAATGGCCACTCTGGCGCGCTGAACGCCAAACGCGGGGCGTCCCGAATAGGTGTCGTTGCCGCCGAGGTCCAGAATGAGGTCGTAGTCGCTGCCCGAAATCTTGTCGTCGCCGCGCCCGGTGACCAGAATTTTGAGATCGCCAAGCTGCAACTTGATCGGCGCGGGAATGTCGGCCACGACCCCGCGAAGCTGATTCATGGCCTTCTCCACCCCGACGCTCAGGCTCACGCCGGCCGCCAGCAGTTTGTCAAAATCCACCTGTCGGGCCAAGCCGAGGGTCTGCTCCCAACTCGCGGGCGCGCGATTGACAAAGTCGAACTTGACCGCCTTTTCCTCCACCGCCCAGTAGGGGAGCGACTGTATAAGAGTCTGCCGCTCCGCCGGGCCGAGCGCGCTCAGCGCAAGTTCCACGTCCGCGTTGGCGGTTTGCAAGGCCGAGATCAGCGTGCCGAATGGCTTGCGGATGTTCGCGGGCAGGGCCGGAAACATTTCCATATCCTTGGTCACGGTTTCAATGGCCCGCTGGGTCGGGACGAGTTTCTGTCGCCCGGCTCGCAGCATGTCGGACATGCTGCGTTTGGTGACCAAGTGCATCTCCATCACGGCGTTGGCGGTCTCAATCGGTCGCTGAATCGCGTCGTCAATGATGCTGGGTCGCAGGCGGTCGAGGAATCCGCGGCGCTCGTAATTGAGTTCCTCCACCCGCATATTGCCGATGAACAGCGCGTCTTCGAGGCCCGCGCGCTCCGCTTCAGTGAGCTGGGCCGCACCCAGAGCGGGCAACGCACACAAACTCCCCAGGATCAAAAACTTCATCGACACATTCACCTTGATTCAGGACGCGGACGCACTAAGCGCCACACCATAAAGATTCCCACAATCGTGACGACGCCTGCCAGGTCGAGCGCGACATCCCACACCGAACCGCTCCGCCCGACCAAAAAGCTCTGCCGCCATTCATCGAAAATCGCATGCGACATCGCCCACCCCACGCCAAACCAAACGGCTCGCCGGAGGTCATCCCGAGCGGCCAACGCCGCGCGCATCGTGCTGTACGCGAGCAATCCGTAGAACACAAAATGAATGGTCTTGCGGACGATGTGCGTAAGCGCGTACGCCGCGTCGTAGCTCAGCCCAAAGGCCTGAATAAAGAAGTTGCGCATCGGGTCGGGTCCGCCGCGCGCTCCGCTGAGATAGGCGATCGAGAGCCCGAGCAAGCCGGCGACGACAAACCACCCTAAACTCCGACGCAGGGAAACATCGCGAACCAAGCTTGGAAGGCTCACACAAACGCTCACTCCGGCCAGCGCCAAATAGGGCTGCCACATTGCACTCGGAATACTGCTCTTATAGGCCGACCACAAAAACGCGGTTGTGACCAACGGTAGGTAGGCGACCAATCCGTGAAGAAAGGTGGCCACGGCAAAGCTCTGCGCGGAGCCCGCGCCAAGCGTCAACATGGCCGCCAGGGCCAGCGCCAAAAACGTGCGCAAGTCATACTGCGCCCAGCCCACGACCAGCCACCCAAGGAACGCGAGCCCGACGACTATAATGAGGGGGCTGGGTTTTTGCATTCCATGAAGATTTTGATCACCAACGACGATGGCGTGCATGCCAAAGGAATTGCCGTGCTGGCGCGGGTTGCCCAGCGACTCGGCGACGTGAAGATTTACGCTCCGGACCGCGAGCGCAGCGCCTGCGGTCACGGCATGACGCTGCGCGATCCGTTGCGCGTGCGTCAGGTGAATTGGGAGCGAGTCTGCGGCTATTGGGGTGAACCGAGCCGGGCCGAGGCGTTTGAAGTCAACGGCATTCCCGTGGACTGCGTCAACGTCGGCCTGACCGAAGGCTGGCCCGAGTGCGACCTGGTGCTGAGCGGCATCAATCACGGCCCGAACCTGGGGTTCGACGTGACCTACAGCGGGACCGTCGCGGGGGCAATGGAGGGCGCCATTAATAATGTCCGCGCGATTTCGCTGAGCATGGCGCTGTTTGTCGAAGGGCAACCGCTTCACTTGGACACCGCCGAAATCTGGCTGAACGAATATCTGCCTCGATTGGTGGAGACCAAACTGCCTGAGCGCACCTTCCTCAATGTCAACATTCCCGCGATTGCCGCGCCCGAGATTCAGGGCGTCAAGGTGGTGGGCATGGGGCAACGTGTCTATGAAGACCGCGTCGAGCTCCGCAGCGATCCCTGGGGACGGCCTTATTACTGGCAGGGCGGCGTGGTGGTGATGGACGCGAAGGCGCCGGATACCGATGTTCACAGCGTGAGCCAAGGCTATGTAAGCGTGACTCCGATTACGCTGGATTGGACCGATCGGGGCGCGATGGCGGCCTTGGCCGACGAACTCGCCTAGGTACAATCTTAGGCATGGACTTTGCCCTGACGCAAGAACACGAACTCGTCCGCGAGATGGCCTACAAGTTTGGCCAAAACGAAATTCTCCCCGGCCTCGCCGAACGCGATCGCAACCATGTGAGCGACGCGACAATGCTGGAAACCATGGCCCGCGGAGGAATCTTGGGAACGTCGATCCCGGCAAAGTACGGCGGCACCGACACGGACTATATTTCGCTGGGCATCGTGTGCGACGAGCTTGAGCGCGCCGATACCAGCGCGCGCGTGGTCATGAGCGTCCACAGCGGCCTGCACTGCATGACCTTGATGCAATGGGGCACCGAGGAGCAAAAGCAGCGCTGGCTTCCCGACCTTGCTTCCGGCAAGCGCTGGGGTGGGTTTGGCCTGACCGAACCGAACGCCGGTTCCGACGCGGCCAACATCAAGACGACCGCCCGAAAGGATGGCGACAGCTACATTATTAATGGCAGCAAGACGTGGATCAGCCTTGCGGACTACGCGCACCAGTTTTTGGTGGTCACGCGGCTGAGCGACAGCAACGCCAAAGCGCCCTACGCCGCGTTTATTGTCGATCGAACGACGCCGGGCTTTTCCAGCCGACCGCTCAAGGGCAAGCTAGGCGTGCGCGCCGGTAACACCGGCGAACTCTTTTTCGAGGACATGCGCATTCCTGCCGATTGCATGCTGGGCGAGGAAGGCGACGGATTTAAGGTCGCCATGTCGGCGCTCGACCACGGTCGCTACACGGTGGCCGCGGGCGCAGTGGGCATCATCGAAGCTTGTCTTGATGCGAGCGTCAAGTACGCCAACGAGCGAACGGTCGGCGGCGAAGCCATCGGCCGCAAGCAGCTCGTCCAACAGATGATCGCAAGCATGGTGCAAGGCCGCGAGATCGGGCGACTGCTTTACTACAAGGTGGGTTGGATGAAGAACACCGGCCAGCGGCACACCAAGGAATGCAGCCTGGCGAAGTGGCACAACTGCGCCGCCGCCTTTGACGCCGCCAACAAGGCGATTGAAATCCACGGCGCATACGGCTTTAGCGACGAGTTCCCGGTGGAGCGATACTTCCGCAACTCGCGCGGCGCGATGATCTACGAGGGCACGCACGAGATCCACACGATCATGCAAGCCGAGTATGAGCTCGGTTACCGCCAGGATCGGCCCCTAGCAAAGGTGCTTCCTACGTACCCGTTCGCCTAAGAGCGCACAAAAATGTGGGCGCCCCGCGGGGCGCCCTTTTTTATTGCTCTTCTCGAACTATCGCGGGTCCCGCCGGCCTTAGGGGTGGCCTTTGTTTCCCGCTTTGGGTTTGTCGCCAACTATTCTTCGTCTGTTCGAGCCCTGTTAATAATATGGTTCGAAAGTCCCAAAATGAGCTTTGGCCCGGAAGTTGCCGATAATCCTGATGTGACCAAACGAAATCCGGTTTGTGACAGTATTTTTTAAACCTAGTACTTTTACTGTACTAAATTTGGAGACCCGCTGATACACTAATCCCGTAGGTTCCTTTGAATCTTAAATCCGTTTGGAGAGGTAGAAATGAATAACAAGCTCGCACTTAGCGCTTTCATTATGGTTGCCGCCGCATCGGCGCACGCTGCCATTACTTTTAATGTGATCTCGATCACATCGGCCCCGCTTAGCACTGGCGCGTCATGGACGACCAGCGGCAACGCAATTTCGTTCAGCACGCCGAACGCCATCGTTGGCGACCCGGCAGCAACCCGCAGCGGCATCCTGAACATCATCTACGATGTGGACGCAGGTGCAGGTTCGGCCATCAACCAAGTTCTCGCCAACCTCGGCGCAGTAACCATGGGCAGCGGCCAAATCAACTTCATTGAGCAAGTCTTCGAACTCGACTCGATGGGCAACGAAGTTGGCGGCGCCATCGGTACCGCAACCCACAACTTCACGCCGATGTCGAGCGGCAACTGGTCGGGTGCCACCAACGTCTTCGCTCCGAAGCGCTACCTGCGCATCAAGAAGTCGTTCGTCATGACCGCTTCGCCCGACACTCCTGCTCTGGACCTCGCCGCCCTCGCGATCAACAACCAATCGGTTGCCATGGTCGTTCCGGAACCGGCAAGCATCCTGGCAATCGGCCTGGCTGGCGTCGCCTTCCTGGCTCGCCGCAAGAAGTAAGAACAGTCTAAATCTTTAGGCTTTTTCTGCCTCGAAAGGAAAAAAGGCACTGAAACCCGTATATTTACGGTGGTCAGTGCCTTTCTTATGCTTTACAATAGTGGAGTCTGCACCAACGAGTGTGGACCCAGGAATCAGAGGAGAGATACTTATGAGAACTTTAGTAGTAGCTGGTCTTGCCACGATGGCAGCCGCCAGCCAGGCATCGATCATTTTCAGCAACTTCTTTATTAATAGTGTTGCCATGACCGCCGGCGTACCCGTCGTCAGCTCGAACCAAGTCATTAACGGTGCGTCGTACACGACCGCTGGTAATGCAGTTTCGTTCAGCACCCCGGGCGCACTCGTTGGCGATCCGGTTGCTCCGCTCCGCAGCGCAATCGTGAATCTTCAATACGACGCTAAGTCGACTGCTGGCAACGCCAACGTGGTGACGGCCAACGTCAACCTCGGCGCAGCCGTCCTCGGCCCCAACAGCTCGGTCTACTTCCTTGAGCAAGTTTTCGAACTTGACTCGCTGGGTAACGAAGTCGGTGGCGCAATCGGTTCGATCAGCCACATCTTTACGGCTGCATCCAACCCCAACTGGAGTGGTGCCATCACCCTCAGCCGCCAAGTCGCTTGCCTTCGCATGAAGAAGAGCCTCATCCTGGCTGCTCCGGATACGCAAGGTCTTGACCTCGCCGCCGTGGCCATCAACAACCAAAGCGTCCAAATCGTGCCGGAACCCGCAGGTCTCGCCGCATTGGCCCTTGGTGGTGTGCTCGTTCTGCGACGCCGCAGCAAGTAACAATCAGCTCAACTCGTGAGGGAGTGTTTCCCACTCCCTCACCCTGGCAAACTTTTTTTCGGCCATTTGGCCACCTTAAAGGAGATTCATGAAAAAGCAATTCTTAGTAATGGCCTGTCTGGCTGTAGCCTCGGTGCAGGTTGCTTCCGCCGCAATCACGTTCAGCAACGTGATGGTGAACGGAAACGCCCTTGCCGCCGGTGTTCCCCTCTCGAGCGCTAACCCGTTCATCGACCAAACGACTTACAACATCCCCGTGATGGGTGGCAACTCGATCTCGTTCAGCACGCCGAACGCGATTGTGGGTGACGGTAGCCCCACTGCGGCTGATTCGATGAACCTGACCTACGTCGCCGCAAGCGGCCCGGCCATGGTTGCAGTCAACGCCTTCTCCAACATCGGTGCTCCGGCACTCGGTTCGGGAATGGTCGTCTTCACCGAAACGGTGTACTCGTACAACCTCATGACCATGACGGTTGGCGGAATCCTCGGTTCGATCAGCCACACATTCAACTCGATGAGTAGCCCGAACTTCTCGGGCACCATCAGCCTGAGCACACCGGCTAACGCGATCTACGTTGTGAAGAACTTCCAACTGAGCGCGCCGAACTCGCCGGCCTTCGACCTCGCCGCGGTTGCCGTAAACAACCAAAGCATCGAAGTCGTGCCGGAACCGGCCGGAATCGCCGCCATCGCCCTTGGCGCTGGCATGCTGCTCCGACGCCGAACAAAGTAAACCGGGAACTCTCTCTCCCAAACCAAGGCCCCATGCAACGGATTTTGTGTGGGGCTACCTGGCTACTTCTGGGGCTTAGCCATAAAAAACTCCATCCGAATCCGGATGGAGTTTTTAGTTTTCCGGGGGTCGGGTTTTAGTCGACGACTTCGACTTCAACCGCCGGCACCAAGCCGATGCGAGCGCCTTCGGCCAGCAAAAGCTTGATCGCTTTCACGCCTTCGTCGCCCATATCGAGTGTGCGATTGTTCACGTACATGCCCACGAACTCGTCGCTGGTCGGCGTGTCCATGCCGCGCGCAAATTGCAGCGCATAATCTAGGGCCTTGCCGCGATTATTGAGGCCCGCGCTGATCGACTCGCGCATGCAGCGGCTCACTTCGGTCACCACATCCGGGCCGAGGTCCTTACGCACGACGTTCACGCCGAGCGGAAGCGGCAACCCGCCGGTCTTTTCATTCCACCAAATGCCCATGTCGGCGAGCTTGATCAGGCCCTCGCGCTCGTAAGTCAGTTGACCTTCGTGAATGATGAGGCCCGCGTCGAAGCGGCCTTCTTGAATCGCCGGGATGATCTCGTCGAACGCAACGATCTCATAGTTCGGCTTGAATTCCGGGCCAAACTGGTCTTCGAACCACAGATTTAGCTGCAAAAAGGCGCTGGTCAGCAGGCCGGGAACGGCGATCACCATGCTCTTGAGGGCTTCCTTCTCCACGCCCGGCTTCGCCACAATCATCGGACCGTAGAGTTCGCCGAAGCTGCCCCCGTGTCGGAGCAGCGCGTACTTGTCGGCCACATAAGCGAAGGCGTGGACGCTCACCGCCGAGGATTCGAGCTTGCCTTCCATTGCCCAAACGTTGAGCGTTTGAATGTCGCGCAGAATGTGCTCGAACTCAAGGTCGGTCTTCACTTCGCCCGAAGCGAGGCCCCAGAACATGAACGCGTCGTCGGAGTCGGGGGAGTGGCCCAACTGAATATGCTTTGTGGTCGTCGCCATATTTCAATTTTATCTGAAAGTTGGCATTTCAAACCGCCGGGGTATTGTTTTGAACGTGGCAACGCGCCGTCCCTCCGTCAGTCCTTCTCGGCTCAGCACCTATCTGGCTTGCTCGCTCAAGTATCGGTGGACCTTCCTGGACCCGCGGGGCCGCTACCTGCTGCGCTCGCACTCCTACTATTCCTTTGGATTGTCGCTCCACAAAGTCTTGGAGCGATTTCATGATTCGGAGGATCAAGGCGTGAGCACCCTCACCGAGGCGAAAGCCGCCTTAGAAGAATCGTGGCTCACATCCGGCTACGATTCGCAGCAAGAGATGGAGGAAGCCTGGGGTACGGGCGTCGAGATTTTGGAGGGCCACGTGCGGCAACACCTCGACCGGCCCTCGGAGGCGACCACCATCGCGGTGGAAAAGCGCATGAAAATTGACCTCGGCCAGTTCGATTTGGTCGGGCAGATTGACCGCCTCGACGAATATCCCGATGGCCGCTTGGAGATCGTTGATTACAAATCCATGCGATCGGCCACGCCGCTGGACATGCTGAAATCCGACCTCGCGATGAACTGCTACCAGCTCATGATCCGCGAAGAATTCCCGGATCGGCCCGTGACCAGCACGATTCTGGCCCTCCAGACCGGCGACAGCACCTCGTACACTCCGACCTCAGACGAGCTCACCGAGTTTCGGCGGGAGCTCATCTTCCTGGGCGATCACATGCTCAATCGCGATTGGGAACACGTGGTCCCGACGTGGAAACCGCTCTGCCGCAACTGCGACTTCGTGTCGCTGTGCCGCAAGAGCGGAGATTTCAACGAGCCGGAAGAATCTGAACCTGACCTTCCGTAAGCAGCTTCGTCGCGAGCGCGCGGACGTCACCGATCTTTGGGTTGTCGGTCATGCTCAGCAGCATCGAACGCGACAGTGGCCGCCCGATAATGAGGCGGTTGAGTGCGCCCATGGCCGACTCGCCCCACGCGCCGTCGCCGATGGCGATGCCGGGGCTCGACATCGCCGGATCAAACGGAAACACGCCGTCGTTGGCGGCCAGCCACTGCCGCTTCGCCCGCAGCAGGTCGGCATCGGTCCACTTGCTCACGGCCTCTTGCAGCCGCAGCCGTTGGGCGGCGACCGTTTCGGTCGTGGTGCGTTGAGTGCTAAACGCGGAGAGGCCCAAAAGCCATCCTTCTCGGGTTGGGAGCAACGTTGCCTCTTGCCGATAGGAGTAGGCCAGGTCGGTGCGAAGCACGCGGAACATTGTGGAGGCTTTGCCCACGCCCAACAGGTTCGCCGCGAGCATCGCCGTGCTCACGCCCGCGCCCGATTTTGCGAGCGGCAAGCGGGTCGTCCAAGCATTCGCCTCGGCCAGTGAGGTGGTCAGCGGGAAGCGCTTGTGGCGCAAAAATTCGCGCCGCTCCGGCAGATCGCTCCAAGTCCAATTCGCCTTGCGCATGGCGGCGACGCCGTCGCCCGCCTTAAAGGCCCCCGCCAAACAAAATGAAACCCGCTCGGGTCGGACAAACTTCCGCAACACGTACTGCACGTCGCGTTCGGTGACGTCGCCCTTGAACTCCACCGGACGCCAAACCCGTCTGAGCAGGTCGGGCGAAACCGACAGCCGCGACTGCGCCGCGGCCACCGAATCCTCGTTGACAATCGGCTCGGTGATCAGCGAGGCCAGCATCGGCGCGGCCACATCGGGCGTGCTTGTTTGCACTGCCATGCGAATGAGCAAGTACCCCTGCCCTGCTTCTACCACTGGCAGCTGGGCCACGCCATCGGTGTTGGCCATGGCCGCGCGGGTGTAGGTTTTTCCGCCTTGCTCCATGCAACCGGCCAGCACCTGCAGCGCTGCTTCTTCGCCGTCGGTCGCGCCCTTCAAATCAATGACGGCCGCCACCGCCAGCACCGGACTGGTGGGCAGATAAATTTCATCAACCGGCGGCAGCGCCGCCTGAGCCAACAACCAAGCGGAGGCTAAGATCGGCATAGTCGTTGCCACTCCTCCCAGGCCCTGGCTTTGGTCGGAGCCTTCAGATCGGCGATCGCCTCGAGCACCTTTTCGGGCGTCAAGAAGGGTTGCGCGGCGATGAGACGCCCGCGAAGCGTGCCGCTTCGAGTCGGATCCGCAGCCTCGGCGTTGAACCAACGACGCATCGCCCGCAGCCCGTACCACGTAATCGCGTCCGCATTCTGCGCCAGGGCCCAGCGGTAGGTGTCGTCGTTCGGCACGTCAATCATCGCCAAGCCGTGGTCGCGGGCGGGCGAAAAACTCACTTCCCCGCCGGCCAATGTCGCCAAGCCAAATGCCTGCGCGATGCGGGCAATCGAATCGGGCGCGGTGAGCTCTCGGTAAGGCATGGCGAAGGTCCACGCGTTATCGTTGAGCATGCGCGCGGTCTGCGCGATCGGACGGGCTCGCCATTCCAGTGGCAACGCCGGGCTCGCTGGCGCAAGTTTGGCAATCTGATCGGCCCAAGTCTCGCCCTCGGTCAGGCTCACCGCGCCGCTCACCACCACGGTCAGGTTCGCTTGACAAAAGTGAGTTTGATGAAGCTTTTTCAGCGCATCCGGCGTGACGCGAGCAATGAGTTCTGGCGTGCCCAGCGGATCCCACGCGGGCGACCCGAGCGCCATCTCAGTGATCTCGCGGAACCGGTTGCGGCGATCCGAAACCAAAGCCAATTCTTCTTTGATCAGGCGGGCCTCGCGCTTGATGTCATCTTCGCTGACGCGTAATCCGCTCAGAATGTCGTCGAGCGCGCGGATCGCCAGCGGCACCTGACTGCGCCGGCAGCTGACCTCAAATCGCATCGTTTCCAGGTTCGTCGCAGCGGTGAGGTACAGCCCTTCGCCTTCGAGCAGCGCGTCAACTTGGCCGGTTCGTCCCAACGCGGCGAGGTGCTCGAGCAAGTGGCGCGCGCCATGAGTTTCGGCGGAATCTTCAGTTCCGCGCGCCGAGGCAATGACCTGGAGACTGACTTTCTCGGCATCCTTAAACGACTCGACAAAGATCGTCGCGCCGCCGACCAAGGTGCGGCGGATTCGGGTCGAATCGGCCCACGCGCTCGCCGCGGCCAGGCACACCAAAGCTGCGGCGAACGGCTTCAATGGAAGTAACTCGCCCCGTTGATATCGATCACGTTGCCGCTGAGATACTCCGCCTCATCGCTGAGCAGGAAGTTCACCACCGCCGCGCAATCCTTCGGCGAGGCCATGCGGCCCGCCGGAATATCTCGCAAAATTTGGTCCAATCGATCGTTCATTCCTTCGCGCGCCATGGCGGTATCCACCCAGCCCGGCGCAATGCCAAACAGCCGCACGTTTTTGCTCGCAAGCTCCATGGCCAGCGACCTTGTGAGGTTAATCAGCGCGGCTTTCGAGGCGGCATACAGCGCCGCGCCAGCCTCGCCTTTGAATCCAACCCGGCTGCACACGTTGACAATCTTGCCGCCATCGCGCTCGGCAAAATAGATCGCAGCCGCGCGGCAGAGTCGTAAGGGGGACTCGAAATTAACAGCGAAAGTTCGATAGAACGTGGCGTCGAACTGGGTGCTCGTTGAGCGCAGAAAATCCATCGGCATGTAAATGCCCGCGTTGTTGACCACCGCATGCAAGGGTCCGTCGTCAATCACTTCTTGGAACAGCTTTTCCGAGGCCTTTGGATCGCTCAGGTCAGCGGCATATGCGCCCGCGGCCTGGTTGCCCAGTTCCTTGATGATCGTGCTGAAATCAGCGGACTTTCCGCGCGCGCCATGAACCGCGACCGAGGCGCCCGCCTCGCGCAATCGAAGCGCAATCGCGCGGCCAATGCCTCGCGAAGAACCAGTGACAAGAACCCGTTTACCTTGCATCGTGATTGTTACCGTTGCGTGCTTGGCTCGCTGTGTACGCCACGATCCCACCGGCAATCAGCAAGACCGCGATACACAGGAAGTAAAGCATGGCAATTAGGCTACCCGGTCGGGTTAAAATGAGCGTATGATGCGCCAGGGTTCCGGCATGGATATGATGAAGGGGAGGCTCGCAATTGCGGTTCTCATTGCTCTTTTCTCGCTTTGCTCCTACTATTCCAGTTCGCAAAAGAACCCCGTGACGGGCGAAGTGCAGCACATTGGCAGCATCACGCCCGCCCAAGAAGTTCAAATGGGGCTGCAAGCGTTACCGCAGATGCTGCAAGAATTCCGTGGCGAGAGCCGCGATGCCCGCGCCACGCAACTGGTGAAAGAAGTGGGCGCCGAGTTGGTCCGCAACTCGGTCGCCGCGCAATCTGACTATCGCTTTGATTTTCACCTGTTGGCCGATCGCGATACGGTGAACGCGTTTGCCCTGCCGGGCGGGCAGGTGTTCATCACCGAGTGTTTGCTCGGCAAACTTGAATCTCAGGCCCAGCTCGCCGGCGTTTTAGGCCATGAGATTGGCCACGTATTGGCGCGTCACGGCGCGGAGCGCATGGCCAAACAACAACTCACGCAGGGATTGACCGGGGCCGCGGTGATGGCCAGCGGGAGCCAAAACTCCGCGCAACTGGCGATGATGGTGGGCAACATGATCAACATGAAATATGGCCGCGAAGACGAACTTGAAAGCGACAAACTCGGCCTGCAGTTTATGGTGGATTCGGGCTACGATCCGCGTTCGATGATCGGCGTGATGGAGATTTTGGAACGCGCCACCGGCGGGGGCCGCGGGCAACCCGAATTCATGAGCACGCACCCGAACCCGGGCAACCGCATTGGCCACATCAAAGAGCACATCCGCGAGATGTTCCCCAACGGCCTTCCGGCCAACCTACGACAATGAGAGTTCTCGCGGCGCTGATTTTGCTCGTGGGGTTGGTGATCCCGGCAGCGGCGATTCCGCCGTTCTTGGATTCGTTGCACAAGATTGTGATGCCCATCAAAGGCTCGGATTACGAGGCGGCGAAGTGCCAAACGTGCCATCTGGGCGGCCCGCCCAAGCTCAATCCGTTTGGCCTGCAGATCAAGAGCAAGCTCACCAAACGCGAACTGAACGCGCAAGTTCTCTGGGCGATTGCCAACGATGATGCCGACAAGGACGGCGCGCGCAACATGGCCGAGCTCGAAGCCGGCAAACTCCCCGGCGATGCGTTGTCCACTCCCGCGACGGGTTCGACATCGGCCGCCACGCCGCCGACCGAAGCGGCGACCTCCCCGATTCCGAAGCATGGCTTCCACCCATTGGTGGTGCACTTCCCCGTAGCCCTGTTTCTGTTCGGCGCGTTTTTGGATGCGCTGGGGCATTGGCGCAAGCGACCCGAGTTACGGATCGCAGCGCTGTGGAACCTGGGCTTTGGCGCCATCGCCTCAATCGGGGCGGTCGTCAGCGGCCTGTTAGCGCGCTATCTAAACGAATACACCTTTGAGGGCACCGTGCTGATCCACCTCATTTTGGGCGTGTCGAGTTCGGTGCTGATGCTGAGCGTGGCGTGGTGGCGCAAGGGTCGCGAACCGGTGAGCGCCGGATATTGGGCGTTTTTGGCAACGGCCTGCATCGTGCTGACGGTCGCTGGCCACTTCGGCTCCATGCTGGTTTACGGCTAGAGTTTTCCACCGCACTTTTTTGCGAAAAAAGGTCCTGTTTACTCTTGTGATTCAGTAGACATGTCGTTATAATAGTAGACGTATGTACCATTTCGTCTACATTCGAATTGATGGGTTTTACTTCCCCCAAGCCGAAGAGACACCGCGCGTGTTGCTTCACGACGACTTGGTTTTGGCCGCGTGTCCGCTGGCTCAGGAAGCTGGAATCCGCCTCGGGATGACTACCCGCGAGGCGCGCACGCTCTTGCGGATGCCGCTCGCGTTTCGCGTCTATTCGGCGTCGGATTTTGAGGAAGCGCGGAATCTGTGGCTCAATCGCTGCCTCACCTGCGTGGATCGGCTGGAGCCGATTTTGGCGCACGAGGCGTTGCTCGATTTTTCGGGTCACCCCGACCCGGCCGGTCCGGCGCTGGAGCTTTACGAAACCTTGCGCCGCGCGGGATATCGCGCCGTCATCGGCATGGGTTCGAGCCCATGGGTGGCGCGTCGGTGCGCGCAATTGATGCCCGATTACGATCGCCTGGCTTGGCAATTGCAATGGGAGGAAGCCATTCGCCATCCGCGCCGCTTTTTGGAATCGTGCCCGATTATGGAGTGCGAACCGCTGGAGCGCAAGGCACGCGAGCGTCTGCTATTTTTGGGCTACCCCACCCTGCGCGACGTGGACACCGTGCCCGCCGCGGTGCTTCGTCGCCAGCTGGGTATGGCGTATTCCACCTATGTCGCGGCTCGCGAGGGCGGGCCGTGGCAATCGCTGCGCACCAGCTACCCCGACCAGCGCATCATGGCCGCGTTTGAGTTCCCCGGTGGGTGCAGCGAGGAGGCCACGTTGCAAGGAATCGCGCGCCGCCTGAGCGAGCGCCTGGTGACTCAGCTACAGCAACGCGACGAGACGAGTTCGGAGTTGGTGCTGGAACTCGAATGGGAAGATGGTCAGCGGCAAGAGATTTGCCGTCCCTTTGCCAAACCGCTTTCGGGTCAAGCGATGCTCTATCGGGCGATCACACTCACCTTGCCGCCCGCCCATCAGGCCCTGGTGCGCCTGCAGGTGGAGCTGCGCGGCTTGGAAAAGAAGGGTCAGGCGCAGCCGCGACTGGACGGTTTGCCCGATCGCAAAGAGGCGCAAGCGGCGGCCCACATGGCCCTGAACACGCTGAAGAAAGCGCTCGGCGACACCGTGGTGCAGCGCGCCGGCGAGTTGCCGCGGCCCCGCCGCGTGCAGGTGCTGCAAGCCTGGAACTTCGGCCCCGGACGGTCGGCGCGGGTGTAGGTCATGAAGTCGCGGGAGGTGATGGCGCAATGGCGCGAAATTGGGGAGTGGTGGCAATACGAAAGCCCCCGCGAGATCACCCAATTTTTGGACGCCAAAGGGATTCGACGAGAAGAAATTCGCGAGTTCAACCCGCTGGCGCTCACCCCGATCTCGGAGCCCGAACCGGAAAAGCACACCGAAGACTGGAGTCTGCGGATCCAAAAGCGGCGCGACGAAAAGGTGGCGCAGGCGTGCGGCTACCTTCCACCCGACCCGCTCGATGGGCCGACCACGCTCATCCGATCGGCGCGCCCGGAATCGGTGGGGTTGCTCACCACGCTCAGCGGCTACAGCTTCGGCCAAAGCTGCATGCTCGCCGAGGAGATTCCGGTGCTGGCCGCGCAAGCCGACTTGCGCGCGATCGGTCTCGCCGACCGATTCAGTCTGTGCGGGGCGGTGGAGTTCACCAAGCGCGCGCTCAGTTCGGGCATCAAGCCGCTCATCGGCGCGACGATTGAGCTCCCCGAAGGCGGGAGCTTTGCCCTCTTTGCGCGGAGCAAGCGCGGCTACAGCAACCTCTCGCAGTTCATCACGGCCTGCCATTTGGAGCAGCCGCTGCGGTTCCCCATGGCGACCTGGGCGAATCTTGCCCGCTACGCCGGCGATTTGGTCTGCCTCACCGGCGGCCACAACAGCCCCGTCAACCTGATGCTCGCCCACAATCAAGATCGCGAGGCCGAGCAGTGGATCGGGCGCATGCGCGAATTGATGCCGGTTTGGATCAGCATCGAGCGCAGTTTTGTGCCGTGGGAAATGAGCGTCAACCGCCGCTTGGAGGATTTGGCCGCCGCCCACAGCCTCACCTGCGTGGCGGGCGGTCTGGTGACCCACGCCCGGCCCGAGCATTTTCTCTGCCAAGACACGCTAGTTTGCGTGGAGAGCCTGAGCCTGGTGGAGGAGATTACGGGCCGCAAACCGCGCCGCGACGAGCACCAACCCGCGCCGCGCTGGGAGGCTCCGCAGCGCGGAATCAACGCCGAGCGCTACTTGCGCACCGCGCGCGAGATGACGCAGCTTTTCGGCGATCGCCCCGACCTGCTGGCCAACACGTTGCGCTTTGCCGAGCTTTGCGATGACGACGTGCTGCCCAGCCGCACCCGCCTGCCGCAGCTCTATCCCGATCCGGTGCACGCCCTGCGCGAAATCACGTGGGCCGGCGCGCACGCGCGGCACCCCAAAATCACCGCCGCCCTGCGCAAACGCCTGGATTTTGAACTCACGCGCATCTGCGATCTTAACTTTGCCGACCATTTTTTGACGATGTGGGATATCTGCCAGTGGTCCAACGAGCACGGCATTTTGTTCTCCGGTCGCGGGTCGGTGGTGGATGCCGCGGTTTCGTATTGCCTCGGCTTTTCGCGGATTGATGCCTTTGCCCACCGGCTCCACTTCGACCGATTTTTGCCCGCCGACGGCAGTAAGCGACCCGACATTGATGTGGATTTTGAGGCCGCGCGGCGCGAGGATGTGCGGACCTACGTGACCAAAAAGTACGGCGTGGATCGCGTGGCCACCGTCGCCGCGGTCGGCACCTACGGCTCGCGCGGCATCATTCGCGAGGTCGGCAAGGTGATGGGGCTGCCCCCGGCGGTCATCGGATTCCTCGCCAAAAAACTCCATGGCGGCATTTCGCCGCGCAATATCGAAAGCGCGCTGGAAAACCGGCCCGAGCTCCGCAACAGCAACATCCCGCGCGAACGATTTCGCTGGGTGATGGAGCTTGCCGAGCGGATGATGGACGTGCCGCGCAACATGCGCAGCCACTCCTCGGGCGTGGTCATTTCCGATCGCCCGATGGCCGAGACGGTGCCGCTCCAATTTTCGGCGACCACGATTGATGATGACCTCGGGCAACCGGACCCCGACGAGCCCGCGCATCTGCGGATTATTCAGTGGGATAAGCGCAGCGCCAAGCACTTTTTCGACAAATTCGACATTCTTTGCCTGCGCGGGCAGGATGTGCTTTCCGGCACGCAGACCCGGCTCCGGGTTCGCGAACCGGGATTTTCGGTGGAACAGGTGCCGATTGACGACGAGGAGACCTACCGGGCGATGCGCTCGGGCGAGCTCATCGGCATCCCGCAATCGGCCTCACCCGCCATGCGGCAAGCCCACATTCGCATGCGCACGGCGAACCTGCACGACGCCAGCCTTGTGCAGGCGGGCATCCGCCCCGGCGTGGGCGGCGCGGTCAAAATCAACGAGCTCATCGCGCGGCGACGCGGGCGACCATTCACCTACGTCCACCCCGACCTCGAGCAAATTCTGGGCCTCACCTACGGGCTGGTGGTGTTCCAGGAACAGGTAGATCAGCTGCTCCAGACCTTCGCCGGATACTCCTCGGGCGAGGCCGAAGACACGCGCGAGGCGATTCATAAGCGGCGCGGCGAAGACTACGGACGGCAGATTCGCGAGCAGGTGATGAGCCGAATTTTGGGCCAAGGCTATGCGCCGGCGGTCGCCGAGCACGTCTTCGAATTGGTCGCCGCGTTCAAGGGTTACGGCTTTGCTCAGGGCCACGCCCTGGCCTTTGCCGAGGTCTCCATCCGCTCCATCTATTGCCAGCAAAATTACCCGGCCGAATACTTCGCCGCCCTGCTGAGCGCGCAACCCGCCGGCTATTACGGGCCGTGCACCATCATCAACGAGGCGCGCTCGCGCGGAGCCGCGATTCTGCCGCCGTGCGTGCAGCGCAGCCAATTGCAGTTCTCGGTGGAGAGCGTGCAGTCGGCCATGGACCCGCGCATCGTGCTCCCCAACGCGGGCATCCGCATCGGGCTCATGCAGATCGAGGGCATCTCAATGAATCTGCGGCAACGCATTCTTACCCTGCCCGAGGCGGCCACCCGCTCGCTTTTTGAGTTCGTTCGGCAGGTCAATCCCAACCGCGACGAACTGGAACTGCTGATTATGTGCGGCGCGCTCGATGCGCTCCACGACAATCGGCGGGCGATGATGCTGGCCATCCCCGACGCTTTAGAATTCGCGGTGCGGAGCGGCTCGTCGCACCAACCGGCGCTGGACCTGCACTTCCCCACCCCGCCCATGCCCGAGGGCGTCGCCGATTGGAGCATCGCCGAGCGCGCCGTGTTTGAGCGGCGCATCCTCAACCTCGACGTGCACCACCACCTCATGGCGTTTGAGCGAGAGCGCGTGCTGGCGCGGGGCGGACTCACCACGCAGCAAACCAAGCAACTGCGCCCCGGCGCAAAGGCGATCGTGGTCGGCAACCCGATTCGGCTGCGATTCCCGCCGACGCCAAGCGGTCGCCGAGTCGTGTTTTTTGACCTCGAAGACGAAACGGGGCTCCTCAACGTGACCTGTTTCGACGAGACGTATCGCCGCGATGGGCACTCGATTATCTGCTCGCCCTACGCCACGCTCATCGGCGAAACTCAAGACCGCGATGGACATCTCGCGTTCTTGGCGCACCGCGTTTTTCCCTATCAACCCACGCTCGCGGGCAAGCTCCCCGAGCACCAAGCGATCCCGATTGAGGCGGCTGACTTTCTGGTGGGCTAGGTCAATCCCGCTCGACGGCCCGCAGTGCGGCGTCCAGAAGTTCCGGGCGCCGCACTTGTTTCAGGCCAAACCACGTACAACCCATGTTGTAGTCAATTCCGCCGACCTCGGCCAGCCGCGCCAAGCGGTACGCCTTGCCCGCGAGCACCCAATCCACCGGGTCCTCATCGTGAATGTCCGGCGCGTAACGCAGCGTGATGCTCCGCACCCAGCGGTCAATCGGCTGCATGATCAGCCGGTCCACATTCGGGATATCCTCTTCCAGGTCAAACACGGCGACCACATCCCGCAAGAAGCACGACGCGGTTTTCGGGCCGACCCCACGAATGTCCACGATCCTCTCAAAGAGGAGCGCGAGTTCACCGCGATTCTCAATCGCCACTCGGATCCAGGTGCAAATGGAAGGCTGGTCCGGCAGGCGATAGACCTCCTGGGCGAGTTCGACCATGCCTTGGACCACGCCGCGATTGAGCTGCTCCATCGGCTTGATGCGCTGCTCGGCGCACTCTTCCACAAAGAAGTCCCACACCGCCTCGCCGTCTTCGCCCTTGAGCAGGGCGTCGGGGCCGTTGGCCTCGACCGCGCGCTTGAGCGCGCCCGAAGCCGCGTCGGAAAGCGGTTGCCGATCTTTGCCGCGCCGCGCGAATGCGTAGGAACGCAGGAACAAGCGCAGAGCGACGATAGGATCATCGAGAGCCGCGGCTAGGGCCTCGTCGTCGCCGCGATCCACGCGAGCTGCGCCATAAAACTGGGGCAAAACAAAGTCCTCAAAATAGGCAGGTCCGAACCCAGCGAGGGTTCGGACCACCTTGAGATGTGATGTCGGGAGTGAACCGTGCACGGCTCTCCTCCGATTAGAAGCGCGTGTCGGCGCTCATGTTGGTGTAGCTCGGAAGCGTCGGCACCTGAGCCGAACCGCCAGCCAGAGCACCCGAGCCTCCGCCGGAGCGAATCTTTTCGAAGACTTGCCATCCGAACTCGAGGATCGGCACCTTGTTGGTGCGCATTGCTTGCAGAGCGTTGCCAAAGGCATCGGTGAACAGGCCGACAGCCTTACCGCCCTTCATAATGCTGCTGACCTTCCCGCCGGGAATCGTCGCCTGCATCTGTGCGATCTGGCCAACCATCATGTCTTCCTTGCCGAAGAAGTCGCCGCGATTCATCGGGCGGTTGACCTGGAAGAAGGCGAAAATCTTCGCCGAGCGTTGCATGAACACGCGGAACAGAGCCGACTTCTCCAGCATGGTGCTGGCGTCGGTGAGCTTGGCGGTATCCACGCCGGCCAGGTAATCCTTGCCGCCGATATGGGCACCAACGCCCGAGAAATAGATGAGAACCACGCCATCTTCCGGCACGGACTCGGCAAGCTTGCGAGCGGCATCGAGCATGGCCACGCCACTTACGTTGGCGAGCACGCGGATATTCTCTTCTTGGTAGCCAGCAAACTGAATCAACTGATTCTTGACCGCTTCGGCGTCGGAGCTGGCAAAGTCAATGCTGCCCGGCGCGCTGCCCGCGCTGTTGCCGATGATCAAAGCGTACTTGCTCAGCACCTTTTCCGGCGGCATCGGAATGCCGGTCGGGCCGGTGTTGGGGTTGTTCGTCTTGGGCGGCTTGGTGCGCACCGGCATGTCGTCGCTAGTCGGGTTCGTCGGCTTGGGGCCGTCGTCCTTCTTGGGCGGATTCACCGGCGGGGCGACCTGAGTGGCCGGAATTGTGGCCGGAGCCGTCTCGGGCTTGACCGCAGGTTCCACGGTCACCGTGGCAGCCGAGCCGCTGTTCGCGGCTTGCGAAAGAAACGCCGTCATGCCCGCCTTTTCATCGGGAGCAATCACTTCGCCATCCACGCGCCAGGTGAGTTCGCTCAGCTTGGTGGCTTGCGCGAACACGCCCTTCTGATCCTCGGTCATGTTGAGCATGCCGTAGGTGTTGTTGAGGAAGAAGACCGTTTCCGGTGCCTTTTGGCCCTTGGCCAGCAAAATCTTAAACTCTTCGGCGACTCGCTTGAGCAGGTCGGTGCGCGTGGCATCTTCCTTGAGAGTGCCGGCGTGCTTCATGCCCGCGTAGGCAGCCAGGAAGTTGGGGCTATAGGGAGCGCCGTTGCGCCACAACTGCGGATCGGTTACCGAACCGGGGAGCGTGGTCGCCTGGGCGAAATCTTCGGGCCGCATGGATGCCGCTCGGCGAAATGCCACCCGCGCGTCTACCCACTTTTGGGTGCGCGCATGTTGCAGACCGGCCTCGTACGATTCGCTCCAACTTTGGGCAAACGAGACGGCCCCGCAAGCGAGGGCAAGGACAAGGACTAAGCTCTTCCGTGAAACCATGTTTAAGTACTCTTACTTCAGCCGATAGGTGATCGCGATGCCGCGATCGAACGAGCCGCTCGATGTGGCAAAGTTGAGATCTACCGAATAATTCTGATCAAAAGGACGATAGCCGACTCCGAAAGTGAGCGAGTTTCGATCCTTAAAGCCGCGACCCGCGTTCGGGATCACTTGATAACCAACACGAAGCGGAATGCGAGCGTTCCCCATCACGCGATTAAACTCCACGCCGAGGCCACCAAAGAACTGGCCTTTGCGCTGGAACAGCTGCCCGTAGTTGGAGCCAAAGGTTCGCCCGGCCGATGCGCCGTAAAGGAGGTAGTTGCCTTCGCCACGATAGTTTTCTTGGCGCTTGGCCACGCTTAGTTCCAGCCGACCAGGAATCCGGTCGAGGATTTGCGACGTGCCCGCATTGCCCTGCAGATCAATCGGTGTGCGGACCGAAACTCCGTAGACCATCTTTGAATTCTTCGGGACATATTGCATGCCGGCGACGACGCCAACGCCGTTCCCGGAGCCCGAGATATCCAGCGGAGTGGTCGGGTTAGCGTTGCCGCCCGAGACCAGATCGTAGCTCTGTGTGTTGCGTACGTAAGTCGAAGCGAACACCAGACCAAAGCCATAGGTGTAGCCGGTCGCGTTGGCCGCTTGGCCATAGGCAAGCGTGAACATGTCAATGCTCGCGCGCTGCTTTTCGCGGTAGTTGCGGATGCTCGTGCCCGCGTCCAACGTCAGGTCACCGAGACCCACTCGCGAATCGTTGATGTGACCGAGTTTGGTGTAGCTCAGGCCGATGGCGCCCTTGCCTTGGCGTTGCACTAGGCCCGCATGCGTCAGGCCGATATCGCCCGAGCCCGCGTCGGTGGAAAGGTCCGGATTGCGGAAATTGTTTTGTGCGGTGGTTGCCGATTCCGGCAAGTTGCGGAACGCGAGCGTCACCTGACGGCCACTAACGTAGCCGAGGCCCGCCGGATTGCTCAGCGCGGAGAACGAGTCGGCGGAGGTTCCGTAGAGCGATCCGCCCATCCCCATGGCCCGACCGCCGGCATCAAGGCCGGTCAGCAGGTCCGGAATCTGCGCAACCGCGCTTGCCCCCAGGGCAAACGCGGCGACAAGAACACCAATAAGCTTATGACGAAGGTTCATTCCGTTTAACCTAATTCCCATACCGTACCACGACTTCTTGGGTAACCGCCTGATTACCCGCCCGATCTTGCACCGTCACCACCATCTTAAATTGGCTGGGGATGCGGTTCGATTTTTGAATGCGACCAACCCATTGCAGCGCATTGCCGTTCTGGCGAATCGCGCGGCGAGCCACGGTTTGAATGAACTGGCCATCCATGGTCCGCAGGATCACGCTGACGCCGGTGCCGCGCACCGAACCGTCGAACTGGTCGGTGATATCAATCTGCACCGGAATCGTGGAACCGGGGCGATAGCCGATCGTGCTCGGGCTGCGCACCGCGGCCGACGGCTTGATGCGGTCGAGGTTGACCACGATCTGGCGCGAAGCCGAGTTGCGAGCCAGGTCTTTGGCTTCAATGGAAATCGTTTGCGAACCGTCGCGCTCAATGGTCGAAGGGTCCCAAATGACGCTGATCGCGGTGCCCGAGCCGGTGTTGCTCGGAATGTCGCGACTGTTGACCTTGACCGTCCAGAGGTCCACGTTCGGCTCTTCGAGTTCAGCCGAAATGGGGATCAGGCCGCTCAGGAACGAGCCGTTGGCAGGGGCCAGGTTTCGGAACTTCGGCGCCTTCGTGTCGATGCGGACATTGCTGATGTTGCGCGTTTGAATAATGTTGCCCTGCGAGAAGTACTCCACGCGGATGTTGTAAGTCCCGGCGGGAGTCGCTTCGTCAAAGTTCAAGTTGAGCGAACCGTTGATCTTGTTGTTGCTATCGGGGTCGAACAGCCCTTCCGTGCGGAAGGAGATGGACGAGTTGCCGGTGTTGGTGGTGGTCGCCACCACCTTGGCTTGGCTCGTTGCCCCGTCAATCAGAAACTTCAGCTGATTGGTGAGACCCAAGAACTCGCCGGAACTCGGTGAAGTCACGGTCAGGCTTTGGGCGAACGCGGCAACGACAGCCCCCAAGAGGGCGAGTCCGAGGCCGGCTCGAAGTGTACGGGTACGCAGATTCAACATGATGAAGTCACGGATGGTGATTGGCCCAAAAACGCCACTACCAAGGATAGACGCTTCGCAATCAATGATAGATTCGCAATCATTTTGACAGCAACTGGGCCGCAAGGCGTAGGCCATCGAGCGTCAAATTTTCGTCGTATCGGTCGATGCACGTGCAGATGTCCTGCAGCGCCTTGCCGACTCCGCCCGTCGCCAGCACTGTGGCCGGCTCGCCCAGCTCGCGCTTAATCTTCGCGGCGAGCGCATCCACGGCGGCAGCGTGACCCAAAACGAGGCCCGATTGGAGGGCCGCGCTCGTGGTCATGCCGATCACGGTGTCGGGGGCGGCGAGCTCAATTTGAGGAAGTTTTGCCGTGGACGACGTGAGCGCGCGCATGGAAACGTTGACGCCCGGCATGATCACGCCACCCAGATAGTGGCCCTCGGGCGAAATCACGTCGAAGGTCGTGGCCGTTCCAAAATCCAGAATGATGAGCGGCGGCTCGGCGACGGCGAGCCCACCAAGCGTGTTGGCGATCCGGTCGGCGCCCACCGCGTGCGGCGGGTTATAGAGCACGGTCAGGCCGACTTCCTCGCCTTTGGTCAGAAACGTCGGGTCAAAGCCAAGCCACTTAAAGCAGAATCGCGACCAGGTTTCGTTGACGCCCGGCACCACCGAGCCGATGATCATTTCGTCGGCGCGAAACTCAATAGCGTCGAGCTCGCACAGGGCGCTCAGGCTCGCCGCGAGTTCGTCTTCGGTTTGAAAATGGTCGGTTTTCAGCCGCCAAAGACAACGCCAATCGCCATCGAAATAGATGCCGACGACGGTTTGCGTATTGCCGACGTCAATCGCCCAGAGCATGCGTCAAGTCTACTCGCTTGACCTTTTCCACACCAATATGCTCTTCGAACGCGGCGACCACCTGATCCAAGACGCGATCGCGGAGGTCGTAAGCGTCGGCCTCCACCATCACGCGAACCATCGGTTGAGTGCCGCTCGCGCGTACGTTGATGCGGCCATGTCCGCCGAGTTCGGATTCCGCGGCGACGATCGCCTGCTGCACCTCGGCGCTGTTCTTAAAGGCGTCTTTATCGCTCACCTGCACGTTCGCCAGCAGTTGGGGCCAGGGTTGGTAAATGTCGAACAGCTCGGTCACCGGACGCCCGCTGCGCCGAACCACGCGGGCGAATTCGAGCGCGGTGATGAGGCCGTCGCCGGTGGGGCCGCGCTCGCTAAAGATAATGTGGCCGCTTTGCTCGCCGCCGATTTTGCCGCCGAGTTCGTCCATCTTTGCGGCGACGTACTTGTCGCCCACGTTGGCGCGGTGCAACGAGATGCCGCTGCGCTCCATGGCCGAGGCGAATCCGCCGTTGCTCATGACCGTGCCGACCACGGCCTTGGGCTCAAGGTTTTCTTTCCAGTGGTCGCACCAAATGGCCATCAAGCGGTCGCCGTTAATGAGGCGCCCCTGTGGATCGCTAAACACGGCCCGATCGGCATCGCCGTCGTAAGCAATGCCAAAGTCGGCGCCGCTGGTTTTGGTCAGTTCCTGAATCGTCGCCGGATGGGTCGCGCCGACTTCGTGGTTGATATTGTTGCCGTTCGGATGCACGCCGGTTTTGATAACCTTCGCGCCGAGCGAACTGAAGACTTCACTGCCGAGCTCGTATCCCGCGCCGTGCGCGCCGTCAATCGCGACGGTCATGTCGTCCAGACGCTCCGGCACGAGGCCGACCAAGAAATCGAGATAAGCCCGCGTGTAAGTAGGGTTCGGGAGCACCGTGCCGACGTGTTCGCCGACCGGAATTTCGTACGCCGGTTCGAGCATCGCGACCAGCGCGGCCTCGTCGGCCTCGGTGATCTTGCGGCCGTCGTGGGCCAGGAACTTGACGCCGTTATCGGGCGCCGGGTTATGGCTCGCCGAAATCACCGCGCCCATGGAGAACCCTTGCGTGCGCGTGATGTAGCTGATGCCGCCGGTCGGAAACACGCCGAGCGTGGTCACATTTACGCCGACATGGGCGAATCCACTGGCCAACGCCGCGCCGAGCATGGAGCCCGAAATGCGCGTATCGCGACCGATGACGACGCTGGGCGCAAGGCCCTTTTGCAAAATGAGCAACCCCGCGGCTCGCCCGAGCTTGAAGCAGAGGTCGGGAGATATGTACGTGTTGGCCACGCCACGCACGCCGTCGGTGCCGAACATTATTCTGCCACCCGAACGCGCGCGGCGCGAAGCACGCGGCCATTCATGGTGTAACCCGCTTCGAGTTCGTCCACCACCTCGCCGGATTCCTTGCCTTCGGTCGGCACGGTCGCAATCGCCTCGTGCACCTCAGGGTCAAACTGCTGGCCGAGCGCCACGATGCGCTCGACGTTCAGGCCGCGGAGGGCGTCGCGAATCTGCTTGTCGATCATGCGCACGCCGATGAGCAGGTTGTCGAGCGTCGCGCCGTTTTGCGAGGCCGCGAGCGTACGCTCAAAATTGTCGAGCGCCGGAATCAGTTCGCGCACCAAATTCTCGTTGGCAAACTTGCGCGTGGTTTCGGCTTGCTCTTGCATGCGGCGGCGGAAATTTTGGTTCTCGGCCAGAGTCCGCAGCTTCTCGTCCTCCATCGCGCGGACGCTGGTTTCCAGTTCGTCAATGCGGGCGAGCAGGGTCTCGATATTCTTCTGGTCGCTGGATTGTTCGTCGTCGACCGCCTGGAGCAGATCCTCCATTTCTTGGTCGTAATCGGCGTCGGCCGAGCGCGGCTCGGGTTCGTCAGTCAAGAAAGGTCCATCGTGCTGATCTAGCATAGTGTTTTGAGTCTGGGAGCGCGAGCCATGAGGCTCCAGCGCGGTGCCCATAAGTATACCTACGCCGGGCGGAGCCTCCTTGTGATTTGGTATGATGGGAGTCCGCGCAGGGGTATAGCTCAGTTGGTAGAGCGGCGGTCTCCAAAACCGTAGGTCGCGGGTTCGAGTCCTGTTGCCCCTGCCATTTTCGCCTTGTCCATACCGGAGACATGGGTTACACTCTTTGGGTGAGAGCGGGCTCTCCGGCGGATTTTGCGCTCGTGCATTCGGGTCCATGTAACCCAGCTTGGTTAACGGCGGACCCTGCGGCACGGCCAGCACCTTTAAGATGCGCACGAAAGCCAGAGGAGTACGCTAGCGCAGGTCCAGTGTGATAAGTTGGCGCCTTTCTTACATCGCCAAGACACTACGCAATTAACGACTAGAAAAGGTGTGAGTGAAAAGAATGGATGAGGTTGAACTACTGAGGTCAGAAATCGAATCGAAAGCACGCTTTGCAAATTTGTTTGCGAGGTACTATCGGGACCCGCAAGCTGGAATTAGTAACGAACTACAACAGGAGATTGCTTCGCTCGAACCAGTGTCCGAAATTCGTGACCTGCTCTCAAAATATGATGCCTTCTCATTTTCAGAGTCGCTCGCACTAATTTCAGTTTACTTATCTGCACTTCCGGTAACAAAGCAGGAAGAGAAGGCGCACGCCCTGATGACGTTTTTGATTGAGGAACTGCCGAACACCTTGTCGCAAGATAGAATGCTCACGGTTCGACGAGTCCTCTCGGGCTATATTCTTAGAGATGAGCAAACCCAGCAATTTCAAACTCTTACCAGTCATTTCCGCCCTCTCCTCGAGAAAGATATCGAGCTGTTCATACATGTACAAGAAAGGATCCAGCGAATCCATAAGTATGATAGTGCTTCCAATAGGGCATCCGAAGGACAGTTTGCGGAGGCGATGCAACTTCTCGATAACATAACCATCGATCGAGAGCTTAGGTATTTGCTGTTTTGCTCCGAAGAACTTGCAATTCACGAAGCCAACTCCCTCACACAACTTGCTCTCGCGTCCTTTCCAGCGCTTCTAGACGAAGCTGGTGTTTTAAAAATTGTTGAGATTATCAACGAATATCTCGACAGTGGCGACAGCATCCATTATTTGAGGTTAATACACGAAACTTGCAATAACTTCTTGCATAAAATGCTGGAAGATGGCGTTGAGCTTCAGATAAGTCTGAGACCACTCCCCGATGACTTGTGATTCTGACATTTATTGGAGTTGAACAGGACAAATCTTAGAGATAGCTAGAGTGTGTGAACAGGACATAGGGTGGAGACGGCATCGGAACATGAAACAAGTGGTACCTGTAAGGATTGAGGTGCGAGCCAACTTCATGACGGGTAATCTGCTGGCCTTACTTAAGATACAGCCGGATAGCTGTCCGCTGTTGGCTCGGAAAGCCTCTTAATACGCGCCTTACAGATCGTCGATCATTTTGCAGTACGCCTCGTACCTTCCCTCGTCAATCTGGCCCTCCTCAACCGCCTCGCGGACACCACAATCCGGCTCGTGAATGTGCATGCAGTTGCCAAAGCGGCAGGCGATGCCATTGAACTCCGGGAAGTAGCTGCGCAGCGTGGCCGAGTCTAACCCGCGCAGTCCGAAGCTCCGAATCCCGGGCGTGTCCACCAGTTGCGTGCCGCCGTCCAGATCGTAAATCTTCGAGCGCGTGGTGGTGTGCGCGCCGCGCCGGTTGCCATCGCTAATGTCGCCCGCCTTGGCCAGTTGCTCACCCAACAGGCCGTTCACTAGCGAGGACTTCCCTACCCCGCTGTGTCCGACAAACGCCGAGCACTGACCGGCGATCGCCTCGCGAAGTTCCGGCAGCCCCTCCGAATCCGCGGTCGAGCAGAAAATGACGCGCAATCCGATTTCCGTGTACGGTTTCAGCACGTCAAGTTCGCGGCGATCCCCTCCCAGCAGGTCAATCTTGTTGACCACGATCAGGGGCCGTGCGCCGCCTTGTTGGGTCGCGATCAGGTAGCGATCGATGAGGCGCGGGTGCAGCGGCGGACTCACGACCGAAACCACGATGGCGATGATGTCCACGTTCGCGACGATCAACTGCTCCTGGCCGGTGCCGACATCGGGTCGGGAGAGCTTGGTCGCGCGGTCAAACACGCGCGCCACGCGGAATGACTGGTCGGGCATCCTCGCGATTTCGACGCGGTCGCCGATCACGGCGAACTGGAAGCCGAGGTCGGCATCAACCTCGCCGACATCCGGCACGCGGACGATCACGCGGTCGCGAAAGACCTCAGTGATCTGCCCGGCCACGGCGCCTTCGCCCTGCGCGGCCAGACGCTCCTCCTTGCGGAGGGCGCGCGTCACCCAGGTGTCAAAGTCGGTGCGTTCGACGCCCGAGTCGGATCGCTTTTTGAGGGCGAGGGCCTTGGTTTTGAGTTGTTCAAGCTGGTCGCCGCTGAGGTGCGACAGCTTGCCGATAAGCTGTTGAGAAATCTCGTTCTTCAATTGTTTGTGGAATCCAAATGGAAAGTCGGCACCCTAGAACAGGGCGCGGATTGGGCTTCCACAAGCTCGCGAAGAAGTTACGCCAGCGCAAAGTGGAGCCGAACGGTGATTTCAGTTGCAGATTTTGTCATCATAGTGTTCGCCTCCGGATTGAAGTGTTGAGAGTATTGCAGAAAACTTAGCGCAGATTCAAGCGCTGCGAAATTTGGGCGAGTTCGTTCTCGCTGCGATCGCCGACCAGCATGTAGCCGTTGCCGCCGCGCACCCAAGCCACGCCGTTCATCGAGTTCACCTTGACGCGCGTAAGATCGGTGCCGGGCACTTCGCCGCCTTCGATGGCGCTGACGCCCGCGACGATATCCAGGATCAAGCCGCCGCGCTCATCCGACATCCAAATGCGGGTGCCGGGGCGACCATCCACGCTCATGCGCGCAAAGTTGGTGGGGTGCAGACCGCGCCGAGTGATCGGCGGCAGGATGATGCCCTCTTTCTTCAGCACATCGCTGATGTCGGAAGTGCTGGCGCGATCGCGAATGGGGCTGATGCCCGCTTGCGCCATGGCCGGATTAAGCGTGTTGCCCGCGCCGCGCATGGTGAAGTGCGCGCCGATAAGAGTGGCGGCCACGACTCCGCAGAGAGCCCAAGAATACTTTTGCACCACGCGCTCGACGGGGCGAACGCGGTCCAGTTCGTCCAGTCGGCGAACGGCTTGCTGCCAAGACTCGCGATTGGGCACGGGGGCGACTTCGGCCTTCACGGCCGACTTCAGCTGAAGAATGGCGTCGTATTCCGCTTTGGCAGCGGGGTCGGATGCGACCCGCGCCTGGGCGGCGGCGAGTTCATCGCCGGTTAGCTGGCCATCGGCCAATAAATTGAGGTCTTGCCACTCACTCATCTGCTTTGCTCTTTCGTAAATAACCTTCTTGCTCGGCAAACAGTTCCAGTTCGCGTCGCAAAATTGCCCGTCCTCGGGCGATTCGAGATCTCACCGTGCCGATCGGCACCTGCGTGGCTTCTGCGATCTCTTCATAACTGAAGCCTTCCACATCGCTCAGCAAAACCGCCGTGCGAAAATCCACCGGCACCTTGGCCAATGCTTGTTCAACTTCCGAGCCAAACAGGGTCTCGATGACCTGGCGATCGGGAATGTCCGATTCGCTGCCCGCCGGCTCCATGAAGTTTTCTTCATCCATGCTCAGCGTGCCCGGGCCACGACGGTTCCGCCGATATTTATTGATGTAGAGATTCGTGAGGATGCGCAGCATCCACGCCTTAAAGTTGCGTCCATCGAACCGATCGAATGCCTCGTATGCACGCACCAGGGCTTCTTGCGCCAGGTCGTGGGCATCCTCGCGATCGTGGGTCAGGCGCAGGGCCATGCCGTAAATGCTCGGATAGGCAGGTTCGGCAAGGCGCTCAAACTTTTCGCGTTGAGCGTCTTTTGACCGAAACCACATGGTTGCCCATTCTACCTTTAGCACTGCCGCCATACAAATCTGTGCCGCGTTCAACAGCAACTTACGCCGACCCGTTCCCCAGCCCTTGGTTTTGGGCCAAACTTCCCGTATAACTATTGTGTAAGTTAATGAGTACTCACGAGATTCGGCGCGACTATTCGTACGGCGACGTCACCGTTCACTGGGACGCGAGCAAATGTATCCATTGCGGGCACTGCGCGCAGACCCTTCCGGCCGTCTTTAAGCCGCGCGAACGCCCCTGGATTCGTCCGGAAAATGCGAGTCGGGAAGAAGTCATCGCGACCGTGCTCGCCTGCCCGTCGGGTGCCATCAGCATCAAAGAATGAAGAACGCGATTCTTCTCGGCGGCGGCGCGGTGGCTCTGCTTGCCTCGCTGGGCGCGCAATCCAAAGCGCCCGAACCCGATCCCTTTGCGACCGCGGGGTTACCGCTCGTCAAAAAATACTGCTACTCCTGCCACGGCGATGCCAAGGCCAGCATGGCCGGCATCTACTTGGGTGATCTCAAGCGAGCCGGCGATCTGCGCGCTAAATCCGCGCTGACGACCAAGGTCCTTAAGGCGATTGAATCCGGGCATATGCCTCCGAGCCACGTCACCCAGCCGAGCAAAGCCGAGCGCACGAACCTCATTGACGCCATCGCCAAGTCGGTGGCCACCGATTGCGACCTGACCGAGCCCGGCAAAGTGACGATGCGCCGCCTGAACAAGGTGGAATACAACAACACGATCCGCGACCTGTTTGGGTTTGATTTTAAGCCGGCCGATCGTTTTCCCAGCGACGACGTGGGCTACGGCTTCGACAATATCGGCGACGTGTTGAGCGTTTCGCCGCTGCATGTGGAGCAGTATCTGGCCGCCGCCGAGGAAGTGGCTCGCCGCGCGATTCTGGTTCACGAGGTGAAAGTCCGTCAGTTTGAAGCGGCCGAGCTCAAGTCCATCGGCGGCACTTCGCCGGTCGCCGAAGGCATCAACTACTTTACCAACGCAAAAGGCACCCTGAAGCTGGAGTTTCCGCGCGCCGGACGCTATCGAATCAGCGTGACCGCGCGAGGGCAACTGGCCGGGCCCGAGCTTCCCCGCATGACCGTGAGTTTGGAGGGGCAATCTCCCCAAACCGTGGATGTGCCGGGCAAGGCCGTCAAGTTCGATTTCCCGTTTGATATTGCTGGCGCGGGGCCGAAAACCCTGACGATCGCCTACATCAACGACTACTACCAGCCCACCGAGAACGACGCGTCAAAGCGCGACCGCAACCTCATCGTGATGCGCATCGATCAGGTTGGGCCGCTGGATCCGCCGACGCAGATGCCGGCGAGTCACCGCCAAATCCTGTTCGCGCGCCCCAACGCGACGAACCAAGATGCGGTGGCGAACCAGATTATCAGCGCCTTTGCGCGGCGCGCCTTCCGAAGGCCGCCGACCGACACCGAGGTGGCGCGGCTGACCGACATCGCCGGGCTCGCCTACAAGAATGGCGAGAGCTTTGAGCGCGGCATCCAACTCGCGATCACCGCGTGCCTGGTGTCGCCCAACTTCATCTACCGAATCGAGGAGAACACGACCCAAACCCGCCCGCTCAATGGCTACGAAATGGCGACGCGGCTCTCGTATTTTCTGTGGAGTTCCTGCCCTGACGAAGAGCTGCTGACGCTCGCCGCCGCGGGCAAACTCAACGACGACGCCACGCTACTCGCCCAGACCCGGCGGATGATCGCCGATCCGCGCTCGCGGGCTCTGGCCGAAAACTTCGCCGGGCAATGGCTACAACTGCGGAGCCTCGACGTGGTGCAGCCAAGCCAGGAGATGTTCCAGCGGTACACGCCGAGCTTGCGGCAAGCCATGCGCGATGAAACCGAGCTGTACTTCGACGGCATCCTGCGCGAAAACCGCAGCATCCTGGAATTCATTGACTCCAACTACACCTATGTGAACCAGGAGCTCGCCGCCCACTACGGCCTGCCCCCGGTGAGCGGTCCGGCCATGCAGCGTGTGACGCTCGCGGACAAGAATCGCGGCGGCGTGCTGACGCAAGGAAGCTTCCTCACGGTGACCAGTAATCCGACGCGCACCAGCCCGGTGAAGCGCGGCAAGTTCATCATGGAGAACATTTTGGGCACGCCTCCGCCGCCGCCTCCGCCCGCCGTGGACGCGCTGAGCGAAGACAAGGCCAAGATCGCGGGCCTCACGATGCGCCAGCGCATGGTCGCTCACCGCAAAAACCCGACTTGCAACTCGTGCCACAGCAAAATGGACCCGCTCGGCCTTTCGCTGGAGAATTTCAGCGCGATTGGGCAGTGGCGCACCAAAGATGATGGCAATGCGGTGGTGGACGCGAGCGGCGACTTGCCGACCGGCGAGAAGTTCGACGGCCCCAGCGGACTGAAGCGAGTGCTCATGGAACGCAAAGACGACTTCACCCGGAGCCTCGCCGACCGCTTGCTGACCTACGCGACCGGTCGTGGCATGAAGCTCGAAGACCGTTGCCACATCGACGAAATCATCAAGCAAGCCAAAACCAACGGCCTCAAATTTCAGTCTCTCATTGAAAGTGTTGTGCTCAGCGCGCCCATGCGGAACGCTGGTCCGGCACCTCGCCCGCCCGTCACGCCTACAAAAAAATGATCTCTCGCAGAACTGTCTTGCGCGGTCTTGGAACCGCCGTCGCCTTGCCCACGCTGGAGGCGATGTCGCCGATGCGCGCGCTGGCGATGAGCCCGGCCAAAACTCCGGTGCGGCTCGCCTACTTGTTTGTGCCCAACGGCATGAGCATGGAGCATTGGCGACCCGCGGCGACCGGGAAACTCGGCGAACTCCCCGAGCTTCTGCGACCGCTCAAGGGCGTGCAGGGCAAGATCAACGTGCTTTCGGGCTTGGCGCAAAAGTACGCCGAGGCCAATGGCGATGGTCCGGGCGATCACGCCCGATCCGCCGCCGCATGGCTCACCGGCGTCCAGCCGTTTAAGACCGCGGGCAGCGACATCCGCGTTGGCTTGAGCGCCGACCAGTTGGCGGCCCAAACCTTGGGCAAGGACACCAAGTTTGCGAGCCTCGAACTCGGCTGCGAGCGCGGCGGCCTCGCCGGCAACTGCGATAGCGGTTATAGCTGCGCCTATAGCAGCGCGATTTCGTGGCGGACGGCTAGCACGCCCGTCGCCAAAGAGGTCAATCCGCGGCTCGTTTTCGAACGCCTTTTCGGTTCACTCGATGCAAGCGACAACGCCGCGAGTCGCGCCATACGGGCCAAGCAGAACGCCAGTATCCTCGACTTTGTTTTGGAAGATGCCGCGAGTCTACGCAACAGGCTGGGGGCCAAGGACGCCAGCAAACTGGACGAGTACCTAGTGGGCGTGCGCGAGATTGAGCAGCGTTTGGTCAAATTTGAAAAGGACAACCAACTCGCGGGGGCCAAGGCGCCCACCGGCGTCCCGAGCGATTTTGGCGAACACATTCGCCTGATGGGCGACATGATGATCCTCGCGTTCCAGTCGGACATGACCCGCGTCTGCACGTTCATGTTCGCCAACGAAGGCAGTAATCGTAGCTACCCGATGGTCGGCGTGAACGAGGGCCACCACGAGATTTCACACCACGGTCGCGACGCGCACAAGATGGAGATGAAGCGCCAGATTGACCTCTTCCACATGCAGCAACTCGCCTACATTCTCACGAAAATGAACTCGATTCAGGAAGGCACGGGCACGCTGCTCGACAACACACTGCTCGTGTTCGGGGGAGGAATCGGCGACGGCGACCGTCACAACCACGACGATTTGCCGATCTTGCTCGCGGGTTCGGCGGGCGGCGCCGTCCGGACCGGCCAGCACCTCACATACAACGATCGCACGCCGATGACAAACCTGTTCCTCGGCATGTTCGACCGCGCCGGGATCAACATTGACAAGTTCGGCGACAGCACCGGCAAGCTGAATCCGCTGTTCTAGACGAGCGGTTTGCGCTTGATATCGGCCCACTTGCGCGGGTAGCGCGGCTGGGTCGCCTCGGTTTTGCGATAGACGGGGAACATGCGCGCGACGTCCGTGCCGGGCAGTAATCGGACCTCGTGGCTTTCCAGGCTGAGGCCGAGCCCTTCGCCGACAAAACCATTCATGACTTCAAGGTCGTTGGAGCTTCGCATCGGGATCACTGCGCCCCCGACCTTGGCCGCGGCCGCGCTAAGTTCCAACTGAATCGGCAGCGGCGCGAGCGCGCGCCCCGTCACGACGTCGAACTCTTCGCGCAAGTTGGCGTCCTCCATGCGGGCTTCCACCACCTCCACGTTTGGCAGCGGTTGACTTCGCAACAGGCTCAGCATCTTGCCCGAGCTATCCAGGGCGACCACGTCGAGGTCGGGGCGCGCGTTCGCCAGCGGCCACGCCGGTAGCCCCGGACCCGTGCCGATATCGAGCACCCGGGCGCCCGTGGGAATCATGTCCACAAACAGCAGCGAGTCAATGAAGTGGCGGAGCTCGCAGCCCTCCGGCGGAACCCGGGTGAGGTTCATCACCTCGTTGCGATCGTAGAGCGCCTCGCGAAACGTCGCGAATCGGGCGATTTGCTCGTCCGAACACGAAAGGCAAGCCTCGGTGAGAAACTGCCGAAGCTGCGAGAGATTTTTGTCCCAAACGGGGGAATGCGTCACAATAAGAATTGTCATTATGGATTCCCCCACGCCTCCGGCGCGTCACGCGCGATCGCCGCTGCCGCCCATCGCGGGCAAAATCGGGCTCGGCCTGGCGGTGGTGGGCACAATTTTGGCGCTGGCGCTTCAGATTCAAGGGGTGCTGAACGGCCAGTTCGTCACGATCGGTCTGCTATTGGGGAGCGCGATCTATACAACCGGTGCTTTTTTGGCCGCCGCAACGTACGGATACAAGCGGGGTACTTCGCTCAGCATTTTCTTTGCCGTATGCCGTGCGCTTATTTTTGCAAGCCTGATGTTCGGGCTGATGAATATTAAACAATGAAACGAGCACTGCTAGCGGGAGCGGGAATTGCGACGTTTGGGCTTGCCCAAGCGACGATCATTTTGGACGCGCCGTTCAACTCGCACATGGTGCTTCCGGCGCGGGCTCACCTCACCATTTCAGGCCGCTCCACTCTCGCCGAAGAGCAGAACATCACGTTCACCAAGTCGTGGAACTCGGTCACAAAAACGTTTCGCACGCGCAAAGATGGGCGATTCTCGTTCCGAGTCTTCACGCCGCCCGCCGGTGGTCCCTACCTTTTTCACTTCACCGATGCCGACGGCACCCTAACCTTGTGGAACGTGGCGTTTGGCAAGGTCATTTTGGTGATGGGGCAAAGCAACGCCGAGATGCCGCTCTACGCTCCGCCAAGTGGTTACCCCGAGATTCCCGGCGCGCTCAACGAAATTAACTCGGTGAACTTGCCGAACCTGCGGTACGCACGCATTTCTTCGAACCCGTCGGAGACGCCGATTACGAGCCTGACCACGTATTGGTATGGCGCAACCAGCCCGAGCGTGGGCGCGCTTTCGGCGATTGGCTACTTCACGGGCAAGGCACTTCACCTGGAAACTGGGGTCCCGGTGGGCATTATTCAGGTCGCGCGAGGCGGATCGCGCATTGAAGAGTGGATGCCGCGCAACCTTATCGCGACGCTCCCCGGCGGCCCGGCGGAGCTCAATGAGGAAGCCTCATCTAGCTACGGTCAAGTGTATAACGCGGGGCTCTTCCCGCTCCGGAACTTCAAAGTTGACGGCCTGATTTGGTATCAGGGCGAGGCGAACGCGCAGTATGCCGATACCTATGAAGATCGGCTCAAGGCGTTCCTTGATATGACCCAGCGCATGTTCCATATCCGCGGGAAACATCTCGTGCAGCAGGTGGTCGAGATCACGCCCCTGACCACGGCCGATGCAAATGGCCGCCCCTGGATTCGGGCGATTCAGAATCGCGTGGCGGATACGCCGACGACGACCATGGTGCCGAGCGCCGACCTTACGCCCGAGATCACCAGCCCGCACCCGGTGAGCAAACAAGCGCTCGGGACTCGCATTGCGAGTTTCTTTGAAGTGGCGTTCGGGCAAGGCGCCAATCCGGTTCGTCCGCGCTTGGGTTCGCCTTCGTGGCAACCCGATGGTTCGGTGTTGCTGCCGGTGTTTGGGGGCGCCCCGCCCTATCACCTCACGGCGAACAACGGCTTTAGTTTGGTGAACCAGGCGGGGATGCCCATCGCCGCGACCGCGGTGATGGAGGGCAACAATGTGCGCGTGAGCAACTTCTCCGTGGTGAATCCCACCGGAGTGCGCTACATGTGGAGTGCGGCAGGCCAGCCGACACTCTTTGATGCGGCTGGCCTGCCAGTTGGGGTCTACGCTTCAGACCGCTAGTTACTTCGCTTCGTTCGCGTTGGTCTCGCTGCGAATGTCAATCTTCCATTCGGTGAGGCGCGCGGCCAATCGGACGTTCTGACCGCCCTTGCCGATGGCGAGCGAGAGTTGGCCATCCGGCACCACGACGAGCGCGCTGCGCTCTTCCTCGTTGATCTTGATTGAGTTAACCTTCGCCGGACTCAGCGCGTTCGTGATGAACGTCGTCGGGTCTTCGCTAAAGGGCACGATGTCAATCTTTTCGTCGTAGAGCTCGTCAACAATCGCTTGCACGCGGGCCCCGCGCGGGCCGACGCATGCACCAACGGCGTCGATGCGCTCATCGGTCGTGGCCACCGCGATTTTGCTTCGCTGACCCGGTTCGCGAGCGATCGAACGGATGATGACGATGCCTTGCTCGATTTCCGGAACTTCGAGTTCAAACAGTTTGCGGAGCAGGTTCGGGTGAGTGCGGCTGACGATGACCTTGAGGCCGCGGCGGCCGTCTTCGACCTTGACCACGTACACCTTCAGGCGATCGTTGGCGCGGTAAGGCTCGGTCGGCACTTGCTCCCACTTGGGAAGCTCGGCTTCGAGCTTGTCCACCTGAATCATCACGCTGCTTTCTTCGCGGCGTGCCACGAGCCCGCTGGCGAGGTCGCCAATCAGGTCGCTAAACGTCGCGTGAATCTTGCGGACTTCGGCTTCGCGAAGCTTTTGCTGGAGAACTTGCTTAAACGTGCTGGCGGCGATGCGACCAAAGCGATTGGGATCCACTTCCACCGGGAATGTATCGCCAATTTCGATATCAGCGCGGCGCTTGCGCGCTTCCTCAATGCCCATTTGGTAGCTCGGATCGAGGACTTCGCCCACGACTTCCTTTTCGATCGTCATGGTCCAGCCCTTCTTGCCGTCGAGTTTGGCCGAGACTTCCCCGCTTCCGCCGACCGACTTGCGATAAGAAACGGCGAGGGCTTGCTCCAGCTCGTACACGAGTTCGTCCAAGGGGATGTCGCGCTCGGTGGCCACTTGTTTCAACTGTTGCAAGATATCCATAAATTCTCCTCGATCGCCGATCTTCCGTAACAAAAAAGGCGGCCATAGCCGCCCATTTGGGATTCAGCAATATTTCTTACGATCAGTGTACCCAAAATGTTGGGGACCCAGACCGAAGTCCAAGTCCCCAACCCCTGGTTTAGCCGTCGCCGAACTTGTCGAAGTTCCCGGCGAGGATGCTGTAATCGGCGATGTCAACGATGCCATCTCCGTTCAGATCCGCCCGGATATCCCAGTTCGGGCTGCTTTGGTTGCCGATCGTGCCCGGGTCCGTATCGAGAAGCGCATCGAACGCGGCGGCGAGGATTGAGTAGTCGCCTACGTCAATGATGTCGTTCCCGTCGCAGTCGCCATTCAGCAGGTCGTGCAGAATGGTGCCGGTTCCCGTCGTGTTGTTCAGGCTCACGTTCAGCACGCGCTGACTCAGCCAGTGACTACTCTTCACCGTCACCCGGTAGGTACCGGGGAGGAGCGAGGTCGGCAACGACCAATTGCCCGATACGTTCGTCGCGACCGTTGAGGGACCCTGTACGATCGCGTTGGCGTTGTTGCGCACTGTCACCACCGCGTTAACCGCGTTGGAGCCGCCCCACTGCAGCAAGGTCAGGTTGCCATTGAAGCTGGGCAAGCCCACCGTCAGCGTCCCTGATCCGCTGGAGTTGTTAAAGAACCCAGCGGCTGGGAAGGTGACCCCAATCGGGTGCGCACCAAAGGTTGCCCCCGCCGGAATCACGTAGTTCAGGCTCGCCACGCCGCTACCGTTGGTGACCGCCGAACCCACGCCAGCACCATCCACCGTGAAGTTCACGGTTTGGCCGGTGATGAGCGCGCTGTCGTGCGCTCGGCGTAGGGTCGCCGACAGCACCACGTTTTGCGTGCGTTGACCAGTTACGGCCGGCACGGTGAGCGTCGTGTTCGCGTAGCGATTAAACGTGCTCGCCGTCGAGTCCGAGTTATACTGAGTGTCGCCGAGCCAGCTGACGCTGTATGTGCGGGCGCCAAGCACACCCGCGGTGACATTCCAGTTGAGCGTCGCGAGGCCACTCGCATTCGTCACCGCCGAGCCTACGCCAACGCCATCCACCGTAAAGGTGAGCGTGCGGCCGCTCAGGGCCAGGCCGTCCACGGTTCGCGTGAGCGTGCCGGTCAGGGCCGCATTCGAGCCGATCGTGCCATTGACCGCCGGGACGGCGATGTTGGTGAGACCCTTACTGACCGTCAGGACCCCAGTGTTGTCCGAGACCGAGTTGTAGAGCGTGTCGCCCGCGAAACTCGCGGTGACGTTGTAAACGCCCACCGGATTGGTGATCGTGTACGATTTCTGCGCAAAGCCGCTGGCGTTGGTGACGGCGCCACCGATGCCCACGCCATTTACGGTGACGTTCACGGTTTTGCCCGAAAGCCCCGTGCTGTCCGTCGTCCGAATCAGCTGGATGGTGAAGCTCACCACTTCGCCCGGCGTGCCCGCTTCATTGGTGATTTGGATGGCCGAGTTGGCCTTCGACACCGTCAAGGTCGCCGTATCGCTATCAGCGTTGATCGTGGTCGTGCGGAGCGCGTCCACCCGAATCGTATCCGGGCCAGGGACCGTTCCCGAGGGAACCGTGTACTGCAAGCTCGAGTTGCCGTTGGCATCGCTGGCATCGGCACCGACGTACACGTTGTTGACATAGAAGTAAAGGAACTTCCCGTTCTGATTTACGCCGTTCACCTTGACGTTTGCCGTCAGGTTGCCGGTGCCCGAGGTCGCGATGTTGGCGTTGTTGGCCACCACAACGTAGTCGTCCTTATAGTTGGCCGAGCCAACCCAGGTTCCCCAGAAGTTGTTGCTCTCAGCGTATTCGCCGATGAACCACACGTTGCGATCGTCGTACGGGTCGAGCGCACAGGCCAGGTAGTCGCCCCAGCGATTGCGCGAACCCACGAGGCGCAGATACGTGCCCTCGCCGGCCTTAAGCAAGGCGCTGCCTTCGAGCGAGGTGTCTGCGCTGAGCTTGCCGGTGTAACGGCATTCAGCAAACGTGCTTGAGTTCGAACGGCAGAACACGACGACCATGTCACCGTCGGTCGTGCCGGTCACGCCAGGATAGGTGTAGTCGAAGTCCGAGTTACCGAACGTCGTGCTGAACGTTACGGTCGGCGTTGCTCCCGATGGCGCATCAAACTTGTACGCCCGAATGTAGCTACGGCTGTTGGCGACCACGGTCTGCACCGCGTAAATGTCGCCGTCAATGCCTTCGGCTTGCATGATTCGGCAGTCAATGTTGTCGAGGTCTTGAACCCCGCTCGGCTGGTCCGCGTCGGGCGCGGGCGCGTAGGCACTCACTGTTATCAGGCGCGTAGCGAGCAAACTCGTGTTGTTACCAAAATCGGTGCCGGAGTCCGCGTACTCGCGAGCCGTGACCCGGCTCGAACCGCCTTCCTTCCCCACCAACACCCAGAAGCTGTTGGTGCTGGAATTGAAGTTCACCGGCACGGGACGAAAATCGTCGGTGCCGTCGCTGCTGAGATTCCAGTTGTCGTACCAGCCAATGCCGCCGCCGTCATAAACGTCGGTGGCATCCATAAAGCGCACCTTGCCGTAGCTCGGAGTCGCGTCGTTGGAGAACATGATTCCCGCTACGCAAACCGCTTGGTCGGAAACCGCGAGGTGCGGATAGTCCATCCACGCGTTGTCATCCGTGGCCCCGTTTAGGCGAGCGTTCACCGAGAACGCCGTCCAATCACCCTCTGCCGAAGAGTTGTCGGAATAGAAAATCCACCAACGGGCATCCCCGTTGTCCGTCCCCGAGTTCTTCGAGGCGGCAATGCCAATGAATCGGTTTCGGAAGGTGTCGTAACGAATATGCGGGTCGAACACGAAGTCGCCCGAGTTGTTGCAAATCGTGTTGAGGCCGGTCGAGGATATGAGGTTTCCGTCGAAATCCCGGATCACGAGCGAGAAGTTCACCACCGCCGCCACGTCGCTGAGGCCGACGGCCATCATGGGGTCGGGCGGGGTCGAACCAGAGTTCGTCATGAAGAACCCCGTTTGGAACGGCGGCGCTTCCGCCTCAAACATGCCGCCCATGTCCTGCGTAACCGGGCCCGGATCGGGCTGGTTTTGCGGGTTAAAATCGGCAGTCGTGTGCTTCCACTGACTACCGGACTGACGCGGCAGCCACTCGCGGGGAGTTGTATCTACGCGGTTGACGCCCCGAGCCATCGAGAATGTATGTTGATCCGTTTTGGCCTGATATCCTTTGCCGGACGATTCTTCATCCGGCAAGACCTGGGCCGTGGCCGCGCCGAGAAGGCTCGTCGCTACAACGAGCGAAGCACCCAGACGCGAGAACAGTTTCTTAAAGAGCATAATCGTCACCTATGACAATTAGTTCTTAGCAGAAATGCTGGGGAATGGCGCGGACTTTTTTACTCTTTGCCCTTACATGCGCAAGAATCGCCCTTATCGCAAGCCGCGGGCGCGTCATTAACAAAGAAGCCGCCGCCCTTAAAGGCAATGCCCACGGGCTGAATGATGCGCCGCACCGTGCCTTCGCTACCGCATTCGCACGCGGTGAGCGGATCGGCAGTGATTCGCTGCTCCACTTCGAACGTGCTCTTGCACGCCGAACACTCATAAACGTAGGTAGGCATAGAGTCTATTTTGGCATCGGGGACGTATAATGAGAGTAGGACCGCCGCAAGGGGTGCCAATTGTTTGGCTGAGATCTCGAAATCGCGAGAGACCCTTAAACCTGATCTGGATAATGCCAGCGTAGGAATGCGTGGACACGAGGCTTGGTTTGCCCCGCCCCCACCGCATGTGTGGGGCCTAGGACAAACTATGAAACGAGCCTTCACTCTCATCGAGCTTCTCGTCGTGATCGCGATCATCGCGATTCTCGCCGCCATCCTCTTCCCGGTATTTACCGCCGCCAAGGAATCGGCCAAGAACACCGTTTGCCTGAGCAACGGCAAACAAACAGGCCTGGCGTTGAAGTTGTACCTCAACGACAACGACGACACAATGCCGATTTTCTACGCCTATAACAGCGTTCCCGCGGCTAGTCAGCCGGGCCACAAGGGCGTGGAAGTTCTGCTTCTGCCTTACGCCAAAAATAAGGACATTTTCAAGAGCCCGCTGGACAATGGCGGGCCCTACACGGCCAGCGACGTGCCCGGCGCGCAGACCTATCACAAAGCCTACGGCAGTTCGTATCGCTTCACCAAATGCCTGCACACCGTTGTCGCTGGCGAATCGAGCAGTAACAACTCGGTGACGAGCAATAACTGGGTGGTGACCGAGACCTCGATCTCTGACCCCGCCAACAGCCGGGCGATGCGTGCGGAGATCGTCCCGTGGTTCAGCACCAAAAAGACGCCCAACGCGTGCGATGTTTACGGTTACGATTGCGCCGCGCCCTACAACTACTATCGCCAGTGGAGTGCTCGCGGCGGCACGCTCATCTACACCGATGGCCATGCCAAGTTCCTCACCGCGGGCGGTCAATTTGACAAGACGGCCGTGAACCCGGAAGGCAACCTGAGCGGCGATGCGCACCCGACCGAGGGGTCGTGGTACTACGCCTGCGACTGACGTTCGGGTAAACCCAATCCGTGCTTTACGACGGCTCGGTGTGCATCGCAAATCCCGATGGCACCGAGCTGTCGCTGTTTTCGGATAAGCCGCGGCGACCCTGCTTGCTCGTGTATCACGATGAGCATCAGGGCTACGTCTTCCCCATTTCCACCGCGCGGCCCAAGCGGGCCGATTTTCGGGTCGGCGAAGGCTGGGTGATCATTGATCGGGTCTATTGCGTGCCGCTGAGTCAGCTCTCGGGGACCGGCACTACCGCCGCGTTTTGGGACGACGCCAAGTTTCACCGCGTCGTGCGCGAGAAGTTGGTCCAACGCGAGCAAGACTTTCTAAAAAGCGAGTCGCTGCGTCAGCGACCGTTCGCGAGGCTGCCGAGAATCGCCGCGCCCGAGCCAGTGGAGCCAGCGCCCGAAGAGCCTCCCCCGCCCCCGCCGAAAAGCGACGAATTTGAGGCGTACATGAAGTTTGACGTGGACCGCGACATGCGGCGACACGACCTCAAAGATAAGTAGCGAGGTAGTCGGTCAAGCGTACGGTTTCGGTCGGTAGACCAACTTGCCCCACTGCATCTCGAAACGCCATGGTGTGGCAAATGGTGTACGCCTGGCGCTGCGGATTCACCGGCGCGGGGAGTTGCTTTCCGGTCGGGATGGTCTTGCAGGGCTCGACATTGTACGAGTGGAACGCCCGGCAGGGCGTCGGACGCACGGCATAAACCGAGCACTGCCCGTTTTGATTGAGCGGGCACATTGCGCCGGCCGGCTGGGCGTTGTAGGCGGCGACGCGGGCCTTCAGAGCCTGCTGCTCCTCCGGCGAGAACTGGTTGTGAACATAGTGCACGACGAGCTCGGCTTCAATCGGGATGGTCGTCACCTCCTGGGCACAACAGTAGTTGCAACCCGCGCGGCAGGCGATTTGGCGAAGCTCGCCTTCCACTCGCAGCGGCCCTTCGCTCGCGCTGAGGTCGCGATCCAACCGTCGGTAGAACGCGATGGTCGCGCCGCGGCGGTCGCTGGGTTCGGTGGCGGTTTCGAGCCGTCGCAGTGCATCGGCCGCCGTGTTGCCGTACACTTCCGCGCCGCCCTCGCCAAACTTGTCCGCCAAATCCTGAGGGAACTCGACGCCAAACTTGGCCAGCAGTTGCCGAGCCTCAATCGCCGCCTTCTTGTCGCTTTTCCCTTGCTTCGCTTTGCCCATACCCAAAGTAAGTATGGCCCCGAAACGTCAAGTTTCGAGGCCATATGTTCCGGTTGTTGGCCGGGATTAGTTGTCGCCCACCAGGTCGAACGAGTTCGCGAGGATGGAGTAGTCGGCGATATCCACGATCAGGTCGCCATTGAGGTCGGCTCCGACCAGCCAGTTGCCGTCGGAGGGCGTGCTGTCGAACGCGCTCGCTAGCAGCGAGTAGTCCGCAATATCAACCAGATTACTGTCGTTGACGTCGCCATTGATCAGGTTCACCGCCGTGGCCGTAATGTTCTGCGCGCCACTGAAGTTGACCGGCGAAGTGACCTTGCGGAGCCACGTCGCGCCCTTCACGGCGACGTCGTAGTTACCCGGAGCGATATCCAGTTGGAACGAGTACGCGCCGCCCGACAAGATCGGGTTGAACGTTTGCAGCGGAGTGGAGGAGCCAACGTTGCGAACTTCCACCACGACCGGTTGGAAACCTGCGACTACGTGATCTTGCAGTACAACGGACTGGCCGAGAATCGTGCGCACAACATTGAAGTTGATCGTGCTCGATGTTCCGCCGCCCGGTGCCGGGGTGAACACCGTCACGGGGACAACCGCGGCTGAGGTCAAGTCACCGGCAAGAATCGTTGCGTTCAGTTGCGTCGAACTGACGAACGTCGTTGCCCGATCAGCGCCGTTCCATCGCACCACCGAATTGGCGGTGAAGTTGGTCCCCGTCGCTGTCAGTGTGAACGAGGGCGACAGCGTGACCTTTTGCGTGACGTTGAGCGCCGTGAGCGTCGGAGCCGGAGCACCGCCCGCGACCACCGTCAGCGCGCCGTTGAGAACGCTCAGTTGTCCATCTGGATTCGTCACCGTGAGGTTTCGCGCCCCGAGGGTAGCGCCGCCGGTTGCCGTGACATTCATCGTGAACTGCGTCGGACTGGTGAAGGTCACCGAGTTCACCGTGAGCCCAGTGCCGCTGAGGGCGGCGGCCAGACGGTTAGTAAAGCCCGCGCCCGGATCGAAGAATTCAGTCCCCGCCACGCTCGTTCCGGCGACCACGATGTTCGTGGTTGCGCCTTGCGTGATTGAGTTCGGCGTCAGGCTCGCAATGCTGGCCGGAGCCGGCGGACGAATCTGAATGACGCGCACGCCCCATTGGTTGTTCGCCGAACAATATTCTTGGAACGTCCAGAAAGTTTGGTCATCCGACGGATCAACTACGGTTTGCGAGTAGTCACCCCATCGGTAGCGACCACTTTGCAAACCGGTGTTATAAGCTGTGCTTGAAGCCTGCAAGATGCTGGCGGCTTCCAAGGTACCGAGCGGATCGGTGCGGAGGCGGAACGAACCGCCTACGCTGGCAAAGAGGTCGGCCCCGTACGTGGTCGAAGCGATTGCGGCGTGGCCTTGACCGTTCATGGCGATTGCGGGAATCGAGAAGTGGCGAGCCGTGGCGGCGCTGCTGAACATGTTTCCCGACTGCGCGAGCGTCGGCGTCGCCGCCGTCATATTTGTGAATTGATACCAGCGAGATGCGATGCGGTCGCCAGCATTGCTTCCCGCTCCCGCCGAAGTTACCTTGTTGTTCTGAGAAGCCCAAAGCGACTTGACGCCAGTGATGCGATCCGTGCGAATCTGCGCCGTAAAGAACCGGCGATCCAGCGAGTCAATCGGCGACGTGGAGCCCTGCGGAGCATAGTTCGTTGGTGTTCCGGTCGACGGGACCGACACGGTGATCAGGCCGCCGATCGTCGGATTTCCACCTGGATCGCTGATCTTGCGGAAGCCAATCTGATTTGCCGAGGCCAGGCCCATAAAGTAGCCTTGCGTCGCGGTTGCATCCATGTTGTTCACGCCGTAGGGCGTGGTGAAGCCCCCGATGTTGCGGAAGTCTTTGACCACGAGCGGGCCGCCGCTGAGGGCGCTCGCCTTGTTGATGACGAACACGCTGGGTGTGCCGCTACCAAACATGTTGCCGCCGATGTAAATCGCGTTGTTGTCGACGCCCATGCAAGGGTAGTCGAACAGGGCGCCCGCGTCAGCCGACGGCTGGGTGCCGATTGCGTCCTGCGTGAATTGGTAGAACGTAAAGCTCGTCGAGTCAACGATCGTCGGGCCACTGCTCACCGCCAACATGAGGCGGTTCGGGCTGGTCACGTTGATCATGCACACGATCCATCGCTGGGCGAGAGTGTCGTAGATCACGCGCGGATCGCTGGCATTGCTTGCGTTACGCACGCTGTTGAAAAACGTGTTCGAACTGACGTTGTACTGCAAGACTCCAGCCTTGCTGTACACGCGAAAACGGCCATTGGTCACGGCGAACACTTGTGTCGGTCCCACCGCGCCGAACGAGTCGGGAGGGAAGAAGCCAGAGTTGGGCGAATCGGGGCCGAGCCAGCTTGCGCCGACCGTGATGCGCGGTTCGGGCACTTCGTAAATCGGATTCGAGGTCGGCCAGCTACCGTCGCCCATGTAATCAATCGGCGAGGGATCGGTCCACACGTCGCCGTGCTTGTTAATCTTGATCGGTCGCCCGAACATCCAACGAGGCGTATCCGGGAGCGAAGAATTCTGGCGAGCCATGATCTGACCCATGGTTTCTGTGACGCCGGGAGCACAGACGGTTGGCTTGCGTCGAAGTTGTTCGGCGAGCGGCTCATCTTGAGCCATGCCAACCGAGCAGACACCAAGAGCCACGCCCAAAAGTAAGGAAAAACGTTTCATAAATGGCAACCCTAGAGGGAACGAGCAAATTTTACGCCAAAAGGGTCAGAAAGCCCCCGCAAACCTAGCAGTTATGCGGGGGCCGGGCGAAGGTTGTACTAGCGCGTGAGCGGCTTGTCTACCTTCGGACGGGTCGGCTCATTGGCGACCGCAATGGCCGTCACGAAAACCGTCTGCGTGACCTTCGCCAGCTTGTTGAAGTCGATCTTTTGCACTTCGTCGCCGGCTTGGTGGTAGTCCTCATGGACCCCGGAGAACCAGAAACAGATCGGAATTCCCTTCTTGGCGTAGTTGTAGTGATCGCTGCGATAGAAGAACTGCTCGGGATCGTTGGGCGCGTCGTAACGCGGGTCGTAGCCGATTTTGAGAAAGTCCTTGTTGGTCTGGTGGATGATCTCGCCCAGACGTGTGGACATCATCGTGGTGCCAATGACGTAGATGTCGTTCGGCCCCGTCAGGGTCTTGTTGCGCGCGTTCGTATCGCCCGGCGCTTTGGAGCGACCGATCATGTCGATGTTGAGCTGGGCCACGATGCTGCCCGCCGGAACCGTCGGCTTTTCGTTGAAGTATTCGCTGCCCCACAGGCCCTTCTCTTCCCCGGCGTGCCACACAAAAATGAGCGAGCGCTTGGGTTTGGGACCCTTCATCGCCGCTTCGACCATGCCAATGAGAGCAACCGTTCCGGAGCCATCATCATCCGCGCCATTGAAAATGCGATCGCCTTCGCCGGTCGTGCGCGCGCCCACGTGGTCGTAGTGCGCCCCTACCGCGACATACTCAGCCTTGAGTTTGGGGTCACTGCCCTCGACCACGGCGACGACGTTTTGCGTCCACACGCGCTCCATCGAGCGAACGACCTTAAAGCTGGCCGCGCCGCTCGCCTTCGCCAGCTCGCCGAAAGCCTGAGCCGACGCGCGCAATCTGGGCATTTGCGCGGGTCCTGAACCAATGCGAAACTCGGGCTGCATGCCGCCGCGACGATTGTTCTCGGCGCTTGCTTTCAGGGCTTCCGAGGTCATGGTGCTGTCGCGAAGTGCGGCCGCTGCACCCGCCGTCGCCAGCCGTCCTTCCACGCTGTTGGGGCTGCCGGCCGGGATCAGGACGATTTTGCCTTTCGCGGCATTGAAGTCGAAGTTCTCGCCGTACGACACCACGTCGCCGGTTCCGGTGGCGTCCACCGCATTGCCTTCCATGTCGGCCCCGGTGATGGTGACGTTGCCGATTGTAACCGAGCTTGCCTTATCGAAGCGGGCCCGAGCCAGCGCAAACTTTTGGAAAAAGGTGCCGTTGTCGCCGCCCGGCTTGGCACCAAAGCGGCGCATCTCGAACGCGATGAACTCCGCGGCGACATCCAAACCCTGAGAGGGCGTGTCGCGACCCATCAGCGCGTCGCTGGCGATGAAAGTCAGGCGGTTGCGGCAAATCTCGGGAGTGATCGTTTCCGTCGCGAGTTTCTTGGCATCAGCCAGGGTCATCAGCGGGGCCGTGGCGGCACTCGCGAGAGCGACAACAAACAGGGGGATCAGGATTGTGGTGGCGCGGCGTTTCATGGATGTTTCCAATTTAGACGATAGTACAAAGACTTTGCAAAACTGAGTTCCCGGGAACGCGCTCTCTCGGCGTTGAACCCGCTGCGAAAGGTACCATCTTAGGATGCCCGCAACAATGCGGGCCACTTTTTGCCTCATGGTTGACGCGCTACTGCAGAAAATTTCCGACCGATCTTATGTTGTGGGGATCGTCGGCTTGGGCTACGTGGGCTTGCCCCTCGCCCTCACCGCCATCGAAGCCGGGTTCCGCGTGGTCGGCCTGGACATCGATGGCGAAAAAATGAAGCGCCTGCAAGCGGGCGAAACCTACATTGAGCACATCGGCGCGGAGCGCGTGAAGAGTGCCGTCGCGACCGGTCGCCTCGCGGTGTCGAACGACTTTGCTCAAGCGGCGGTGCCAGACTGCCTTATCCTCTGTGTGCCGACGCCGCTGGGTCGTCACCTGGAGCCCGACATCAGCTACATCACCAACACGATGGCGAGCCTGTTGCCGCACGTTCGCGAGGGGCAACTGATTTCGCTGGAAAGCACGACCTACCCGGGGACAACGCAAGAGACCGTGGTCGCCCCGCTGGAATCGCAAGGCTTTAAGGTCGGCACCAATGTGTTTGTGGCCTACTCCCCGGAACGCGAAGATCCGGGCAACCCCGACTTCGAAACGCGCACCATTCCCAAGGTGGTGGGCGGCCACTGCAAGCCGTGCCTTCGCCTCGCCTCGGCCCTCTACAGTCAAATCGTGGATCGCATTCACGAGGTCAGCACGCTGGAAGTCGCCGAGACCGCAAAGCTACTGGAAAACATTTACCGCGCCGTCAACATCGGCCTGGTCAACGAAATGAAGGTCGTGACCGATCGCATGGGCATTGATATATGGGAAGTGATTCGCGCCGCCGCGACCAAGCCCTTTGGCTTCACGCCCTTCTATCCCGGCCCCGGGCTTGGCGGGCACTGCATCCCCATTGACCCGTTTTATCTGACTTGGAAGGCCAAGGAGTTTGGCGTCCACACCCGCTTTATCGAATTGGCCGGGCAGATGAACCACGAGATGCCGCGCTACGTGGTGCAAAAAACCATGGACGGCCTTAACGCGCAAGGCAAACCGATTCGCGGAGCCAAGATTTTGGTGCTCGGCATTGCCTACAAGCCCGACATTGACGACGCTCGCGAATCGCCGAGCTGCGAGATCATGGAGATTCTGCGCGAGTACGGCGCGGAAATCGCCTACACGGATCCCCACTTCCCTGAGTTCCCCCGGATGCGCGAGCACCGCTTTGAGCTGACCTCGGTGCCGTTTACAGCGACTGACCTCGCCCAGTTTGATTGCGCGATTTTGGCGACCGATCATAAGGCCTTTGATTACGACATGCTGCTCGCCAGTTGCCCGCTGATCATCGATGCTCGGGGTCGGTACAAGCGCGGAACTCCGCGCGTGGTTCATGCCTAGCGCGTCGGAAGCATGTCTCCCGTAATGGACTCGACGCGCGACCGATAGCTGAGCCACGGAATCATCAAATTAGGCAAAGGCAACCAGCCGGCGCGCTCGCAGACTATTGGTCATGCGACGCGCATTCACTCTCATTGAGCTCTTGGTCGTCATTGCGATCATCGCGATTCTCGCGGCGATCCTGTTCCCCGTTTTCACGCAGGCAAAAGCCAGCGCCAAGAAAACCGCGTCGATCAGCAACCTCAAGCAAGTCGGGCTCGCCTCGGTCATGTACGTGGATGCCCATGACGATTCGATGCCGCCGCTGTTTACCGACAACCCGCTGGACATGCAATATCCCACGGCGCAAGGCTTTGTTTACTGGGGGCTTTTGATTCAGCCGTACGCCAAGAGCACGAAGATTCTGCTGTGCCCGGCCGACACCAAGGACGACCCCGCCACGCGAGACGCGAGCGGTCGCGGCCGATTCGACCCGGCCAACCAGTACAAGGATTATCTGCTCGGCGCGAACTCGAGCTACGGCCTGAACTACAAGTATCTGAACGTGCGCACCGACGCTCCGAACCCGAACGGCATGGGCCGCATTCCCTATTGGTACGCGGGCGTGCCGACGACGAGCCTGGGATATCCGGCCGACACGGTGATGATGGCCGAGGCGACCATGAAGGACCTTTCGTCGAGTTCGCTGAGCGGCGGCGCGCCGACCCCCGTGCGCAACCCCATCGGATTCTCGCGGATCGATCCGCCGAGCGGCGCGCCGAACCGAGCCCCCTGGACGGGATTCACGTATCCGGACGCGCGGTCGCAAGGTCAGCTGTGGCCACGATTCTCGACCGACAAGGTGATCGTCACGTGGGTGGACGGTCACGTGAAGCCAATTGCGGTGCGAGCCTTGGTCGGGCCGAACACGACCACCGAGACGCTTGACCGCTCGTGGAACGGCGTCGGCCAATAATTCACCAAACCCTTACACCTTTCTTACGCTACCTTCGGTATTTTCGAAGGTAGCGTGATTCGTTATAAGAATTCCCTGCCGTCTTGGTTCCCCTACGTTGTGGCCGTAGGCGGAACGTTGCTGATTGCCTTGCTGCGATACTCCATTAAAGATGCGGCGGGCACGCGCGCGCCACTGATTTTCTTTACGATCCCCATTTCCATCGCCGCGTTCTACGGGGGTGCACGACCGGGACTCCTTGCCTCTGCGCTTTCGCTGATCATCGGGACTTACTTCTTCCTCACACCGGACAAGACTTTCCTTATCAATAGTGCGGGCGACGCCATCGCTTTGGTGGGCTCACTACTTGCGTGGCTGGTCATCTGCGGACTCGGGGAACTTCTCCGCGTCGCCAACGAAAACGAAGAGAAGGCGCAGAAATCTCTCGCGGCGAGCAACGAAAGCTATCAAACCGTTCTGGACCGCATGAGCGACGGCTTCTATGCGCTGGACAAGGATTGGAACGTGACGTTCGCAAACCGGGCGTTGCTCGAACTGGTGCAATCTGATTACGACGCGGTTGTCGGGAAGCACTTCCTCCAAGCATTTGACTACGCGGGGAATCAGCACCTGTTTGAAGAGCTCCAGGCGGTTTCAAGTAATCCAACGGGGCTCAACATTGTAAAGGTCGCGGATGAAGCTGGACAACTCCATTTCGAACTTCGCGTGTATGGCTCAACCGAGCAGAAAGCGCCGACCGGCGTGTTTGTCCAAAACGTCTCAGAGAAGGTTGTTTTGGAACGGTTGCGCGAGCAGCAGCTGGCTGACGAGCGCGCAAAGCGGAGCGATGCCGAGCAAGCCAACCGGATGAAGGACGAATTTGTGGCGACTTTGAGCCACGAGCTACGAACGCCGCTCACCGCAATCGTCGGTTGGACCGATATCCTGCGCTCAAAAATCGACAAGTATCCTGAAATTGAAGAGGGCATCGAAACCATTGACCGCTCCGTGAGACTGCAAGCGCAGCTGATTGACGACCTACTCGACATGAGCCGAATTGTCACCGGCCAGTTAAGCTATTCCTGGGAGGTTCTGGACATCGCCGAACTGGCGCAGGAAGTGGTGCGCGATATGACCTTGCGCGCCCAGGATTCTCATCGCGGCCTAAGCCTAGCCGTGGAGGCTGATGACCTTTACGTTCGCGGCGACCACTTGCGACTGTCTCAAGTGATCGGAAACCTGGTGTCCAACAGCCTCAAGTTTACGAATCCAAACGGCAAGATTGAGGTACGTGTGGGTGCGCGGCAGGGTCAGGCGGTCATCACGGTAATGGACGACGGCATCGGGATTGAGCCGAGCGTTGTGCCTCAAATTTTCGAAAAGTTCCAGCAAGCCAACGCCACGATTACCAGGGAGCGAGGCGGCCTTGGGCTCGGTCTCGCCATTGTCCGGCAACTTGTCGAGGCACATGGCGGGTCGGTGACGGCCACCAGCGCAGGTCTTAACCGCGGCAGTACATTTGAAGTGCTTCTGCCGCTCGCCATTGCACCGCCCACCGAAATTACGCCTCGGGATGACGCTCAAGCGGGCCGCGACCCGGTTCAGTGCCGGATCATGCTGGTGGAGGATGACGAGGTGACGCGGCACATGCTAACGACCTTGCTGACTTCATCGGGCGCCGAAGTGTTTGACTTCCCCTCCGTGGACGACGCCGAGGCATCGCTGGATGTGCTGCGGCCTGACCTCTTGATTAGCGACATTGGTATGCCGATGCGCGATGGCTACGACATGGTGCGCGTTCTGCGGGCCTCGCGCGAGACGCAGATCGCCCGAACTCCGGCGATTGCTTTGACCGCCTTCGCCCAGACGGAAGACCGCGAGGCGGCCATTGCGGCCGGCTTTGATCTGCACGTCCCCAAGCCGGTGCGACGCGACGATCTATTGCACGCGATTCGCCGGCTTCGCGCGCAGACTCGCTAGGCTACTTCTGGTCGAGCCGCCGATCCATGGCGGCTTGATAGCCTTCCAATCCGGCGTAAGTCAGGATCGGCTTGAGGAAGCTGACCAAGATGGCCGCGACGATGGTCGCGCCAAGGAACCCACCGAGCCCGGCCAGCAAACCATTGCGCAGCGAGAGCCGCCAATCTTTCTGCGCGGCGAGCTGCAGCTCCAGCAGGCGATTCATCTCGCGAAGTTCGTGAACAAGATCGTCTTCCACGATAGAACAAACGAAAAAAGTGCCGGTGCAGATGCACCGGCCAGTAGTAGTTTTCGCAGGGGATGTTAAGTTTGCGGGCGTTGGTTCGGTTGCTCGTTTAGCTCGCGAACCGCCTTGCGATACCCATCGCCGAGGTTGCCGAGAGCGGCTCCGATGGAGTCTCGCATCTCACCCCACGCGTCGGGCGCGTTGTCCTTCATGCGGTTAAGGTTGGCGCGCAACTCTTCCATTTGGGCGCGGACGGCCCGCTTCGATTCGTCCCACCATTCCTTCGGCTGGGTCGCATTTTCCTCTTCAAACCGGCGGTAGTCGGTTTCGAACAACTTCAGGTGCGAGTCGGCTTGATCATAGTCAAAGTCCTCCCCATACTGAGGTCGGCTGCCCGCCGGCTGGTCTCGCCGGTTATCGGTTTGCGCCTGGTTCGGCACGTCGGGTGTCGGTGCCATCGCGTTCGGCGAGCGATTGACATCCTGAGTGTTGTCAAAGGTGTTCTCACTATTCATTAGTTTCCTCCAGATTTAAGCGGTGCGGCCCTTCTTAAAGAGCAGCGAAAGTACGAACATCACAAGAAAGATCAGGAACAGAATCTTTGCGATTCCAGCCGAGGCTCCAGCAAGAGTGCCGAACCCAAGGACTCCAGCGATCAGTGCGATGACGAGAAAAACGACAGCGTAATGTAACATGACTTTTCTTCCTAACTTGTGGTCGGTGTCGCGCTGGTTTGCTCTTGCTTATCCTTGCCAAAGGCAGACCAAGCGGCGGTTGCGGCGGTCACACTGGTGGTTAACGCCTTGATGAAATTTTGTCGGCCTACCTTGCGGAGTACCGCGAAGGCAAGAATCCCGGCGACGGCGCTGAGCGCCACAGCAATTTGCTTCTTGTTATCGGTTACGTGATTCATATCAGGGTCTCCTTCATGTAGGGGTCTTGCACGCCTTGCGTCACCATGACGTGGCGGATAGCGGCTTGGAACGCGCGGCGAGCCCGGTGGATGCGAGACTTGAGACTCGACACCTTGCGATGCATCGCCTCGGCAATCTCGGCTCGATCAAGGTCGCCCTGTGAAAGCAACTTGATGATTGCCTGATCCTTTTCGTTGAGCAAAGCATATGCCTTTTCGAACAGCTCCGATGCCGTGCTTTCCATCAGAACTTCCTCCGGAGTCAGCGTATCTGCGGCAGGATCAAAGGTGTGATCATCGTCACTGAGTTGACCAAACGAAACCGTGCTCACTCGGCGATTCATACGGCGCAACTTATCTAGGAAGGTGCACTTGATGATCTGGCGGAGCCAAGCTTCCGAAGCGCGGCGATCGTCGTAGCGATCAAACGCTTGGAAAGCCTTAATCATCGAATCTTGATAAATGTCTTCTGCCTCATCAACATTACGAGTTAACTTCAGACAGAAGGCGCGAGCGCCCTTTTCGTTTTGTTGTCGAAACTCCTCAAAGCAAGTGGCCGAAACAACGGCCCATTCCATTTGGCGGGTATTCGACTGTTCAGTGATTGTTTCTTTCATCGTCCCATCTCCAGCCGATTGCTCGGCTACATAGGACTATACGTCAGTAAAAATAAGAGGCAAGCTAGAGAAAGCCTGCCTTCTATAAGAGTTGCGTAGGAAAGATTCTTAGCCTAAAAGGCGATATCCGACCCTAGGTTCGGTCATGATCAGCTTCGGATTGCCCGGATCATCCTCCAGCTTTTTGCGGAGATAGCCCACATAGACGCGCAGATATTGCGCCTCTTCGGAGTACTCGTCGCCCCACACCGCGGCCAGAATCTGACGCTGCGTGACCACGCGCCCGGCGTGCTTGGCCAGGAACACGAGCAGTTTGTACTCGATCGGCGTAAGGTGAACCACCTCGTTTGAGCGCTTCACCGAGCGGCCTAGCTGATCGATCTCGAGTTCGCCAAACCGAAGCACGGCATCTTCATGCGCGGCCTTAATGCCTTGGGTGCGCCGCCAAGCCACGCGGATCCGGGCGAGCAGCTCGTTCACGCTAAACGGCTTGGTTACGTAGTCGTCCGCTCCGGCTTCCAATGCGTTGATCTTGTCATCCTCAGCGCCTTGGGCCGAAACAAAGATCACCGGAACCGAAGACCAGCTCCGAATCTCTTTGATGACAGAAACCCCGTCCATGTCGGGAAGGCCCATGTCGAGCAGCACGATTTCTGGCTTTTGCTTGGCAATCGCGGCAATTCCATCCAGGCCATTTTCGCACTCAATAAGCTTAAATTCGGTATCCGAAAGGGCCGCGCCGATCAGGCGGCGAATCGCCACGTCATCCTCTATGCAGAGGACAACAATTTTTTGGTCGTGTAAAGAGTTCGTCTCAGAGTTCATGCGGGGTTCAAATTTATCTTACTGCGGCAATGACCGGAACGTCACTGTTCTCCCCGCCGAGCCACAATCACGGTTTGATGAAGTAAGAAACTCCATTCCCCGTTTTCGTCGCACTCAGGACTTAAGTATGACTTCAACGCCCCCGTTGCGGCGCGGAGGATCTCGGTGCACTCCGAGCGTTGCGGTTCTTGCACGCTCATGCGGTCGAGCCATGTGGTCAGGGGGTAGCGATGATGAAGCGACGATTGATGTTCCACCGCAAAACCCGTTTGCTCGCACCACTCGCGCCACTGCGAGGCAAGATAATCGCACACGTGCGAAGGGTCGCGGATGGTCTCGTACTGGTCAAGGGCCTTGCTCGCCAAGACATCTTCCTCAATCCCCACGGTATCCACAAACAAAAACCAACCGCCGGGTTTGAGCACCCGGTGAACCTCCGCTAAAAACGTCCAGGGCTGCAAAAAGTGGTGAGCAGCCAAGCGGCAAATCGCGCCATCGAAGCTGGCCGCCGGAACCGGAAGGTCGTGACAATCCGCTTGCAACACCTCCAGATTCGTAAGGCCCCGGCGCTCGCCTTCGGCCATGGCTACCTCCAGCATGCGGGGTGTCACATCGCAGAGCGTGACGCGATCGACAAAAGGCGCGACGGCAAAAGCGCAGTGACCCGCGCCAGTGGCCAGATCAATGATGTGGCCGCCGTGGGGCTGTACCAACTTCATGAAATCCGAGAGCTCGGCCTGGTCGCCGTGGGTAGGGCTGGCAAGGTACTTTTCCGCTTCGCGACCGAACTGTTGCACAACGTCCATGGGTAAGAGCAGGGTACCAGACGTTGGGACGTGCCAACTATGGTACGTCATAGAGTTGTCATGTCTGGTCACACATGTTTTCAAACTCGACAATAAGGGGGCAGGACGCTGAGTCCGAGGACGACAATGAAAACACGAACTATTCTCGCAGCTGCTCTTTTGAGCATGACGGTGTTCGCCTCCGCGGACGACCTCTACGGAGTCTCGCACGGAAGCAACAATATCGACACTTTCTACAAGATCAATACGACCACTGGCGCAGCCACCGCTCAATTCACGTTTAGCGGCAACAACAGCATCAACACGAGCGGCCTGACCTACAACCCGGTCACGCAGCGGTTCTTGACGGTGCAGACCCTGAGCGCCTTCTCTTCGCAATTGGTGGAAATCAATCCGTTCTCCAACACGGCCACCGTCGTGAGCACGGGCATCCCTTCGGCCTTCTTCGAAGGCATCGAGTGGTCAGGTGGCCACGGCGGTCTGGTGGTGAGCCACGGCCCCGGCGGCTTCTTCAGCGGCAGTTTGGCCCTGCTGAACAACAGCTACGGCCTGATCAGCAACAACAACGCCACGGGCATGGGCGACGGGGACAACCTGTTCTTGGATGGCAGCGGCGACCTGAATCTCGTTGACGATAACTTCAATGCTGGTGCCCACCGCAACAAGCTGTTCAACCCGTTCGGTGTGTATTCAAGCGCGACCTATGGATCGAACATCTACAGCTTCGCTGGCTTTGACGTGGATTACGACCACGCTTGGAAAGTAGACGAAAACCGCTTGTTCCTGACCCGCTTGAACAGCCTGGCCTGGGTCAATGCTGCCGGGACGGCGATCACCAGCATCGGTGGTTACGGCGCAAGCACCGATGGGACCCTGATCCAAATCCGTGGCATCACGGCGGCCCGAGTGGTGCCCGAACCGGGTTCCTTCATCGCTCTCGGACTCGGCGGGCTGGCTCTGATTCGCAGCCGCAAGAAAGCCTGATCCCGGTCAGTGTGAGTTCATAGCACGAGAAAGTCGCGGGGCCGTTGAAACGGCTCCGCGATTTTTTGTGCCAACACCTGCGCCTCGGGACGCGTTATTATAAGACTGATGAGTACCGAAACCTCTGATATGCCCGGGCCGACAAAGCCCGTTTCCCAACACGAATGGCTCAAGAACCTGCTTGGTGAATGGACCACTTCCATGACCATGGTGATGGGGCCTGACCAACCCGAGATGCACGGCGAAGGCACCGAATCGGTGACGAGCTTCGGCGGACTGTGGGCGCACGCGCACGGAAAATCCACCATGCCCGACGGCGATGTGATGGAATATTACATGGCGCTGGGCTACGATGTGACCTTCGGCGAGTACCGCGGCGCGTGGTATGCCAACGTGAGCAGCCACCTGTGGAAGTACACCGGCGAGCTCAGTGCCGACGGCCGCACCATGACCTTGAACTGCGAAGGCCCCGACATGATGAGCGACGAGCCGGGCAAGACCGCCAAGTATCGCGACGTGCACGAACTGGTGGACGCCAACACGCGCACCATGACCTCGTTTGGCGAAATGCCCGACGGCAGCTGGGTTCAGTTCAACAAAACGACCTACACGCGTAAGGCCTAGGCTTCGGCCAGCGGCTTCAGGCGGTTCAGCGCCTCACCCCAGGCGCGGCGGAGACCATCGGCTTCTTCCCGCGTCTGGATTCGGCTTGTCATGACATTCATCATGGTTTTGCCTTTAGCGTCTTGAAACTGAACGTCCACCACCATCGGCGCGGTGCAGCCCGGGTGACTCCAAGTAAATCGCAAGTCCTTGTCCGGGCGGATCCGTGTGAAGGTGCCTTCGCAGCCGCCTTGGCAGCTGATCTTCCCGCCCTCGGTGACATCCTGCTTGGGGTTATCGCCGAAGATTTCGGAAAAGTTGGCGATGTAAGCGGCGTAGGTTTTTGCCGGCGGGGCGGCGATGTTCTTGGTGCAGCAGATCGAATAGCCTTCGTACAGCCCATCCTTCTTACGGATGTCGTGGCGCTTTTCGTAGTTGACGTAGACCGTCGTTAGCCACCAAGAGGTGTCGTTCGTGCCCTTGCCCAGCGCCTTTTCCGCCTCGCCATACATGGCGTGGATGCTGTCGCGGCGCCCGAGTTTGAGGCCGTCAATCCCATCGAGGTAGGCATACCATGCATCGGGAGTTCGGCCGGTCGCGGCTTGGCAGCTGGCATCGGTGAGTTCCAGGTCGGGTGTGTTTTGAACGATCATTGTTCGAATGATACCGAGATCACTGTTGGATGGTTCCACTCAGGAAGGTTCGCGCTTGTCCGGTGAGAAGCACCCGGTCTCCGGTGAGTTCCACGCCGACTTCCCCGCCCCGCGGCGAGAGTTGGTGGCCGACCATCTTGGTTTTGCCGAGCCGTTCGGACCAATACATCGCCAGCGAGCAATGCGCGCTGCCGGTGACGTGATCCTCGGGCACGCCGAAGTTCGGAGCATAGAATCGGCTGACGAAGTCGGCTTCCGCGCCGCGCGCAGTGATGATGATTCCGACTCGCCCCAGGGTGAGGATGCGATTGAAATCCGGACGGTGGTGTTGGATGGCTTCTTCCGACTCAAGTTCGGCGAGGTAGACATTGTCGTTTGCCCAAGCTTCGACCAGCTTGGTTTGCAGAACGTCTTCGATTTCGGCGATGTTGATGTGTTCGGGCGTTGGCCACGCCGGAAAGTCCATCTGATATCCCGTTTGGGTTGCGGATACCGTGAGCGGCCCGCTTAGCGTGTGGAAGGTGATAGGGAGCGAGGCGCGGTTTGTGGTCGCGAGCACGTGCGCCGAGGCTAGGGTCGCGTGCCCGCAGAGCTCGACTTCGCGCGTTGGCGTGAACCATCGCAGGCTCCAATCGCCGTTCGTGGCGGGGTGGACGAAGGCGGTTTCCGCCTGGTTCATCTCGTTGGCCACCGCCTGCATCCACGGTTCGGGGGCCGGATTTTCGAGGACGCACACCGCGGCCGGGTTTCCGCGGAAGCAGTCGGTGATGAACGCGTCGGCGAGATAGAGGGGGACTTCCACGACTTGGAGTCTATCCGATGGCCGTCGGGGTGGGAACGGTGGCGCCCCCCCCCCTACACGGCAGCAAATGCCCGCCGCAGCGAGCTTCTTCACAAACACTCTGGTTCCGCGAACCGTGCAACTCTTCAAGGCAGTCGCCCACGGAGTGCTTCCGCCGCAGACTCGCTCAACTGCCCGAGAGATCGAGGACGGCGGGATGGGAACGGTGACCATTCCGAGCACGGCAACAAGAGCCTGTACCCAAAAACAAAGAAGACTCTCAAAATGAGAGCCTCCGATGAAAATATTCTGGTTCCACGCAAGGTGCAACCCTTCCAGGCAGTCACCCACCGAATACTTCCTCCGCAGACTCGCTTAACTGCCCGAGAGATCGAGGACGGCGGGATGGGAACGGTGACCATTTCGAGCACGGCAGCAACAAAAAAAGACCCCTCGAAAGGGGCCTTCTCAAAATATTCTGGTTCCGCGCAACGTGCAACTCTTCCAGGCAGTCACCCGCGGAGTACTTCCCCCGCAGACTCGCTTAACTGCCCGAGAAATCGAGGACGGCGGGATGGGAACGGTGACCATTCCGAGCACGGCAGCAAGAGCCTGTACCAAAAAACAAAGAAGACTCTCAAACTGAGAGCCTCCGATGAAAATATTCTGTATCCGCGCAACGTGCTTATCTTCCAGGCAGTCACCCACCGAGTACTTCCGCCGCAGAGGAGCTTAACTGCCGTGTTCGGGATGGGAACGGGTGTGACCTCCTCGCCATGGTCACGCGAATACAAATTGTGTAGAGCGATTGAAGTCACTCTGGCAGTTACATACCGAATAGTAGAACGCACTCGAACGAAGTTTGAACTTAATTTTTTAAGCCCTCGGGCCATTAGTATCACTCAGCTGCACGTATTGCTACGCTTCCACACGTGACCTATCACCTGGTAGTCTTCCAGGGCCCTTACTTCGAAATGGGAAATCTAATCTTGGGGTGCGCTTGGCGCTTAGATGCTTTCAGCGCTTATCGCTGCCCGACGTGGCTACCCAGCGTATGCCCTTGGCAGGACAACTGGTACACCAGAGGTCAGTACACTCCGGTCCTCTCGTACTAAGAGCGTCTCCCCTCAAATTTCCTACGCGCGCAGTGGATAGGGACCGAACTGGCTCACGCCGTTCTGAACCCAGCTCGCGTGCCGCTTTAATCCGTGAACTCCGGAACCCTTGGGACCTTGTACAGCCCCAGGATGCGACGAGCCGACATCGAGGTGCCAAACCAT
>JAEURQ010000003.1:300000-536533 GCA_016788425.1 Chthonomonas sp.
CTTTGGTGGCGGCGGCGGCGGTCAACCGGGCGGTGGTGCTGGCGGTCAAGGCGGCCAAAACGGCGGCCAAGGTAGCGGTAGCACGATCACAGCTGGTCAAGGGTTTGCTCCTCAGGGCCTTGATCGAGTCACCTTCGATCCGACCGATAACTCGTTGGTCGTGCAAGGTACCGAAGAAGCCATTCGCAAACTTCGCAACTTGGTGGACCTCTTCGACGTGGCTCCCAAGCAAGTTGAAATCAAGGTTGAATTCATCCAAACTTCGATTGGTGTGGCCAAGTCGCTTGGCTTCGACTGGTTGTATCAGCGCGGCGGCGTTTCGGCGGGTAACCGGCCGGGCACGTTTGCGCGAGCCGGCGACCCTATCTTCTTGAACTACGCAACGGGCAACGTCACGACGCGCATGCGCACGTTCATCACCGAATCCGATGGTAAGACGGTCAACGCGCCGTTGATCCGCACACTGAATAACCAGAGCGCTACGGTGTTCCAGCAAACGACGACTTACATCTTCGTTTCGCAGGTGACCGGCTCGGCCGGTGGCAACATCGTCACCTTTACGCCGCAACCGATCAATATCAACACGTTCTTGAGTGTTAAGCCGCGCATCAACGCTGACGGATTCATCACGATGATTCTTCAGCCGAACATTGGTGACCAAGGTCAGATTCGCCGCGGTCCAGACGGTACGGAAGTGGCTGATAGCATCAACCAAGGCATGCTCGTCACCGCTCGCGTCCGCAGCGGCCGAACCATCGCCCTTGGTGGAATCACGCGAAAGCAGTTCACCAACACGATGCAAAAGTTCCCCGTCCTCGGTGACTTGCCCATCATTGGTCAGTTCTTCCGATCGACGACCAAGAACCGCAACGATACCGAAACCATCATCTTCGTCACCCCGACGATCATCGATGAAGACGGTCAACCCGGCCTTACCCCCTAATCAGCGGGAAACGGTCATAATCAACTGGGCGGAGCGAAGGCACCGCCCAGTTTTTGTATGACTCAATGGTGGATCCTCGTGGGCATGATGGGGTCCGGAAAATCGATGGTGGGCAGGAAGCTCTCCGAGATATCCGGGCGGCCCTTGCAGGACACCGACCAGCTTCTCCAAAACCGCTTTGGCCGCACCATCGGCAAGATTTTTGACATCTACGGAGAGGCCGCCTTCCGCGACCACGAAACGAGCGTGTTGAAAACCCTGGACCCGGAGGCCGGGATTTTGGCCACCGGCGGCGGCGTGATTGTCCGCCCCCAAAACCGCGTCGAGCTCGCGCGCCTCGGCAAAACCATCTATCTGCAAGTGCCGCCCGACAAGCTCATCGAGCGCCTCAGCCTTAGCCGACGCCGTCGCCCCCTGCTGGAAACGGAAAACTGGGAAGACCGCTTCCGCGACCTTTACGAATCGCGGCGCGAGATCTACGAAGGCGCGGACCTCACCTTTCCTGTTTCCGCTGAGGACCTGGAAGACACCGCCGCCGCCCTGCATGTGCGGCTGATGGAGCTCGGATGGTAGTCCAACATTCGCGCGGCTCGTATCCGGTCCATTTTGGCGAGGGCATGCCGGAACTCCCCGCCGGCGCGCCCCTCATCACCGATTCCAATCTCGCCGCGCTCTATCCGGAGCTCATCGCGAACCATCCCCACATGATAGTGCCCGCCGGCGAGGCGAGCAAAAGCCTGCTCTCGGTGGGTCCCATCGTCAGTTGGCTAGCCAGCCAAAACGTCCGCCGCGACCAGCCCATCGTCGCTCTCGGCGGAGGGGTCATTGGCGATCTCGCCGGGTTTGTCGCCAGCATCTACATGCGCGGCATCCCGTTCATCCAGGTCCCCACAAGCTTGCTCGCGATGGTGGATTCGTCGGTCGGCGGCAAGGTGGGCGTGGACCTGCCCGAGGGCAAGAATCTCGTGGGCGCGTTTTGGCCACCCGCGGCGGTGCACATTCACCCCGTCTTTTTACATTCGTTGCCCGATTTTGAACTCACCAACGGCCTTGCCGAGGTCGCCAAGATGGGCGCGATCCTCGACCCGGCGCTGCTCGAAAGCCTTCAACCCGACGGCGCAACCCTGGCGCAGATTCAGCGCAGCGTTGACCTCAAACGGCAGTGCGTGGAGGCGGATGAGTTTGAGCGGAGCGGCATCCGGGCGACCCTCAACTTCGGCCACACCATCGGCCACGCTCTGGAGCAAGTGACCGATTACGAGATTCCTCACGGCCGCGCGGTGGCCATCGGCATGATCGCCGAGACCCAGCTGGGCGAGCAACTGGGCCACACTCCAGCCGGCACCGCCGACTGGCTGCGCGCTCACTTGGAGCGCCTAGGCTTGCCGACAAGCATCCCGGCCGCCGCCCGCCAACCGCAAGCATTGATCCAAGCGATGCGGCGAGATAAGAAAGTCTCCGGCGAGAACTTAGCTTTTGCGCTCCTGACAGCACGCGGGGCGTGTAAACTCTTCGCGGACATCCCAGTGCGGGCGGTGGAGGAGCTATTCAACAACATAAGCTAAAAACGGCGTTGGTTTTGGTCATCGGCCTCTTCGTCACCAGCGGTTATGTCATGAGCCAGTTGGCCGTGTGGCGCGGCGAAGCCACCGACTATGCGCGCCGCATCGATCAGCCTCCCGTGGCGTTGTTAGCCACCGTTCTGCTTGGCCTCGTGCTCGTGGTCGGATTGCTACCGGAGGACCGCTCATGATCGGCACCGTGCTCAGCATGCGCTACGAGCTGATGAAGGAGACCGAGCGATCGCCGCTGTTCCGTGTTTTCAAGGCCCGCGATCGGGTTGTGGGTCGCGACGTGGTCGTCCGCGTGCTCGACGAGCCGTTCGCCAGCGAGGAGCCGTTCCTCACCGCGCTTTCCGAAGTCGTGCAGCGCAGCATCTCGCTGCCTCACCCCAATATCGAGCGCATGTTGGAATTGCAACGGGAAGACGGCGTTTCGTATCTGGTGTCCGAATTCAGCCCGGGCGTCCCTCTCGCCGAGCGAATCGGCTTGCTCGCGCCGTTCAGCCCGGGCGTGGCCCTCGGCATGATCAGCGACATCTGTTTGGGACTAATGATGTTGCACGAGAGCGGCGTGACGCACGGCGACCTGAGTAGCCGCAACATCATGGTGGGGCCGGACAATCGCGTGCGCATTACGCTGGCCGGCATGTGGACGAGCTTTAGTCATAGTCGCACGGCGGGCGCGGTCGTCTTGCCCATGATGGCGCCCTACCTTGCGCCCGATATCACGCGCGGCGAAATGCCGAGCCCAAGCACCGACATGTACGCCGTCGGCGTGCTGCTGTTTGAACTTCTGACGGGCAAAATGCCCTATCCCGGCGACAACGCGATGGCGATTGCCGTGAAGCAGTCGGCCGAGCCGATTCCTTCGGCGGTGGCCACCAATTCCAGCGTGCCGATGGTGCTCGACAAGATGCTGCAAAAGGTGTTAGCGAAGAGCAAGGGCGAGCGCTATCCCGATATCCGGTCGCTGCTCGCCGACATTCGCATTGTTCAAGATGGGCTGCGGTTTGGCCGTCAACTCGCCTGGCCGCTTGTGCCCGATCCGCAAGACACGGCGGCGCAAGCCGAGCCCGACGAGCGCGTAGTGGTGCCCGCCAGCATCGCCAGCCGCATTGCCGACATTCCTAAGACGGTCGCGATTTCAACAAGTCCGAAAGTAGACGCGGGTGCCGCGAGTCGGCCGCAACCCAAGCCCGAGGACGCCGGCCTGATCGCGCCGCGCATGGGCGCCGTGCGCGACAAGATGAAGCCCGAGGAAACGCCAATCGAGATCAGCGACTCCATTCCGAAGGGGCTGCGCATGCTGCTCATCCTCATCACGCTGATGTTGCTGGTGCTCGCGGGTAGTTACGTTTTTTGGAACCTGACCAAACCCAAGGAAATCCGGATGCCCAAGGTGACGTTCATCAGCGCCTCCGAAGCCGACAAGAAGCTAAAGATGATGGGTCTGAAAATGCGCGTCATCAAGCGGCAGATTGATCAAAAGTATTCGGAAAATACGGTGCTCGAAACCAACCCCAGCGCCAACCAAGCCATTAAGCAGGGCAGCACGGTAAACGTGATTATCTCTGCAGGCACGGGCTTTGTCGAAGTGCCCGACTTGGTCGGTCGCAGCGTAGAAGAGGCGAAGCAGACCCTCACAACACTCGGTTTGCAGCTTCGCGAACCGGTCAAACGCGCTTACGATGACAAGGTCCGTGAGGGCAACATCATCGAGCAACGTCCGCGCGCGAAGGTGCAGATCGAGCGCAATGCCGGGAAGGTCGCGGTGACGGTGAGTCGCGGCAAGTTCCGCGATGCCGCCGAAGGGGAAGGCGGCGGCAAAACGCAAAAATACACGATTCGCCTGACCATGCCCGAGGGTCAGCCGGAAACCGAAGTGCAGATCACGGTCGTGGATGCTGACGGCGAGCGGTCGGTGTTTAGCGAGCGCCTCAGTGGCCAAAGCGCCACGCGTAGTATCGAAGTGGAAGCCGCGGGCGACGAACCCGAGTACCGCGTTTACTACGACGGCCAACTGGTGGACCAAAAGCCGCTCAAGGAGTCGCGCCGGTGAAGATCGCGCCGAGCATCCTCAGCTTTCCGCTGGCCGAAGTGGCCGGCCCGGTTCGCGACATGGTCGCCGCCGGGGTGGACTTGATCCACTTTGATGTGATGGACGGGCAGTTTGTGCCGCCGATCACATTCGGCGATGCGCTCGTGCAGAGCCTTCGTCCGGTCGGCGAAATCCTGTTCGAAGCCCACTTGATGACCCTCACGCCCGAAGCGCATTTCGAGGCGTTTGCCCGCGCCGGATGCCAGCGCATTATTTTCCATGCGGAGGCCACGATGCACAGCCATCGCTTGGTGCAGAGCCTCAAGGGCATGGGCATTGAGGCCGGAGTGGCGATCAATCCCGGTACGCCGGTGCAGGTTTTGGAGCCCGTGCTCGACATGCTCGACATCGCGCTTGTGATGACGGTCAACCCCGGCTGGGGCGGCCAGGCGTTTCTTGGCGACTGCCTGCAAAAGGTGGCGTGGATCAAGGCTCGACGACCCGACCTGCTGGTGGAGAGTGATGGCGGCGTCAACGACAAGACTTGGCCCATTGCTCAGGCGGCGGGCGTGGATATCGCGGTGGTGGGAAGCTATCTGACCGGGCCTGAAGGCATTTCCGCGCTAGTGCGGAGGCTCCGCGCATGTGGCTAAAGGTCGCCTGCACCACGTTTTTGGTGGCCGGAGTCGCGATGCTGCTGTCGTGGGTGAAATTCGTAGGACCGCGTCCGCCGAGCGACGCCCCGAAGAAGGTTCTCGCTCAGTATGGCGTGCATCTGCTGACCTACTTTGGCATCACTTGCCTGCTGTTTTTGCTGGCCGCCATTTTTGCGGTGCTCATCATTCGGCACACACGACGCCAATATGTGGAAGAAATGCGCGGAAACTACGACGAATTGATTGAGGGCACGCTCCACGATCATGCCCGAAAGGAGTAGTCGCGACGCCGCGATGGATCGGGCGCTGGAACTCGCTCAGCAGGGCTATCCCGCGCCGAACCCGCACGTGGGTTGCGTCATCGTTCGAGACGGCGAGATCGTCGGCGAGGGCTATCACGACCACGCCGGTGGCCCGCACGCCGAGGTTGTCGCGTTGCGGCAAGCCGGAGACCGGGCTCGCGGCGCGGAGGTTTTCGTCACGCTGGAGCCCTGCAATCATCAGGGGCGCACCGGCCCGTGCACCCAGGCCTTGATCAGCGCGGGCGTGGCCAAGGTCTGGATTGGTGCCCTGGATGAGAGTCGCCCAAGGGCGGAGGCGGGCGTTCATGTGTTGCGTGATGCCGGGGTTGCCACTGAGGTTTGGCCCGAAGACATGGCCGAACGCGCGCAATGGGTCGCGCGCCAGTTTTCCCGGCAACGAGTGACGGTGGTCGGCAAGGTCGCGATTACAGCGGACGGATTTTTGGCGCGGCTCGACGGCACCAGCAAGTGGATCACGGGCGAATCGGCCCGGGCCATGGGCCACAGCATGCGCGCCGAGTTGGGTGCGGTGTTGGTGGGTCGCCGCACGTTAGAACTCGACAACCCGCAGCTCACCGCGCGCGTGCTGGGCGTGGTGAATCAACCGTCTCGGCTGGTGCTCGACCCCCATTCGCGCGTGGGGGCAGATCATGAGTTCTTCGCGAGCGGCGGGCGGCGATTGTGCCTGCGTGCGGAGCATGGTTTTGATATTGCGCTCGCTGATACGCAGAACGCCAGCATCATACAGGCGGTCGCCGGCCTTGGCGCGACGGGCTTGATGATTGAGGGGGGCGCGACGTTGCTCAGCGCGATGCTGCCCGCCATGGACCAGTTTGAGGTGTTCCGCTCGCCCGATGAATGGGGCGAAGGGCAGCCGTTTTTGACGCCTCAAGTTCAACAAGCTTTTGCCGAAGAGTTTAGGGTCACGCGCAGTATGCGGCTCGACCGGGACTTTTGGTTCACGTACAAAAGAGTGGGAACGCGGTAAAGAAAACCAGCGTTAGCATATACAAAAGAGCATCAGACTCTTTCTCCCAACACCCACCCTCAAGCCCCCGCCGAAACGAGCGGGGATTTTTTTTGAACTATTTGCGGGGTTTGGTGGTTCTTATCTATGAGAGTTTCATACTCTCTCTCCCAAAAACCCAATAAGAAGCCCCGCCGGAAGCCCTCAAGCGCGGGGCCTTCTGCTTTTAGAACCCCAAAAAGTAGCGGTGGACTGAGACATCGTCCGTCAGCTCGGGATGAAAAGAGGTTCCCAGCCGATTCCCTTGCCGCACGGCGACCACCTGGTCATCAATCGCGGCCAGAACTTGCACGTCGTCGGCTCGCTCCACCACGACCGGCGCGCGAATGAACACCGCCGTCACCGGCTCGGTCAGGCCGACCATTGGAATCTGCTGCTCAAAGCTGTGAACCTGCCGCCCAAAAGCGTTGCGGCGGACCTTGATATCCAACAGGTTGAGGCGAAACTGGTCGCGATCCTCGACTTCCCGGGCCATCAAAATCATGCCCATGCAGGTGCCCCAAATCGGCATCCCTTCGGCCACGGCGGCCACGATCGCCTCGCCGAGCCCGAACCGCTGCATCAGCATGCCCACCGTCGAGCTTTCGCCACCGGGAATGATCAGCCGGTCAACGCCCGCCAGATCGGTGGGGGTGCGCACTTCCTTGCTGGAGCCGCCCGCCGCCTGCACGGCCTCGGCGTGTTTTGCGAAGTTGCCTTGAATGCTGACAATGCCAACCACGACCCTCATTGTACTCCCGGTATTTGTTCTAGCAAGTAATCCTATGGTCGGTGGAACAACTTCGCTGAGGGTCAGTGAATGGGTTTTGAGATTTCGATGAATACGGTGCAGCTCTCGGCGGTGCACGAGATTTGCAACATTGGCCTGGGTCACGCGCTCACTGCGCTCTCGACCATGACAGGGCGCAGCTTCAACATGGAGATCCCGAAGGTGGATGCGGTGCCCGCGGCGACGATTTCGCAGATGCTGGGCGGTCCGGACGAAATCGTGGTCTCAGTGCTGATGCCGTTCGAGGGCGATGTGGATGGTCAGATGGCGTTCCTCTTCCCGTGGGAAAGCGCGCAACAACTTTGGGCCATGCTGCTCGGCGCGGCTCCGGCCGACTACGCCGCGGTGGACGACATGCACATGTCCGCCACTCGCGAGGTCGGCAACATCATCAATTCCAGTTTTCTCAACGCGCTGGCCGACATGACCGGGCTGCGCATGCACGCCACGCCGCCGTCGTTTGCGCTCGACATGGCGATCTCGGTGGCCGGCAGCATTGTGGTGGAAGCCGAGGCCCGCGAGGCCGTGGCACTTGCAGTTGAAACGGCGATTTTCGATTCCGAGCATACGACCAAGGGCTACTTTGTCCTGATTCCGACCGTCGCGACGCTGCGCACCATGTTCGAGCGGTTGGGGATCGCTGAGGCGGCCTAGCATGACCAAGTCCGAGCTGCTGGTCGGCATGGCCGACATCCATTTTTGCAAGGGTCCGGCCAAGTACACCTGCCTCGGACTCGGGTCGTGCATCGGACTGGCCCTGGTGGACAACCGGACCCAGATCAGCGGGATGATTCATATCATGCTGCCAGCTACATTCCCCGATCGTCCGGTGGACAAGATAGGCAAGTTTGCTGATGTTGGCATTCCCGAGCTCATTCGCGTGATGTCGCTGCACGGCGCCGAGCCGCGGCGCATGGTCGCCGCGTACTGCGGCGGCGCGGCGGTTTTCAAAACCGACGGCGTCGGTTCGCACTTGGATATCGGCGCGCGCAACGCCGATGCCGTCAAGAAGTTTTTGAATGAGAATCGCATCCCGGTATGCGGCGTCGATGTCGGCGGCTCGTCGGGCCGCACCATGATCTATCACTCAGATTCGGGCGAAATCACCGTCCGAACCGTTCTCGGGGGAGAAAGAACACTTTGCAATCTCAAGGCAGGTTAAATCGAAATGACTCTCCAAGAACTGCTCTGTCAGGCAGCTGATCTCCCCTCGTTCCCGCAACTCGCGTTGCGAGTGGCGCGCGAAACCGAGCACTCGGACGCTTGCGCGGCTTCGATCGCCGACCTCATGGCCGAGGATCAAGGTCTCTCAACCCGTGTTTTGCGCCTGGCGAATAGCTCATTTTTCGGTGTGCCGCGCCGCATTGATAGCTTGCGCGAGGCGATCATAATTCTGGGGCTGGTGAACGTCCGCCGCTTGGCGCTAGCCGCCAGCACGTACAGCTGGTTCCTCTCCACGGGTCGCGGGTCGCGGCTGCCGATGGCGCTGTGGTCGCAGAGCGTGGGGGTCGCGACGGTGGCCGCGTCGTTAGAAACGCAGTCGCCCAAGGTCAGCGAAACCGACCTGTTTACGGCGGGAATCTTGGCGGATATCGGTCTCTCGGCGATGGGTGCGGTCGCGCCGGAACCCGTGGATCGCGTGTTCCAACTCTGCCGCGACGAGCTGATGGCCTTGGCCAGGGCCGAGCAAGAGGTTTTCGGATTCTCGCACGAGCAAGTTGGCGCGGAACTCGCCACGGAGTGGGGTTTCCCCGACGGCGTGATCACGTGCATTCGCTACCACCACTGGCCGCATCGCGCGCCGGATGGCGAAGTCGCGCCGTACTTCCTGAACCTTGCCGCCGGCCTCATGTCCGAGACGAATCAGGGCCTGGTCGCGCTGGGTCATCAGGACGTGATCTTGCCCGAGGTTCTCGTCGCGTTGGGTCTGGAAACTGAGCACCTAGAAGCGGCCCGAGCGGGCCTGCAACGGGCGTTGAGCATGCCGCAAGGCATTCTGGGAGGACTGGCCGCCTAGGTGCAGACACCTGCCCGGACTGCCGATAACAACACTATGCGTAAACAGCGAATTCTCATCGTGGATGACTCCCCGTTGATCCGACGAATTCTTTCCGATTGGATTCAGGCCGAGTTTGACCTTGAACTCGTCGGCGCGGCGGAGAACGGTCACGAGGCGATTCGTCTGGCCGAGGAACTCAAGCCCGACCTGATTACGCTTGACGTGGAAATGCCCGAGTGCGACGGCATTACGGCGCTCCGCGCGATTATGGCGGCCAGGCCGACGGCGGTTTTGATGATTAGTTCGGTGACCACCAAGGGCGCGAAGTCGACTTTGGCGGCCATGGAAGCCGGCGCCTATGACTTTGTGACCAAGCCCGGCGGAGCAAGCAGTGTGAAGTTTGGCTGCACCAAGGAAGAAGTTCTGAACAAGATTCGGGCGGGGCGATACGTCCGCGTCGGCTCTCCGACAACCTTAAAGGTAACCGAAAAGCCCGCGGCGGTCAGCATTCCCTCGCGTAGCGACAAGGTCGTGGTCATCGCGTCCTCCACCGGTGGTCCGCAAGCGTTGGTGCGCCTTTGGCCGAACATTCCCGCCAACTTCCCAGCGCCGATCCTGATCGTGCAGCACATGCCGGCGGGATTCACGGATTCGTTTGCAAAGCGACTCACGAAGCTCGGCACGGTGCCTTGCGTCGAAGCCAAAGCGGGAATGACGCCGGAGCCGGGCGTCGCGATTCTTGCGCCTGGCGGCTATCACATGACGCTTGACGCGGACGGAAAAATCGCGCTCGACGCGCGTCCCACGATTCATGGTGTGCGGCCAGCGGCGGACTTTTTGTTTGAAACCGCGGCGGCTCGCTTCGGTTCGCGGCTCATTGGCTTGGTGCTGACCGGCATGGGCAAGGATGGCGCGGCAGGCGCGTTGCAGATCAAAAATTCCGGCGGGGTTGTGCTCGGCGAATCAGCGGATTCGTGTCTGGTTTACGGCATGCCGCGGGCGGCGATGGAACTCGGCGCGGTCTCGGCTGAGGCCAGCATCGACGACCTCATGTCGCACGTCGCGGGTTGCCTGACCAAACGAGGGCAGAATGCAGCCTAAGGCCGCCGAGTGGGAACTGTTTTATAGCCGGGTCCTTAAGCGGACCGGGCTCGATCTAAACGACTACAAGTCGGAGCAGTTGCAGCGCCGATTGGTCAACCTCTTTCGCACGTGCAAGGTAGCGAATCTCGACGAACTGTGGACGTACGCTCAGGCGCAGCCCAATGGAACGTCGTGGCTCTTTGACCAGATCGCCATCAATGTCACGGAGCTATTTCGGAATCCCGAAAAGTGGGCCGAACTTGAGCAGAAAGTGATCCCGCAACTGCTGGCCAAGTCGCCGACGCTCAAGTGTTGGAGCGCGGGTTGTAGCATCGGAGCCGAGGCGCATACCCTCGCGTGTTTGTTCGCCGAAAAGTTTCCCGGACGGCACTCGATTTTGGGCACCGACATCGACATGAGCGCCCTGGCCGAGGCGAAGCGGGGGGTGTTTTCCGCCGCAGATGCCAAGGCAACTCCAAGCGCGTACCTCAAGAAGTACTTTACGCCGCAGGACAAGTCGTACCAAGCAAACCCGGCGCTCACCAAGTACCTCCAGTTTAAGCATGGCAATCTGTTGGCCGATCGCTTTGACACAGGGTACGACCTTATTCTCTGTCGCAATGTGGTGATTTATTTCACCGACGAGGCGAAGGACCAACTGTATCAGAAGTTCTGGAGCGCGCTCAAACCGGGCGGGATTCTTTGGATCGGCGGTACAGAACGAATCCACAATCACCGATACTTGGGATTCGAGAGTCCGCATCCGTTCTTTTATCAGAAAACAAACAACGTGGAACAAACATGGCGAAACGCATCCTAATCACCGACGACGCTCTCTTTATGAGAGTCACGCTGAAGAACATCCTTACCGGCGCAGGCTACGAAGTAGTGGGCGAGGCCGCCAATGGCGTCGAGTCGGTGGAACTGTTTAAGAAACTCAAGCCCGACCTCGTGACGATGGACATTACGATGCCCGAACTCGATGGCATCGGCGCTCTCAAGGCGATTAAGGGAATCGATCCCGATGCGCGAGTGGTGATGTGCACCGCGATGGGCCAAAAGAACATGGTCGTCGAAGCCATTCAGGCCGGCGCGAAGGACTTTATCATCAAGCCGTTCCAGCCCGATCGCGTCCTCGAATCCATCTCCAAGCACGCCGCCTAGGAAGCAAAATCCGGTGAAAGTCGAATACATTAATCCGTTTGTCCAGGGGTCGCTGAACGTGATTCAGACCCTTACCGGAATCACGCCCGAACGTGGTCACCTGACCGCGCGTCCGCAGATGTTTACCACGCAACAAGTGAACATCGTGATCGGCGTTACGGGCCAAGTGGAGGGTCAAGTGATTTATGGCATGTCGGTGCAAACGGCCGACCGCATTGCCGGCATCATGCTCGGGCAATCGGTGGTGACTTTCGACCAGCTCGCGGCGAGCGCCATCGCCGAACTCGGCAACATGATTAGTGGCAATTCGCTGGGCATTCTCAGCCAGGCCGGATTTGTTTGCGATATCACTCCGCCGACGATTATTCGCGGCAGCAGCGTGCGGATTAGCACGCTCGACATCCCCGCACTCGTGATTCCCCTGAAGCTGGAAGATGTCGGCGTGTTCGAGATTAACGTGAGTTTGCAAGAGCGTCGCCGCGCCATGGCGGCGTAGCGCTACGCCTCAAAAATCGCCTGCAAGTCCTTGTAATGAAGGAACAGGCGCATCGGATTTGTCGGTGAAGGCGTCATCCCAAGCTTTTCGTAGTAGGCGCGAGCCTCCTCATCTTTCGCATCGACGACAAAGAATCTCACCGGCGCGGCCGCCTGCGACATCACCGCCCAAGTCCGTCGGAGCGCGTCCGAAAATAACGACTTTCCTAACCCCTGCCGCTGAAAGGTTTCATCAATCGCGAGGCGAGCCAGAAGCAGGGCCGGAATTGTGTCCGGCATTCCGCGCGCAATCTTCTTAGGTGCTTGTTCACGCACGGAACTCACGTGCGCGAGCGTGTAGTACGCCGCCACATGCAGTGAGCCCACGGGCGTGACGACATAGGTGCGCGACAGCATCGCGTTTTGCCGCGCCAATGCGTGCTCTTTCAAAAAGTCGTTGAGCGGTGGCTTCCCGCAATCAAAGTTTGCTACCTCGTGCTCGGCCGTGAGGGGAGTGGGCGCGGCGAAGTCAGGCATCCCAAACTGGTTTTTCGTTGAGCAATTCGCGCAGGGCGGGGAGGTCCCGCGCCGGTTGATCCATGAGCTTTGCCATCAGCTCAAACTCGTCGGCGGAGAGGACGAGCCGTTGCTCCTCTTGCAGCACTCGGTCGGCCTCATTGAGCGAGGCTTCCAGCACGAATTGGCTCATCGAGGTGTGGCGAACTTCCGCCGCGCGGCGAAGCACCTGCTTCTGTTTCGCGTTGGCGCGAATCGAAAGTCGGTCCTCAGATGGTGATGGTTGATTGCCAGGTTGCATATCTTCTCCCTAAACTATAACTTGATTATGCCCGATTGTGTTCCCATTGTCCACCCAAATATTGCCATTTGTTCCGAAACCTCGTGCCAGCCTCAGCCGTACCTAAGTCATGCGAATGGACCTTGTCGGCTTGCAAGCCACTGATTTTTACGCCGAGACGGATCAGCGGGCGCTCGATGCGCTCAAGCGAATCCCCCTGTTACCCACGCTCACCAAGAAGTTTTTCGAGCACGGGATTGACCGCTGGATGTACGTGCAAAACATGGCGATGTGCGTGCGTTGCGGGCCGCGACAATACGCCACCGTGTACGGAATCATGCGCGATTGCGCGCGGCGGCTCGACATGCAAGAGCCCGAGCTTTATCTCACGGGGAATCCATTTCCCAACGCGTTTGCCGGCGGCGTGGAGCGACCCTACATCACTCTGCGGTCGAGCATTCTCGACACCCTTAACGACGAGCAACTGGTGCACATCATTGGTCACGAGTTGGGCCACATCAAGGCCGGCCACATTCTCTACATGTCCATGGCGCGCGTGCTCGCCCCGCTTATGCAGCTTTTGGGCCGCGCGACCCTAGGACTTGGCGACGTCGGCACGCTGGCCCTCGTCATGGCGCTGGCCGAGTGGTCGCGCCAGGCCGAACTCACTGCCGATCGCGCCGGACTACTGGCGTGCCAAGACTTGCCGACATCCATGAGCGCCAACTTGGCGTTGGCGGCCGGACCCAGTCGGTTTGCGCACGAGGCCCACCTCGAAACGTTTGTGGATCAGGCGCGGGCTTACCAAGAAATGTCGCAGACGGACATGGTTGGGAAGGCGATTTGGTTTATGCGATACGGCTACGCGGCGAGTCACCCGATGCCGGTCTATCGCACACAAGCCCTCGAGCGTTGGGTGCTCGCGGGCTCGTACGATCAGATTTTGCGGACTTACGGTTCGGCGACGACTTCGACTTCGTCGGCCACCGGAGCCTGATCCTCGACGGGTGCGTCGGGCGCGGCGCCCACGCGGAACGCAAACCGGGCGTTGCCGAGCGCAATCTCATCGCCGTCTTTGATCTCGGCGGTCTCGACCTTCTCAAAGTCGTCGCGACGGACATAGGTGCCGTTCGACGACTCCAGGTCGGTGATGCTCCAATTGCCGTTTTCAAAGTCAATCTTGGCGTGGCGTCGGGAGACGTACGCGCCCTCGGGCGTGCCGCCAAGGTCCACGTCAATGGGGCCGACACTCGGATCGAAGCGGCCAATGGTGGCGGGCGGGGCAAAGAGGAACGACTCGGTCGTTTCGATGCCGCCTCGAATCACGATTAGGCGTGCAAGCGGGATGGCGTCTTCGGCCATCGGGGTCACCACATCTTCTGGTTCCATGAGATTCATGCTAGGGACGGTTGAAGCCCCGCGAGTTGTTCGCGAACTTCAATCCCATTGTGGAGTATCGGTCGAACGGTGTACGAAAAGGAGACCAACGCCGCTTTCCACAACCACCGATACGCTCGCGGAAAGCGCGCGGTTGCTGATGCTTTTGAACCCGCCGGGCGCAAACTTCTGGCCCTCAACGGGCCACTCGGTGCCCAGCATGCTGGCCACGCATTCGGTGAGCGGCAAAAACGAGATTGTCGCCCCCGCCTCGCAAGGGAAGACCGTTCGCGATCCCGGGCGCAGGATGTAACCAAAACCGAGGCGAAGCACCAGCCGAATCGCGAGGTCGCTGGCGGCGCAAGCCGAGAGCGTGGCCAGCACGTGGTCCAGCCGATCGCCTTCGGCCCCCAGGATGGTCACTTCGGTGTGGCCCAGGAATTTGGCCGCGGCCAGAGCCTTTTCGCAGTCAGTCGTTTCTTGGTCGCCGTCGGTGGTCAGGTGCGGTCGCCACGCTTCGCTGATCGAGTCGCCGTCGCCCACAACCAGGTCCGCCGCGCGCTCCGCGGCAAGGCGATTTGCGCCGCCATCGGCGGCGATTATGTGGTCCGCCGACCTGACCCATTGGTCAGCCTCGGTTTGTCCATGGTCATCTCCACCCAACAAAATTAAATTTCGCGACATTTGCAGAATTCCACCGAGTTTTCCACCGTTCCCCAGGTTCAAACCGAGCCTTTGATTGTGGATAAGACTTTTTTTATACCCCCTTGACAGGGGGTTGCCATTGGTCCCAAAACTACATCCTATCTTCGCCCCGGGGTCTCGGGATCGCGCATAATTGCGGGTGTTCTCGGGACCTTGGGGGATGGGGCGGAGATGATGCATTTCTGTTGGGTTTTTTATGGCAAATCAATTGGTGTTTGATAAGTTCAACGAGCTAGAGCTCGCCAAGACCGCATGGACCAATGCCCTCGTGCGCTTTGAGGGTGAGGTCAACCCGGCCCAAATGAACCGGTTCCTCCGCCGCATGACCGTGGTTGAGTTCGAGAACAGCAACGTCGTCTTCAGCGCCCCCGGCCAGTTTATTTGGGAATGGCTCCGCGAGCGTTTTAGCAAGCGCGTGCAAGAAGTGCTCAGCGAAGAGATGGGCCGCGCCGTGACGATTCAGGTGCGAGTTCGCCCGCAAGAAAAAGCGCCGACCTCCGCCGAACAAGCATTCGCGGTGGTGACCCCCAAGAACGATGCCGCTGCCGACGGGTTCCGACCCAACGAAAAGTATCGCTTTGACACGTTTATCGTGGGCAATTCCAACCGTTATGCGGTCGCCGGGGCCAAGGCCGTTTGCCTGGAGCCCGCCACCAAGTACAACCCGCTCTTCATCTATGGCGCGCCGGGCCTCGGCAAAACCCACTTGATGCACGCCATTGCCCATGAACTCCGCCGCACCAATCCGGCCGCGACGATCACCTACATCACCGCGCAGGCGTTCACCGAACAGTTTGTCAACGCGCTGCAAACCAATCGCATTGACCAATTCCGCCGCGCGCAGCGCAAGTCGGAAATCTGGCTCGTGGACGATATCCAGTTTATTTCCAGCAAGGATCGCACCGGCGAAGAGGTGTTCCACACGTTCAACGTGCTGCAAGAAATCGGCAAGCAGATCGTGATCTGCGCCGACCGCCCGCCGCGCGAACTGTACGGCATGGAAGAGCGACTCAAGTCGCGCTTTGAATCGGGCCTCGTCGTTGATATTCAAACGCCGGACACTGAAACCAAGAGCGCGATTTTGCTGAGCAAGGCCCAGCAGGAGCAAGTCGCCGTCACGACCGAAGTCGCGCTGCACCTGGCCAGCTCGGTCCCGGGCAGCATCCGCGCCCTCGAAGGTGCGCTACACCGCGTGCTCGCTCTCGCTAGTTTGGAAAAGCGCGAGATCACCTTGGACTTTGTGCAAGAAGTGATCGAAAAGTACTACCAAGATAAGGCGGCCAGCAAGCCGAGTTTCCGCAGTATCGTGGACGCGGTGAGCAAGTACTACAACATCGAGCAAAGCGAAATTCTCGGCATCAGCCGCAAGGCGCCCATCGCGCATGCTCGTCACGTCGCGGTGTTCCTGACTCGCGAGATTAGCGGCGATTCGTGGAAGCACATCGGCGCGCAGTTCGGCGATCGGGACCACACGTCGATGATGCACGGCTACCAAAAGATCAGCGAATTGAAGAACAAGGACCGCGATTTGCAACAAGCGGTGGACACGTTGCTGCGCGATCTCTACCCGCAATAAAGAAGGTTTCGGGGCTGGCGCGGTACACTGAGGGCGTGATTTCAATTGCTGTCCTCCCGTTCAACGCCGGCCCTAATTCGCGTCCTACACTCGCGCGTCAGCTCGCCGCGTACATCGCGGAGATCGTTCGTGTGCAGACCGGAGCCGAAGTCAATTCGGTCAACTATCTCGTGCGACTTGACGAGAGTCCCAACCCGCGCCTGGCGAATGTCAACGCCAGCGAAACCCTGAACGAGTACGAAATGATCGGACAGCTGTTCGATCAAGCCGAAGTGGGTGGCGCCGTTGACGGCCTGCTTATCGAAAACGGCGACAACGATTACACGCTCACGATTCGGCATTTTGCCAAGGGCAACCAGGAGGCCGTAAGCGAAAGCGAGTACGCCCTCACGCCGTTCACCATCCTGCCGAGCCTGCGCGAAGCCATCACGAAGTTGGCCAAGTTCGCCGAGGCGGACCTGGAAGACAAGCCGGACAGCGAGTTCTTTGGAACCGAGAACGGCCTCGCCTTCATGAAGTTCCTTGAAGGATTCGACGCGCCGACCTACATTGACAAGACTCAAGGTCGCGTGGCGGAAGCCTTTACGCCCGAACCGTCCTTCGCCACGCTCCTGGAATCGGCCGAACTGGACAAGGATTGGGAAGCCCCGTTCATCGCCATTTTGCAACTGGCTCGCATGTGCGTCCAAAGTCAAATCGGCTCGGCGGAAATGGTCGAGTCGGCTCTGCAGAAGCTCCTGGAAATCGCGCCGGACGACGAGCGCGCCATGGTCGTGCTCGCCGAACTCTATCAAGCCATTGGCAATTTCCAAGGTGCCAACGACGTGCTGGAAAAGGCGGTTAAGAACAACGAAACCGAACCCGCGCTGTACACCCGGCTGGGTCTGGCGCAGGCGGGCATGGGCATGCCGGTGAACGCCGAACGCAACTTCCGCAAGGCTCTGGAGCTTGAAGGCAACGATAAGCCGAGCGCCGACTTCCTGGCCAACGTGCTGCAGGAAACCGGTCGCGGTCACGAAGTTGCCGGCCTCTACCAAACGCTGATTGACCTGGACGGCCAAAACGCCGCCGCCTGGGTGAAGATGGCGCAGGCGCACTTTGGGAACCAAAACGAAGCCGCCGGTTTGGAGACCTTTGAAAAGGCCCTTTCGACGGTGACGGAGAACCTGCCGATCAAGCGCTTCTATGCGCCGGTCCTCGCGCAAAAGGGCGAGTTCGACCGCGCGATGGACTTTTACGAAGATGCGCTGGACGAGGCTCCGGCCGACGCTCAACTGAACATTGAGTACGCGCAGACGCTCATGGGAGCCGGTCGCCAATTTGAAGTGCCGAAGATTCTGCGCGACGTGCTGAATCTGCCGGTGGACCAAAACACCCGCGCGAACCTGCTTGCGTGGCTGCTGGAGCTTGAACAACCCAAGCGCGTGGAGGCCGTGGGCAACGCCCAGCAAAAGCTTGAAGCCGAAGATTACGTCGGCGCGCTGCGCGACCTGCGTCCGATGAAGAACTGGCTGGCCGATTACTGGAAGATGTGGGCCCTCCTGGCCGCCGCACTCAACCGCACCGGCGAGCACGAAGAAGCCGAAGAAACCGCCAAGCGCCTCATCGAGCTCTTCCCAGGCTGCGAAATGGCGTACACCGAACTCGCCACTGCGCTGGGTAACCAAGGCAAGGACGAGGAGTGCTACCACGCCATGCGGTTTGGCCTCAGCAACTGCCCGGGCTCGATTCCGATTGGCCTGAACCTTGGTTTGGCCGCTCGCCGAGTCGGCCAAGACGAGGAAGCCAATGCCATCGCTCGCGGCATCCGCGAAGCACTCGGCACCAGCCAACCCGAAATCGAGCCGATTCTGGCCGAAATCGAAGGCAACAGCATCGTCTAACGAGTCAACATGAAACCAGATCGGGGGCGGCTTTGGTACCGGTTTATCCGGGGCGTAGCCGCCCTTTTCTTCCGCGTGATCGGCGGCCCCCGCGTGCTTCACGGCGATCGCGTGCCGATGAACGGGCCGGTGCTGATGGCCCCGATTCATATGAGCTTTTTGGATCCGCCATTGATGGCCGTGGCCACACGGCGCGGCCTCAGTTTTATGGCCAAAGAAGAGCTGTTCCGCGGTCCGCTGGGCAAGCTCATCTCGAGTCTGGAGTCCTTCCCGGTCCGACGCGGCGAAGGCGATTCCGAAGCGATTAAGGAAGCTGTCCGCCGGCTTTCGGTGGGGCGAGCCGTGCTCGTGTTTCCGGAGGGTACGCGGGGTCGCGGCGATGTGATGGGACCGATCAGCTCGGGCATCGCGATGTTCGCCCGCCGCTCCGAAGCAGTTGTGGTTCCGTGCGGCATTCTCGGCACGGAGAGGGCGTGGGGCAAAGGGCAAAAGCTGCGCCGTGCAAAGCTCACGGTGTGCTTTGGTCAACCGTTTACCTATTCCGAGATCGCGACTGGCGCAAACGAAAAAGAGAACCGCGAACTCTTTGCGCAGGAGCTTGCGGCTCGCATCGCCGCGGCGTGCCAGGAAGCGGGATTGAAGGTCGCGGTGAACCCCGCGAACCTACCGCAGACTAAAACCGAAGTTCAAACTGAAGCGACGTGCTCCCCCGACGGAACACCCATTGCGTCTTCAGCCGATCGCGGAGTTTGACCTCGATTCCGGCGGCAATCTCGCTGGTGTCGTACTCCGTGATCATCGCAAACTCGTTGGTCGCCGGGAGCTTCAGGCCCATAAACAATCCAGCTAAGCGGCCGCTGCCGCCACCCAAGGTGAGCTGCACCGGTGAAGTAGCATTGCGCTCGCCGTACTGATTGAATTCGAACGTGAACACGCCGTAGGCTGAGCGCCCGTGGAATTGGTTGCCGACTTGCTCGATGCCCACCATGATGCCGGGAATCCGGTCGGCAAGACTGGGTAGGAGTTGCAAAGCGGCGCTCCCATCTAAGCGGCCATCGAACCACTCTCCGCGCAGTTCCATGGTGCTCGCGTAACCGGTGGCCAGGCTGAATCGCGACTTGCCGCGCAACGATTGCGCGGTGCTGCTGCGAAACGAGAATTGACGGTCGGGCACGCGCAGGCCGGTCGGAATTGTTATCAGCTCATCAGCGAAGACAAGACCTACCGCCGCGCAAACTCCCAGCACAAAAACCGACCGCAAAACCATTTCCATCATTATGGCGCGAGGTTCAACATCACCAAAAATTGCGGAAAATACGCACATTGTTGCCAATGGGTGAACATGTTGGGTCGGTTGCCGTCAGAGTCGGTGGAAGTTTCATTGGAGAAACCTATGAAGAAGATTATTACTGTCAGTCTCGTCGCCATCAGCGCGCTCGTTTTCGCCCAGCAAGGGGGTCCGGCTCCGGTCGCGGCAACCCATGGTCGCGGCGTTGCGCAATCGGAAGATGGTCGCCGAGGCGAGTTTAAGTTTGAGGCGGTGAAGATGATGCGTGAGAACCAAGCTCGCGTTCGTGGGAATGCCGAGTTTACGCAAGTGCGCACCGAAACGGTGCCCGGCGTGAAGGTCTCGGTTCGAGAAGTTGCGCTCCTGGGCGCACAAGGCAATGTCGCTGAATTCGGCGGCCCGGCCATCATCATCCTGCCCCCGGCCACGGTCGGCGGTCAACCTCGACGAGTTGAAGGTCGCGCGAATTTCCGCGTGGTCGATCGCGCTCAGCCGAATGGTGGTGCCGACCAAGCCAAAGACCTTTACCGAATTCATTTCGAAAATCAGAACCAAAGCCTGACTTTCGATTTCCAAGGCGCAGTGCAACGCGGCGACTTGGTGGTTCGTGTCAACAACGGCGGCGGCAACTAAGCTCAACCGAAACTCAACTCAAAGCGGGCGGCTCTTTTCGCAAGAGCCGCCCGCTTCCTATTCGCGGGTGAGGAATCGGTAGGCGCGATCATTGAATCCGCGTAGCCCCTCGTGGCCGAAGTCGGGGTATATCGCCACTTCGTGCGGGCAAGTGAGCTTGTTGTATGCGGCGAATTGCGTGCTCGGCGGACAGACCGTATCCATGAGACCGCACCCCGCGAGAACTTCCGCCCGGATTCGACTGGCTAAGAACTGAACGTCAATGTAGCCGAGCGTGCGCCAGAAGCCCTCGACATCCTCGTGCGTCGGCAGGTACCGCCGCAGGTAGGTGCGGATGTCCTCGTAGGCGCGGGTGGCGAGGTCCATTTCGTACACGCGCTTGTAGTCGCAGAGGTACGGGAAGACGCTTACGCAGCGCGCGATGCGCGGTTCGAGCGCTGCGCAAACCAAAGCCAGGGCACCGCCTTGCGATCCGCCGATGCAGTGCACACGGGTCGGGTCCACCATGGGGTCGGCGAGGGCGATGCGCGCGAGTTGCGCGCAGTCCAGAAAAATTTGCCGAAAGAGCAGGTTGTCGGCCCCGCCGGGCAAGCCTCGCGTGATGTGGCCGTCGTCGGTGGGCCCGGTCACGCCGCCGATATCTTGGCTGAGGCCGCCCTGGCCGCGGACATCAAGGGCGAACACGGTGAACCCCGCCGCGACCCACCGCATCATCTCCGCGAAATCGGGTGCCATCCACTGATAGCCGTGAAACTCGAGCACCGCCGGGCCGGGTTGGGTTTGGCCCTTGGGACGCAAGACCCGGGCGTGAATCCGCGCGCCGCCCACCCCCGTGAACCAGAGGTCGAGCCATTCGGCGTTCGGCGGCGACTCGCGAGGAGTCCATTCCAACTGGTCGGGTTGGGCGGCGAGTTCGGCCAGCGCGCGCTCCCAGTATTGGTCAAAGTCGTCGGGGCGAGGGTTGCGCCCGGCATAGGCGCGCAAGTCGTCCAGCGGCATGTCAATCAGCGGCATGGCTTCATTCTAGCCGCTCGCTCGGGTACCTTCAAGGCCATGATCTGGGGCCAGATGACCGCCTGCTTTGTGCTGTGGATTGCCTATGGGCTTTGGCTCCGGGGTCGGGTGACGCGGCTGGCTCAGTACTGGCAAACGATGCCCGCGACCAAACGGACGATGGTGGCCGGGCTGATGCTCATCGGGGGCTTGGTGCTTCTTTTTGTGGGCCTCACGTTGGTAGCCGCGTTGCGCCAGCTTACGCCGAACGGGCTTACGCCGGTCGGATTGGTGCTGGTGTTTGCGAGCGGGCTGGGGTTTACCGACCTGCAAGTGCGGGCGGCTATGGGTTTGGCGGTGGCGACACTCTCGGGGAACCGGGAAACCACCCCTCCCCCTCAACCGTCCAAAGATGGTGAAGATTGAGATGCTGAAGAAATCTTGGATTTTGTTGCTTGCCACCGCGGCGATTCTGCCTGCGACCGCCGTTGCCCAAAGCGATCAGGGCAAAAAGTCAGACGAGATTTTGGTGAAGATGCGCCAGGTGGACATGCTTTCCCAGATTCTGCCCGCCGTTTTTACGAGCGAACAACTGAAGAAAATTTTGCCCGTGATCGAGCGCTGTCGCAAGACGGTCCGCGAAACCGAGGCGAAGGAGGCGACGGTGCTCGCGGCGTTGGAAGCGTCGCTCGATCGCAGCATCAGCGACGCTCTCAACAAGAAGCAAATGCCGAAGCCGGATGTGAAGAACAAGATCGCCAACACGATCAAGTTGCTCACCGTGATCCGCGACCAGGTGGCGCAAGACAACGCACAAAAGGTTTACGACGTGATGGCTAAGGAACTCAATACCGGGCAGCTCCGAGCGATTTCGAACGCGCTGAACCCCAAGCGAATTGACCCGAAGATCAACACGACCGGCTGGACGCAGGAACGCAAAATCAAGTACTGGGTGCGTGTGGTGTTGCTGGACCCCACCACGTATCCGCTCCTCGTAAAGCTCAGCCGTTAGGCCTTCTGAAGATCATCTTCGCGAACGAGAAGAACGTAGTTCGGGATGAAGTTCTTCTCTTCGGCGGAGAGTCGCGATCGGCCCTCTTCGCTAGTGCTTTCGATGAACTTGGCGCGCAGTCGGCGCGTGGCCTCGGCGTGGACGTGGCTGGAGACCTTGCTCAGGCTGTCGAGGTCGATTTTGACCGCGACCTCGGTTTCGGAGTAGACGCTCTGAACGATGCCGACAAGCCCGCCCATGTGCTCGAAATACGAGTTGCTCAGACGGTCATCCATCGTCGGTTCGCGCTTGACAATCTTAACCTTGTCGCCCTCGGTCCACTTCGCCATAGAGTTAGTTTACCAGTTTAGGTGAATTCAATCGAACCTGATGAGAGAAACAAAAATCCCCAGCGCAATTAAGTCGCCAGGGTGGGCCCATTGTACTAATCGTTGGGCGCGGTTCTAAATAGTGTGCAGTATTGTCGTGGTGTTTTATGCCAGCAAAAATACCTGACCCGCTATTTCGGGTAGCCGTTCGCTTCTAACTCCAACCAGCGTTCCCGCGTCAGGCACGTCAGAACCTCATCCGCGTACCGATCGCGACGCCAAAACTTCTGCGGCAAGCGACCGCACTCCAGATAGCCGATCTTCACCTGCATGCGCGCGCTGGCCGCGTTGCCGTCGATATAACCTGAGTGCACCACCCGCAGACCGAGCACCTCAAAGCAATATTTGCTGCGCAGACGATTGGCTTCTACGGCAAAACCCTGCCCCCAAAGGTCCTTGCGACCGATGAAGCAGCCCGTTATCGCCGTGCCCGGCGGCTGATTGATGTTGTGAATCCCGGTTGCCCCGATGTGCGTGCCATCCAAAAGCTCAATCGCAAACGCGATATCCGTCTTGCTTTCGGCCATCCGGTCGAAGAACTTCTGCCCGTGCTCAATCAGGTGCGGCGGCGAAATCAGCAGCCCTTCGCTCACCTCGTAGTCGTTGAGCCACTGGTGATAGGTCGCGGCATGCTTCTCGCGTTCAGCGGGGACCAAGCGCACTCGTTGCCCAACAAGGCCAAACGCCATCAGAAATCGGCGCTCCCCGGCACGCGGTAGTAAGGAATCACGTCGCGGATATTCTTCATCCCCGTCACGTACATGAGCAGGCGCTCAAAGCCGAGGCCGAATCCGGCATGCGGAACCGAGCCGAAGCGGCGCAAATCGAGATACCACCAGTAGGCTTCGAGCGGCAGGCCCGATTCGACGATGCGCGCCTCCAAGCGGTCGAGCCGCTCTTCGCGCTGCGATCCGCCGATGATTTCGCCGATGCGCGGGGCGAGCACATCCATCGCTCGCACGGTCTTTTCGTCCTCGTTCATGCGCATGTAAAACGCCTTGATCTCCTTCGGATAGTCGGTCAGAATCACGGGGCGTCCAACCTTCACCTCGGTCAGCCAGCGCTCGTGCTCGCTTTGCAGGTCGCTCCCCCACTCGACGCCGTACTCAAACTTTTCGCCCGATGCCTGCAGGTGCTTCACGCCTTCGGTATAAGTCATGCGCTCAAATCCGCTACTCACCACGTGCTCCAGGGTCTTGATCAGCTCGGGTTCGATGCGTTGGTTGAAGAAGTCGATGTCGGCCGAGCACTTGTCCAGCAGATGCTGAATCACGTACTTGAGAAACTCCTCGGCCAGGTTCATATCGCCTTCCAGCGAGCAGAACGCCATCTCTGGTTCGATCATCCAAAACTCGGCCAGGTGCCGGCTGGTGCTGCTGTTTTCGGCGCGGAACGTCGGGCCAAACGTGTACACGTTGGTCAAGCCGAGGGCGAGCGTTTCCGCCTCCAGCTGCCCGCTCACGGTCAGGTAGGCCGGCTTGCCGAAAAAGTCGTCCTTGGCGTCGGTTGAGGCCAAGTTGAACTTGTCTTCGTGCGCGGTCAGCGAGGTCGAAACGGCGAACATCGCGCCCGCGCCCTCGCAGTCGCTGGCGGTGATGATCGGCGTGTTGACGTAGTGGAATCCGCGCTCATTGAAGAACTTGTGAATCGCGAAGGCGGCCTCGGCGCGCACACGATTGACCGCGCCAAACGTGTTGCCGCGGGTCCGAAGGTGGGCAATCTCGCGCAAGAACTCCATCGTCGCGCCCTTCTTTTGGAGCGGATACTTCTCGGGATCGGCAGGGCCGTAGACTTCCGCGCTGGCGGCTTTGAACTCCACCGACTGGCCCGCGGCAGGAGAGGCCACGATTTCGCCATCAAACCGCACGCTCGCGCCGGTGGTCAGCAACTTCATCGTGTCCTCGGGCAGCGAGCCGGCCTCAATGACGATTTGCAGGTCCTTAAAGCACGAGCCATCGCTGAGCTGCACAAAGCTCACGCCCTTGCTATCGCGCCGCGTTTTGACCCAACCGTACGCCGAGGCTTGCGTGCCCGGTGCGAGACTGAACAGGTCTTTGACATACTGACGGCGAAAATCCATACCCCTAAGGATACCGCCGGGTCGATTTGCGGCAAAATGAACTCATGCCGAGGACCATCCTCATCGGGACGGCGAACCACAGTTGGCGGAGTTACATCCGCGAGCATCGCGGCGATCGCGATTTGGCCGTTCTCGACCCGATGGACGCGCACCACGGCACCCCCGGGCGGCTGGCGCTCTACCATGGCGACAAGTGCGTGGACTGGGTGTTTCTCGGTGCGATCGATGCGCAGAAGAACCCGCTCGCGCTCATCGCCGGCTCCATCCGGTTGCTCGCTCAATCGAGCGACGACACGCTGATTCTGTTTCCCAACTTTCAGGGCGTCCCTGCGGCCCGACAACTGCTCCTGCAGTTAGCCCAACTCATTCAACCGGGCGAAATCTTTGTCCCATCGGGAAGCAAAATCGCGGTTCATCCGTGGCCAGTCGGAGCCGAGCACGTGGAGGTTGAGGCCGAGTTTCCCGAAATGGTGCAGCTTGCGCAGCGCCGCGCCCGATGGATCGCGATGCTCGAGCAGTGCGAAGATCACGTGATTCCGCTCGACGAGATTGACTACATGTTCTCGCGGTTCGGCAGCGGTCGCCGCGTGCCGAGCGACCACTTCGATCGCGCGGGAATCTCCGGTGTGCTTTGGGCCGAGCGAGCCGCCCAAACGTTGCTAATCGTAGCGCGGCGCGACTTTGATGACGACGAGCTAGCCGGGCTGCTCAACGTGGGCCACGCGACAAAACTGATGTTCCTGGACCCGCTCTCGTTCAGCGGATTGCTCTGCAGTTTCGCGCGCCAGGATGGCGAGGAGATGGGCATGGGCATGATCGAAGAAGCCAGCTTTACCGAGGGCGTGATTAAGGTTCGGTGCCAGGCTGTCGCCCCCGCGCCGGTGCGCATCCTCAAAATCGGGCATTTGCGGATTGATTCGCTGGGCCGCGAACTCCATGAAATCCGTCCGTGGACGGTCTAAGCGTTTAGGCGTTCGACGTACTTCGCAACGAGATCGTATTCCAGATTCACCCGATCGCCCACTTTGGCGTTGGCCAGATTGGTGTAGGCTCGGGTGTGCGGAATCACCCACACGCTGAACTCTTGGCCGACCGGCGACACAACCGTCAGGCTAATGCCATCGATGGCGATGGAGCCTTTGTCAATCAGATAGCGCTCGCCGCCGCTCGGCACCGCAAATCGGTACTCAAAATGGCCGCCACGCGATTCCACGGCGATGATCTCGCCGACGCCATCCACGTGGCCCTGCACCCAGTGCCCGCCCATGCGGTCGCCTACGCGCAGCGCGCGCTCTAGGTTGACCGACGCGCGGACTACGAGTTTTTCGGCGGCGGTGCGGGCGATGGTTTCCGGGCTCAGCTCAAAAATGAGGTCGCCGGGCACAATCGTCGTGAGGCAACAGCCGTTCACGGCCACGCTTTCGCCGGTCGCGAGCGGCTCATAGTCGCTCGGCCAACTTGCGTCCACGGCCAGCCGACCGCCGTCAAACGAGCGAACCGTGCCGAGCGCCTGAACTAGTCCCGTGAACATCGGCGGACTTCACGGGCGAGCATCAGGGCGAGGCCGGACCACAGGACCAGGGGCAGAATGATCAGCATCCAATTCATGAGATTGTCGAGAGAGAAAAGCTTCGGTTCGAAGGCGCGTGACGAGCGACCAAAACGCGCAGAGAGAGACGATAATCAGGAGCACGCCCACGCTGTAGGTTGAGTCGAGACGGCCCTTTTGGATCGTGTCGCTGGGGTGCAACGAGGTGTTGGCGACCTGGGGCAACCGCGGGTACACGGTGATGAGGAACAGGATCGGCAAGTACGAAAACGCGGTGTACGCGGCGCTGATCTTGGCGCGTTGATCGGGATCAGAGATTGCGCCGCGCAACGAGAGTCCCGCCCCGAGAATCAGCAAGACGAACAGAAATGACGTCTGTCGCGGGTCGCCGTGGTACCACTCGCCCCACTGGCTCTTGCTAAAGAGGATCCCGCTGAACATCGTGTACGCGCTCAGAAATCCGCTGAAGTCAAGGGCCGCGCCCATCTTTACTTCGTGAATCGCGTTGCGACCGCGCAGGTAACGGACCGCCCACACGGCGGCAAAGGTCGCGGTCACGACCGTCAGGATTGCGGCCGGCAAGTGAAAGAAGAGAATTTTGGCGAGTTCGCCCTGGGCGAAATCATTCGCTGCCGGAGCGCGAAGGGTGAACAAGCTGCCGACGAGGCCAAAAACCACGAATGTCCAAAAGGAGAGCCGGCGAGTGATGGCCACGTTCAAATTTTACCCGCGACTACTCCCATTCGATGGTGGCCGGAGGCTTGCTGGTAAGGTCGTAGAGCACGCGGTTGACACCCTGCACCTCGTTCACAATGCGCAGCGTGATGCGTTCGAGCACGTCGAACGGAATCGGCACCGCGGTGGCGGTCATCGCGTCTTCGCTGCGCACAGCGCGCAGAACAATCGGGTGCTGATAGGTGCGCTCGTCTCCCATCACACCGACGCTGCGCACGTCGAGGAGCGCGGCGTAGCTCTGCCAAATCTCAAGCGACTTGTGCAGGCCCGCCTCGCGGAGTTCTTGGCGGAAAATCCAGTCCGCGTTCTGCACGCATTCCACCCGCTCGGGAGTGACTTCGCCGAGAATCCGCACCGCGAGTCCCGGCCCGGGGAACGGCTCGCGATCCACCATTTCTTCGGGCAACCCGAGCTTGCGGCCGACTTCGCGCACTTCGTCTTTGAACAGCCATCTGAGCGGCTCAATCACGCGAAGCCGCATCCAATCGGGCAGGCCGCCCACGTTGTGGTGCGTCTTGATCTTGGCCGCCGTGCTCGACCCGGACTCGATGACGTCGGGGTACAGCGTGCCTTGGGCCAGAAAATCGCAGCCGCGCAGCTCGTCGGAGTGCTCCTCGAAGCAGCGGACAAACTCCTCGCCGATGATCTTGCGCTTTTGTTCGGGGTCGGTCACGCCCGCGAGCTTCCCAAAAAACTGGTCGCGCGCATCAATCGCAATAAGGCGGCTTTCAAAGTGCGAGCCAAACTGCTCAATCACGGTCTCGGCTTCGTGCTTACGGAGCAGGCCGTGGTTGACAAACACGCAGGTAACTTGCGAGCCGATCGCCTTGCTCATCAGCGCGGCGACCACCGAGCTATCCACCCCTCCAGACACCGCGCAGAGCACGCGTCGCTCGCCCACTTCCTCGCGAATGCTGGCGATGGCGGCCTCGATAAAGCTGTCGCTGGTCCAATCCGGGCTCAGTTTGGCGCGCCGCAGAACGAAGTCTTCCAGCAGAGCCTTGCCGCTGGGAGTGTGGGTCACTTCGGGATGAAACTGTACGCCAAACACGGTGCCGGATTCGTTTTCAAAGGCGGCGATGGGGCAGGAATCGGTGCTGGTGGTCACCCGAAATCCGGGCGGCGGCGCCTCCACTTGGTCGCCGTGGCTCATCCACACTTGCGGGTCACTCATGGTCGCGGCGAGCGAACCGGCGACTCGGTCGCCGAGCATGCGCTTGCCATATTCGCGGTCGTCGGCTTTGCTCACCTTGCCGCCAAGGGCGTGGGCCAAAAACTGGTGTCCGTAGCAAATGCCGAGCACGGGCAGGCCCTGCAGCACGCTGGGGTCGATGCTGGGCGCGCCGTCTTCCAGTACGGAACGGGGGCCGCCGCTGAGGATCACTGCATTGGGACGATCGGCCACGATTTTGCTGGCCGCACTCATCCACGGCACCATCTCGCTAAAGAGGCCAATCTCGCGCACGCGCCGAACAATCAGTTGCGAGTATTGCCCGCCGAAATCAACGACCAAGACCTTTTGGTGCGCGCTCATGAATGAGGCAATTTTGACAGCCCCGGGAAAAGTTCGCTCCAACGGCGCGGACGGTATACTTCACCCTTACGAATTTGCGCAGGAGCGCCAACATTTTGCAGTCTCAAAAACAAGGAAATCTCTTTCTGCTACTCGTCATCGTTCTGGCGGCCGTGTCCGGCTTCCTGTTCGTTGACAACAAGATCAGCAAGTTTCAGTACGGTCTGGACATTCAGGGCGGCGTACAGCTGACCTACCGGATGAAGACCGAAGAGCTGAAGAAGCAGCCGACTCCCGATGAACTCGCGGAGATGCAGCGCAACCTCTCGGACATCCTCGGCAACCGCGCCGGTCAGGCGCTCGGCGTAGTCGAAGCCACGGTCGGAACCAAGGGCACGGATAGCGTTTTTGTGGAGCTTCCGGGCTACACGAATGCCGACGAAGCGCGAAAGACGATGTCCACCACGGCGAGCATCAAGATGTATCACGCTCGCAGTGTCACGACCGAGCGCGACAATCTGCGACGGTACACCGAGGTTGATCGCACCGATGATGGAGGATCCTCACCGGCCGTCAACTTCGTGCAGAAGTCAACCGGCAAGGTGCTGACGCCAAAGGACCCCGAATACAAGACGATGATCGGCACTTGGGACCTGATCCTCGAAGGTTCGGATCTGCAAAAAGCGAGCGTCATGTTGCAAGGCAACGGCGCTCAACCTCAATTTAGGTTTAGTTCGGCCGGTGCGGCCAAGCTGGAAACCTGGTGCCGCAAGTTCCTCACGGGTGGCGAAAAGCTTGCGTTCGTTTTGGACGGTGTGGTGTTGAGCTGTAACCCGAAGGCCGAAGGCGAGATTCTGAACACGGAAGCCGTACTGCAAGGCAGCTATAGCCCTACTTACGCAGGCCAATTGATCAGCTTGCTCAACAGCGGTGCGCTTCCCGTCTCGCTGGAAGAAACCAGCAATCAAACGCTCGACCCGACGTTGGGCAAGGACGCGATGCAAAAGATGCTCTTCGCGGGCTTCATCAGCTTCGGCGTAATCGTGCTGTTTATGCTGTACTACTACGGCTTCCCGGGCGCGGTCGCGTTCGTGGCGCTGTTGCTCTACATCCTGTTTACGCTCACGGTGATGAAGCTCACCAGCACCACCTTCAGCCTCGCCGCGATCGCTGGTTTTATCCTGTCGATCGGGATGGCGGTGGACGCCAACATCCTGGTGTTCGAACGCATGAAGGAAGAAATGCGCGAAGGTCGTTCGCTGATGACCGCCGTGCAACTCGGCTTTAAGCGCGCCCTCACCGCGATCATCGACTCGAACGTGTGTACGATCATCACGTCCTCGTTCCTGGCGCTGTTCGGCACCGGCCTTGTTAAGGGCTTCGCCACATCGCTGATCATCGGGGTGTGTATCTCGCTGTTCACCGCGATTACGGTCACCCGCTCGCTGTTGGTGTTCTTCGTTGGGAGCGGCATTATCAAGTCCGAGAAGTTGCTTCTACCGCAGCGCAACTGGTTCGGCGAAAAGTTCGAAACCGAAGCCGCAACGAACCCGATTCCGATTGTTCGCAAGAGCAAGAAGTACTTCATCATCAGCATCATCTCCATCATCCCGGGACTGGTCATGCTGTTCATGGGCGGCCTCAAGCCGAACGTAGAATTCACGGGAGGCGTGGACGCGATCTACAAGGCCGGTGATTCGAACCGCGCGACCGTGCTGGCCAACCTCGAAAAGGGTGGTTACGCCGGCGCCAACGCCAAGTATCTGACCGCAGCTGGCCAAAAGCTGGTCTCGATCACGATTCCCGGCGTCAAGTCCGACGACCTCGGCGCGTACGACAAGATCGGCACCACCGCGAGTCTGGAAGCAACCGAGACCAAGTCGTTCACGGCGGTCGGTCCAACCCTGAAGAAGGAAGCGCTGGAAGCCGCCTACAAGTCCATCGGATTCAGTTCGCTGGCGATTGTTCTGTACCTATCGTTCCGCTTTGGCATTGCGCTGGGCGGCATCAAGAACGGCCTCAAGTTTGGCCTGTCCGCCATCGCCGCGCTGCTGCACGACATTCTGTTCGTCATCGGCATTGCCGCGATTGTCGGGAAGTTCATGGGCTGGGAAGTGTCGTCGCTGTTCGTCACGGCGATGCTGACCGTCATCGGCTTCTCGGTTCACGACACGATCGTCATCTTCGACCGGATTCGTGAGAACCTGCGCAAGCCGCAGCCGGGCGAAGACTTCATGCACCTGTGCGACCGCTCGATCTCGCAGTCGCTGGCGCGATCGCTCAACACGGCGGGAACGGTCATTGTCACCCTCATCATCATGATCGCGTTCGGCACGCCGACCATCGATCTGAAGTTCTTCTGTGTGACGATGCTCGCCGGGATCATCTCGGGTACGTACTCGTCGATCTTCAACGCCACGCCGATCCTGTACCTGTGGGATAAGGCGAACGAAAAGTCGAAGGGGCCGGCAGCAACGCTCATTCACCAGTCGACGGCGGAACTGGCCCGAGCTCGCGCGGCGGCCATGGCCACCACAGTGGGCGGCGGCGCGGTTCAGCCCGGCCAAGGTCAAGCGGGGCGCGGCTACGGCACGATCAAGCGCAAGAACGAAGTCGAAAAGAGCGAGCAAGAACTCGACTAATCGACCTCAAACCCCTTTGACTCGGAGCTTAAACGCCCGGGTCGAAGGGGTTTTTCTTCGCCAGCGGGGTCACCCGCAGGTACTCAAACTCCACTTCCGAGCCTTCGGCTTGAATCGCGATGCGTCCGCGGTTGGCGGTGCACTTGTTGCCGTCATTCACGAGGTCGCCGTTCACCCACACCCGCACGCGGCGGTCGCGACATTCAATCCGCATCACATTCCACTCGCCGAGCGGCTTTTCGCTGTCGTCGGTCAAGTTGACAATGCGGCGATTTTTGTCGCCATCCACGCCCCAAGATTCCTTCGGGCCGCGACGCGCGACCATGTCGGGCACGGTCACATCCTCGCCGATGCACCAAAAGTCGCCCGCGTTCTTGTGCATCATCTGCACTTCAAGGCTCTGCGGAAACATGCCGTACAGCCGACGCGGCTTGCTGGCGTGGACGAGCACGCCGCAGTTGCCCGGCTTGTCCGAAAATCGGTACTTCACTTCGAGCGTGTAATCCGCGAAGTTGGCTTTGGTGATAAGGTGGCCGCCGGGCGTGCCAAGGCTCACGAGTTTGCCATCGCGCACGATGAACGGCATCCGCGCCTTGCCATTGTTATCCAGGGCGGGCACGTCGGCAAACCAACCGTCGAGGTTCTTGCCGTTGAACAAGTTCACGGTTTGGGCGAAGCTGGAAGTGGCAGCCAAAGCGAGGAGCGGCAACACAAAGCGCATGTGCCAAGTATAGTTCTGATATGCGCGCATTTGGCTTGGCAGTGATGATTTTGGTGGCGAGCGTGGGCTCGGCGAAAGAATGGCAGAGCTTGTTTAACGGGAAAAATCTCGACGGGTGGACGCCGAAAATCAAAGGCTATCCGGCGGGCGACAACTTCGGCAAGACGTTCCGCGTGAACAAGGGCGTGATTCAGGTGGGTTACGAAGGCTACGGCGGAAAATTTGCCGACCGCTTCGGGCATCTGTTCTACAAGACCCCGTTTAGCCGCTACATCTTGCGGATGGAGTACCGATTCTTTGGCGACCAACTCCCCGATGGGCCGGGCTGGGCGTGGCGAAACTCGGGCGTGATGATCCACTCGCAGTCAGCGGATTCGATGGCGTTGAACCAAGACTTCCCGGTGAGCGCCGAAGTGCAGTTTCTCGGCGGGGCCGCGGAAGGCGATCGGCACACCGGCAACCTCTGCACGCCCGGAACCAACGTCGTGCGCGACGGCAAAATTTGGACGCCGCACTGCTGGGATTCGACCTCGCCGACTCTGCGCGGCGACGTGTGGGTGAAGGCCGAAGTGGAGGTTCATGGCAACGGCGCGGTGATTCACCGCATCAACGGCAAGGAGGTGATTCGCTACGAGCAGGTGCAGTACGACCCGAACGACGCCGACGCCAAACGCCTGGTTCCGGGCAAGAACTTGCAGATTTCGAGCGGCTACATCGCGCTCCAAAGCGAGAGTCACCCCATCGAGTTTCGGCGAATCGAGATTAAGCAGCTGCAGCCTTGAGCCACCTAGAGGAGTTTCGCCGCGCTCTGAACGAGGACGTGGTGGAGGCTAGTCGTTTGCTGCTGGGACTGACCATGGCCGTCGGCGAGCACCGCGCCAAGATCGTCGAGGCCGAAGCTTACGGCCCGACCGACCCCGGTTGCCACGCCTTCCGCGGAGAAACGCCGCGCTTGCGGGCGATGTTCGGCGCACCCGGGTTTGCCTATGTGTACTTCACCTATGGCAATCATTGGATGCTCAACGTGAGCGCCTTGCCCGAGGGCACGCCGGCGGCGATTCTTATTCGTGCGGCCCGCCCGTTAACCGATCCGGCCCCGCTTTACGCAAACCGCGCCAAAGCCAAGCGCGATCGAGATTTGCTCAGCGGCCCGGGCAAGCTCTGCGCCGCCTACGGCATTGATGCCCGGCACTACGGGCTGAACTTCTTTGACGCCGAATCTGAGATCCAGCTGCTCGCCGGAGAGCCCCCGGGCGACATCGTGGTCGGGACGCGAATTGGGCTTGCGCCGGGCAAGGGCGACGACTACCTGTGGCGATTTTGGGATCGCGCTGAGCAGGAGTACGTGTCGAGGCCGCTCACTTTTTCATGAACGGTCGCTCAAACAGCCAGTAGAACCCGAAGCACGTCGCGAGGATGATCGGCAGGCAAATCGCGAACAAGCCCTGGTACTCCGCAGCAAGGGGCTGCGAGCCTACCCGCGTGAGGTGCGCGTAAACCTGAAGTACAGGATGGTGCATGAGATAGAGCGAGTAGCTGAATACGCCCAACCCCACGAGCGGTCGCCAGGCGAGTCCCCACACCTCGCGCCGGGCCGCGCATCCGGCCCAAAGCAGGGCCGCGACGCCCGCGCCAAACACCAGGTTCGGGCCGATTTGCGACTTGGTGAGGCTACACCACCACGCCCCAGCCACCAACCCGATGAGAGCGGCCAAGCCGAACATCAGGGGCGAGCCCGGTCGAGGGCCGAACGCGCCCCGAGCCGCCATCATGCCGACGATAAACAGCGTGGCGTACCACGGGTACAGCTTGATGAGCTCGGGCCACACGAAGATGCTCACCGAAGCGAGGATCGCCACCAGCACCACGGCCCAGGCTTGTCGCCGCGCGAGCAACCACGCGAAAACCGGCACCGTAAAGTACAGCTGGAACTCGATGCCGATGCTCCACAGTACGCCGTTGATTTTATACATCCACTCCGGCGCGAGGTTGTGCACCAAAAACACGTGGCTCCAGATCGCGCCGCCGGTGACCGGAACATATTGGTTCCACGGCAACCCGGTGTGACGCGACGTGACCAGCCAGCAAACCAGCAAAGAGAGCGCGAGGCACGCGTAGTAGGGCGGCAAGATGCGCCGCATGCGCGCCAGGAAAAAACGCTTCGGCTCGGGGCAGGTTCCGCCAGCGGGATCTCGCCGGTACAGGCTCATCTGCATGCAGAATCCCGAGATGACAATGAACGCAGCGACCGCCATGTGGCCGTAGGCAAAGGGGGCCATGAATGCCTGCCACCAGGTCCCGTCGGCGCGCTTGCCGAGCGGGTCGGCCATGGTGCCAAAGTGGCCGATCACCACGTAGAGGGCGGCGAGTCCGCGCATTCCTTCGATGAATGCAAACCGGGTTCGCGTAGTGGGTGATCGTTCCATGAATTGGCCCATCGCCAAGATACCAGCCTCGGTGTGCCACAATCCGGACATATGGCTCGCTTCGAGATATCTAAGGACTACCTGGTCCGAATCCTCACCGACTTGCTGAACACCCCCAGCCCCACCGGATTTACGGAGTGGGCGGTCAGCTTAGTTGAGCTTGAGTTGAACTCGATGGGCATTGAGAATTTCCAAACGCGCAAAGGCGCGCTGGTGGCCTTTATGCAAGGCTTTGAGAGCACCGCGCCACGCGCCCTCACCGCGCACGTTGATACGCTCGGCGCGATGGTGAAGGAGATCAAGAGCAACGGTCGGCTGAAGCTGACCGCGCTCAACGGCGTCGAGTGGAACTCGGTGGAAAGCGAAGGCGTGCTCATTCACACGCGCGGCGGCAGCAGCTTCTCGGGTTCGATCGTGCTGGAAAACGGCGCCCTCCACGTGAATAAAGAGGTGCCCAAGGCTCCGCGCAACGCCGAAACCCTGGAAGTGCGCATTGACGAGCGCACCGCGACGGCTGAGGAAACTCGCTTGCTGGGCATCGAGGTGGGCGATTTTGTGACCTTCGAGCCGCGAGTGGAAGTCACTCCCTCCGGCTACATTCGATCGCGATTTTTGGACGACAAGGCCTGCGTGGCGTGTATCCTCGCGGCGCTGAAGTCGCTCACTGACGCCGGCATTACGCCGCTGCAACGTACGCACATTTTGTTTAGCAACTATGAGGAAGTCGGTCACGGCGGCATCGCCGGGCTGCCCGAGGACTTGGCCGAGTACGTGGTGCTCGACATGGCCTGCGTGGGCAACGGCCAAACCGGCGACGAGTATCACTGCTCGCTTTGCACCAAGGATTCCAGCGGGCCGTACAGCCGCGAGCTGGGTGACAAACTTTCCGACCTCGCCGAGCGCGCAGGCATCGATCTCAAGCGCGATATCTATCCTTACTACGGCAGCGATGGCAGCGCCTATTGGCGCGCCGGTGGCCAGGCTCAGGTGGCCCTGATTGGGCCTGGCGTGGACAGCAGCCACTGCTACGAGCGCACGCACATGGAGGCGCTGGTCTCCACCGCCGAGCTTGTCGCCGAGTATTTGATTAGCTAGGTCTAAAGAGTCGTTGGTTTTGGGCCAATATTTCTTCTCGGAACACTGTTCCGAAAGGGGATTTGAGCAAAGATGTCAACGACCAAGACCGGAGCGGGAGAAAAGGCGATCAGCATTAGCGCCGTGAGTAAGATCACGGCCATTGAAGTTTATACGCTTCGTTATTGGGAAACCGAGTTTCCGTCCTATCTCAATCCTCCCCGAACCCGCGGCGGCCAACGCCGTTATCGCCCCAACGATATCCAGAAAGTTTTCGTTCTCAAGCGGTTGCTTCGAGAACAGATGTTTAGCATCGCTGGTGCTAGAAAATACTTAGCTGATCAGTCAAAAGCCGCATAACCAGCTAAGACCATAGGTGCGCCCTCCGACTGAAGGGCGCATTTTTTTATGCCCGAAGCCCGACTTGGTCGCGCACGATGCGCAGACAAAAGGCGTAGTCGGCAAACCCGTTGCCGAGTGAGCGGTACGTCGCCGCCTCTTGATTGTACGGCTCGTGATCGAAGCTGCTGACGACAAAGTAGCTCTCTTGCCCTAAGCGGCAATAGGCTTCCAAGTTCTGCGGTGCTTCGTCGGGCGCGTGATGCAGAAACTGCGGAAACACGCCGACACCAAACAGGAGAAAATCGCCAAGATGGCGGTGCACTTCGCGCTCGCGAGCAAAGCTATCCGCGCGCTGCGCAATGTCGCCTTCGGCCAACAGCTCGGCGACTTCGCGCACCGGTCGCCCGGCGCGGTCGCGGATAAAGAAGATCTTGTCGCTATCGCTAAACTGCACGAGCAAATTTGTCAGGTAGTCAATGATCGGCTCTTGCTGCTGGCTGGCAACATGGCGCGTAACGGCGTCATCAATGAGGCCGCCAAGCCAAAGCTTGAGTTCACTACTGGGAGAAATCTTGTCGCCCATATCTGTCCTTATTCCTTATTTCTAACGAATCACGAAAAAGTTGAATTCTTCGCGGCGAAGAAGCTGCCGGCGAACATCCAAAATTTCTATTTCTAGACGCCGGTTTCCTACGGTGAGTTCCTCCGGCTGGATTGTCACGCCCCAATTCTCTCGCCCTTGGGCCATATGGATCACTTCGCCATCAAGTCGGAAGCGCGCCCATACCGCGCCATCCACCCGGCCCGGATCCACCGTCAGGCGGGTCGGCGCGCTGAGCGTCATGCCCGAGGTCGCGGCTTGCTTTGGCCCGCTAATGGCCATCGAGTCATCATAGTCGGTGGTGCTGCTAAGGAAGTAGCCGCTCGCCGTGGCATCTTGGTAGGCGGCCCGAACGAGCGGTTCCACCGTGACTCGGTAGTCGTTATTCACGCGGTGCTTAAGCTCCAAGTTGTTGGTGTTAAAGTAGTTAATCGCCTTGACCCGCGGGAAGCGGCTCGGCAAGTCGTGATACAGGTTGAGAATGTTGTTCACCGCAAAGTTGATTGCGGCATTTTCTTCCATTGCGGAATAGTGGGTGGTCGCGTATTCGCCAATCATGATCGGCTTGGTTGCCGAATAGCGATCGTAAATCCACTGCAACATTTCTTGCGGGGTTTTGTCAATCGCGGGTGTCCGATCATTCTGATTGTAGTAAGTGACGCTATACATGTTCACCCCTACCCAGTCCACGGCGTCATCGCCGGGATAGTATTCAGGAATGGTGCGAACCGGCTGAAAATATGGACACCACACCATCGCCACGTTTGGCGCGTATTTGTGCATCAATCGAGCGACCAAGCGGAACTTTTCCCGGTACTTTCGCGGGTTGCCATGATAGCGAACCCAGGGTCCATTCATCTCGCTGGCAAACCGGATAAAGATCTTCGCATCAATGGAGCCCATGTCTTTGGCCAAGCTCGTGAGATACTCGTCTTCTTGCACTTCATCGAGTCCGCCGTTGGGCTCTAACGCGATATGAATGTAGCGATCTTCGTCGGCCAGTTTCGTGATCCAATCAAACGGAAATTCGCGACCATAACCCATGTAGAAAAAGTACATGCCGTGCTTTTTTCCCACGACTTTCTCGAATTCGCTGGGAAGTTTGTGAACGCGGCGGCCATCGGCGCACATGTACTTCAGTTGCAAACTCGGGTCGAGATCAATGTACGCGCCGAGGATGCAGCCGGTCGCAGGTTCGTGGGTCGCCAGGCTTTTCGTGGGCTTGGCGCCGGTGGTCATGCTGAACTGCATCGGCGGCACTTGGCTCTGCGCCTCGATGATCAGCGAGCGATACCACGCAAACGGGATGATGACGAGCGCGCAATAGCCGAGCGTGCACAAAAGCACCGCCCACGCGCGGCGGCTCATGCCGACTCGTGGGCGATGCATTAGCACCTTCAAAACTCGCTCGGAAAAGCTCAACTGCACCCCTGTGAATTATCGGAACGCGGGCTTAGAATTTGAACTCAGGCGGCTCGCTTTTTGCCAGTTTTGGCAATCCTTTTAGGCCGAGCTTCTTCATGATTGGCTGTTCGGCCATCACGACCGTGCTTCCTTCGGCAAGAATCTCGGTGGTTGGCGCGACGACGGCAAACTCGCGCGAGCGCTTTGCGCCGAATTTGCGGATGAATTCGCCAAACTGGTCGCTGAGAATCGGCACCGTGGCATCGAATTCCCATGCCTTTTCCTTGTCGCGGCACCATGCCCACAGCTGCGCTTCTTCGGCTTGCACCAGCGCCGCCACTCGCAGGCCCGGGTTTTCTTGGCGGAGCCATCGCAACTGGCCGATGGTTTCAGGCGCTTCGCTATCGTCGGGCGAGAGAAACACGACCACGACATGGCCGCCTTTGGTCAGGTCAAACAGTGAGTAGTGGTTGCCGTCATAGCTCTTGCCGCGGAACCGGGGCGCGGGGTTTTTGAGCTCGCTTTGCGGGGCACAGCCAGCCAATAGCGCGGCTACAACCAGGAGACTAAGGGGAGAGTTTTTCATGTCGTTGAAGCTCCCACGCAAGAATTCCCCATCCCAAAATTAAACATACGCCGCCGATGGGCGTAACCGCCCCGACCCATCGCAACTGCGTCAGCACTAGGGCGTAGAGCGACCCGCCGAACACGGCGATGCCGACCACAAACAGCCAGCCGACGCGTCGAAACCGGTCGCTGAGCGAACTCAATCCAAGCGCAACAAGCGCTACCGCGTGGATCAGGTGATAACGCACGCCGGTTTCGAAAACTTGGAGGTCGCTCGGCGAGAGCCGATCGCGCAACGCGTGGGCGCCGAATGCCCCCAAGGCAACCGCGAGCATGGCTAGCCAGGCACCGATGATGGCGAACTTGCGCACGGCATCATCGTACCCGCGAGGCGGATTACAGGGCCGAAATGCGGCTGAACTCGCTTCCCAAGATGACCTGGCTTTCCGCGCCCATCCAATCTTCTAGGGCGGTCGCGTAGACCTGCCGGAAGTCAATGCTGAACTTCAGGTCGCCATCCTCCAGATCGGTCAGGTTCGGAATCGGGCCGTACATGCCGCCCTTCACCTTCTTGCCGATCAGGAACATCGGAGCCGCTGCACCGTGGTCGGTGCCGCCGCTCGCATTTTCATAGGAGCGTCGTCCGAACTCGGAGAACACCAGGACCATCACGCGATCGGCGATGCCGAGCGCCTCGATTTCGTCTTGGAATGCGCCGATAGCTTGGCTAAATCCACCAAGTAGCTTCTCATGGGATTCGGCTTGCCGGGCGTGGGTATCGAATCCGCCGGTGCTAAAGTACACGACGCGGGTTTGCGCCGAGGTCGCGAGGAGCTTGGCAATTTGCTTAAAGCCGTTGCCGAACGGGCCCTCGCCGTAGTTGCCCTTCGGGTCGAAGCCCTTCAGCTTGTCGCGGAGAATGCCCATGGCATCGAACGCGGAGTTGTTTGCCTGCTGAATGATCTTCGCATTGGCGTCGGTCGCGCCAGTCTGAATCTGTCGCAGAAGCTTTTCCATGTCGGGGTCGCCGACCATGTTTTGAATGTCCGCGAGCGAGGCGAAACAGGGAATGGAGGCCTTGTCGGCGACCAGCGCGCGCGGCTTTTCGGTGCTCAAACCGAGCCCGATGACCGGGTTCAGCGGGCCGCTGCTCAGCATCGCATCAAAGTAGCGTCCCAACCAACCGTTGGTGTACTTCAGTTCGGGGCTGGCGGCATGCCAAATGTCCATGCTCTTAAAGTGCGAGCGATTCGATTTGGGATAGCCGACGTTTTGGATGATCGCGACGCGACCCGATTGGTACAGCTTGTGGAACGCCGCCATCGAGGGGTGCAGGCCCACCTTTTCGTTGATCTTCAGCACCTTGTCGTCGGCAATGCCGAGCGTCGGGCGAAGCTTCATGTAGTTGGAATCGCTATAAGGGATGACGGTATTCAGGCCATCGTTACCGCCGCTTAGCTGGCAGACCACAAGGATCGTATCCTTGGCGCCTTTGCCGCCCTTCGCTTGCCGAACCATATCGGTGGCGGTGACAGCGGAGAGCCATTGCGGAGCCATCAGACCCACGGCAATCATGCTGCCAGATTTCATGGCGTCACGTCGACTAATCAGCGTACTCATAGCGTTATCAACCTAAGTGCCTAAAGATACGGACCGGCCAAGTGATTGTTCACTCCCGGGGTAGGCTTTCCCGTACTTTAGCATGGATTCTCGGCGACTCGGACAAATCTCCGCACTCTCCTTAACCGTTCTCACGTTGGCGGTGTTTGGGGCGAGTCGGAACACGGGCGCCGAATCGCAAGTGCGCGGATTTATCGAAGCCGCTTTCCGCGGGGAGGGGCAAGACGCCGAGCGCTACCTCACAAATCTCTACGATCCTGGTTCTGCGCAAACACTGTACGGTCAAATTCAGCAACTGTTTGGCACCCGCGCCACCATTCGCAAGATTGATTACATTGGGTCGCGGGCGGAGGTTTTGGTGAGTTTCGACATGCCGATGGGCGGCACCTATCATCAAATTTTTGTCCTCAAGCGCACGAATCGGGGTTGGCGAATTGACCCGCACGACACGGTCCATTTCATCGATGGACAACTCTGAGGTTTAATCTCAGCATGAAACGAGCAGGGCGCATCCACTGGCTCACCATCACCAGCACGATCGCCACGCTTGCCGTGGTCGGCATCTTGTTCATGGGCAAGGAAACCCCCGAGCAGGCTTGTCAGCGATTTTTGGTGGCCCTGGCCAAGCAAGACGTTCCGGCCCTCACCGACCTCACCTACATGGAAGACGCCAAGCCGGAAGAGATTTCCGCCGCCTGGAAGAAGACGGTCACGGTCTCCGCACCCTACTTTAGGTTCGCTTGGAAGTTCAAGCGCTCGTCGCAACCCGAGCCAAACCGCGCGAGTGTTGACCTTTCGTGGGTGAAAAACGCCGATTCGCCGAGCGCGTACGAAGAGAACTATGGCATTCCGATGGAGAAGGTGGACGGTCGCTGGAAGGTGGATGTCCGGGCGATTACGGCGGACTTTTACCCCGGGCTCCCGCGCTAGTGCCCGACCTCAACTTGCCGGTGGCCGCGTTCGCCACGGCCATTCCGCGTGTGCAAATCGGCACGTCGCTTGAACGGGCTTGCACGCTGTTGCAACATCACGATTGCGCGTTCCTGGTTGTGCTCAACGGCCCCTTGTTTGTCGGCGTGCTACCTGCCCACGCGTTGCTGACGTTGGCTGACGGCACTCCGGGCGAGGCCGCGGTGGACGACTTTGTACAGGCGATTGCGTCGCTCAGCCCGCTGTCGTCGGGCGCGGAAGCCTTGCGGTTGGTGGCGGACTCGCCGCTCGGCGCGGCGGTGATTCTCAACGAAGAAGGCATGTTTGGCGGGGTGGTGACCATCGCCTCGCTGCTCCACGATCGCAGCCATCCGACGGTCGAACTCGGGCCGGTTGGCGGCATGGCCACGCCGCTCGGCGTGTATCTGACCGACGGCACGCATCAGGCGGGGCCACGACCGTGGGGGCTGATGCTGACCGGCGCCGGGCTGTTTTTGTTGCTGAGCCTCTGCAACGCCGCGACGATTCCGCTTCTCAACCGCCTCAACGATACGCGCCTGACGCCGGGTCTGACGGAAGGATTGGTCGGCCTTGTGGTGGTGCTGCTTTTTCTCATCGGCATGCGATTGCTGCCGATCGCGGGGACGCATGCCGCCGAGCACATGGTCGTTCATGCGCTCGAACGGCAAGAGCCGCTCACCCTGGAAACCGTGCGCCGCATGCCGCGCGTCCACCCTCGGTGCGGCACCAACTTCGCGTCGGCGGCGATGCTGTTTGGCGCGGTCTACGGCATTCCTTGGGGGCCGCCCGAAGAGGTTCGCTTGACCCTCGGCCTGCTGGTGACTCTGTTCTTTTGGCGCACATTCGGCTCGTTTGTGCAGCTCAATTTCACGACGCGGCCACCGACCGATCGCCAGATTCTGGGCGCGATTCGCAGCGGCCAGGAACTCGTTCAGGCGCACCTTCGCGATCCGGCATCATTCGTCAGCCCGTGGCGGCGCATTTGGAACAGCGGTCTGCTCCACGTGATGGCGGGCAGCACTTCGATGCTCGGGGTGGTTTATGGCATCGGGCAGGTCTTTCCCGACGTTCTTATCCTCTTGAGGTAAACTCGCAGACGTGAATCCCACCGGACTTTATAACGCGGTTCTCGGCCTTGCGCTTGTGCTCTCGGTCGCGTTCATCGCGCTTATCTATTTCACGGGGAAGGGCGACGCAATGTCGGGTAGCGGTTCCATTCGCACCACCTTCAAAGGCAAGGCGAGTGTCGAAGACCAAATTTCGCGCCTCACCTACATCATGGCTTTCGTGTTTGTCAGCCTGATGGTGGTGCTCGATGTGCTGGCCACGAAGGCTTTTAAGTAAGGCTATCCTGCACTTCCTCCACACCAACGATTTTCACGGCACTCTCAATTCTGAGCGTGCCGCTTTCATTGATGGGTTGCGCCGACCGGAGACGCTGTACCTCGATTCCGGCGACTGCATTAAGGCGGGCAACCTCGCGATCCCGCTGAAGCCTGAGGCCTGCTGGCCGCTTCTCGCGGAGGCTGGTTGCGACTTCGGCACCCTGGGAAACCGCGAAACCCATTTACGCGGCGGGCCGATGCACGACAAACTTCTCGGCGTGGAGCACGAGCTGGTCGTCGCCAACATTCGTCGCCGGGATAACGCGCCGATCGACTTGCCTCTCTCCCCGGGGGTTGCGTTCGAGTTCGAAGGCGTGAACGTCGGAATCTTTGGCGTGATGGTGCCCATGGTCACCAGCCGCATGGCCGTCGCGCCGCTGAGCGAGTACATCTGGGAGGACCCGATACGGACGGCCCGCGAGATGGTCGCCAAATTCCGGTCGCAAGTGGACTTGCTCATCGCGATCACCCACATCGGCATCAGTCAAGATCGCCGTTTGGCCGAGGAATGCCCCGAACTCGACGCGATCTTTGGCGGGCATTCGCATACCGTGCTGGAGCAGCCCGAAATGGTGGGCTCGGTCGCGATCATGCAAGGCGGTTCGCATGGCCGGTTTGTTGGCAGTTACGAGTGGGCTAATGGCACTTGGAGCGGCGGGCTCATTCCGCTTCCCGCGGCTAAAAGGTAGGCTCAAGGCATGACCACACTGACCTGGCGCGGCGGCCTGCACTTTGAGGCGTTGCCCCCGAGCGGAAGCCCGCTTCACATGGATGCATATCCCGATTCCGGCGGCGAAGGCCACGGCCCGACGCCGCTCGAAGCGTTCCTCAGCGCGCTCGCCGCGTGCTCGGCGATGGACGTGATCTCGATCATGCAAAAAAAGCAGCAGCGGGTGACGAGCTACCGCGTGGAGATTGATGGCGTGCGCGGCCCGGAAGGAGTGTTCCCTCGGCCCTACGCCAGCATCACGGTGCGGCACATCGTCAGCGGCGAAAACATTGACATGGCCGCGTTGCAACGTTCGGTGCAGCTGAGCGAGGAGAAGTATTGCGCCGTGCTCGCGACTTTGCGCGAATCGCCGGCGGTTCACGCCGAGTGCGTGGTCGAGTAACGGACTAGGTTAGGTGGGCCTTTGCGCCCACGGCTAGGAAAAAAGTACGTATGAAGTTTTCGATGCAAAGGTTGTTTGGTCTGGCGGCGTTGGCCGCCGCGTGCTTGGCGGGAGCGCAAACTCTCACGCTTGAGGAGGCGTTGCAAATGGCGCGCCAACGCAACGGCGATATCCGAGCTGCGGAAGCGCAGGTGCAAGGCGCCGAGGCGCAGGTGCGGGTCGCGCGGAGCGCGTTCTTGCCGAACCTCAATGCCACCGCTGAGTGGTCCGCGAGCTCCTCGCGCACCTACACCGGGCAGTTCAGCACGGCGGGTCGCAACAGCAGCACGGGCACGGCGGCCGGACTCGACGCGAGTTTTCGATTGCTGGATAACGGGGCGCGGCGCAACAATCTGCGCGGCGCCGAAGCCGACGCTCGCGGCACGGTGGCGAGCACTCGCCAGACGTTGCGGACCACGCTTTTTTCGGTGGTCAACCAATTTTTCGATGCGTTGCGCGCGCAAGAACTGATTCGGGTTTACACGCAGCAAGAGGCCCGCGCGAAGCAGCAATACGATTTCACGGTGAAACGCGAGGAGGTCGGCGCGGGCGCCCGCAAAGACATTTTGCAGGCCGAGGCCGATTATCTCAACGCGCAAACCAACGTGCTGATCGGCACCAATACGCTGACCAACGCGACGGCCAGCCTCGGCGCGACGATAGGTTGGGATCGCGAGGACGACCTTCCGGCGCTCGACAACAGCGGAAAGCCCGGCCCGGTCCGCGGCGACCTGGACCTGCGCGCCTTGACTGACTACGCGCTCAAGTCGCGGCCCGACCTGCTGGCGGCTCGCGAACGGGTTCGCAGCGTCGATGCGAACCTGGCCAACGCCAAACTGAACCGAGGCGTGCAGTGGGCAGTGGATGTCCGCGGCAACCGAAGCTTTGCCCGCGAGGTCAGCGACAGCGCGGCGCTGGTTGTGTCGGCGACGGTGCCGCTGTTCGACGGATTCTCCACCCGGTCGCTCGTCCAGGTGCAGGAAGCCAATCGCCTCGCCTTGCTGGAGAGCCTTAAGCAGCAAGAGCGATCGGTGCGCGCGGAAGTGGAAGCCGCCGCGAAAGCCCATGCTCAGAACCGGCTGGTGCTCCGTTCGGCCGAGCTTGCGCTGCGAGCCGCCGAGCAGAACTACGATGTGGCGGTGAAGGCGCAGGCGTTCGGAAAGTTCAACATTTTGGAGATTCAGAGCGCGCAGGTGAGCCTGGCCACGGCTGAATCGAACTACGTCACGGCCTCGTATGACACGTTGATCAGCGACATTCGCCTTTCGCTTGTGCTCGGCGAGCCGCTGCCTGGAGAAGCTTCACGCCCATGAACCCCGTTTGCAGCGTCCGCGGACTCACCAAAACTTACACCATGGGCGACAACGTAATCCGCGCCCTCCGGGGGGTGGATATTGACCTGTTCCCGGGCGAAATGGTCGCCATTATGGGGCCGAGCGGCAGCGGAAAATCGACCTTCATGAACATGCTCGGGTGCCTCGACCGGCCGACCGCGGGCGAGTACTTGATTGACGGCCGCAACGTCGCCAACCTCAGCGACAACGAGCTGGCCGAAATCCGCAACAAGTACATCGGGTTTGTGTTCCAAAACTTCCAGCTTTTGGCCCGCACCAGCGCGCTGGACAATGTGGCCCTGCCCTTGGTTTATGCCAACAAAAGGAACCGCGCCGAGCTGGCGACCCGCGCTCTCGAGCGCGTCGGCCTCGGCGGGCGACTCGATCACCAGCCGAACCAGCTTTCCGGCGGTCAGCAGCAGCGTGTGGCGGTGGCTCGGGCGATCGTGAACGAGCCCTCGATTGTGCTCGGCGACGAGCCTACGGGGAACCTCGACTCGCGGACGAGCGAGGAGATCATGGCGCTGTTTCAGGACCTCCACAAATCCGGAACGACCGTGATTCTGGTCACCCACGAAGAAGACATCGCCCAGCACTGCAACCGGATTATCCGGTTCCGCGATGGCCTGGTGCAGATTGATGAACGGGTGGAGAAGCCGATCAACGCGCAGGAAGTGCTGGCGAGCATGCCGGACCCCGACGCGGTCGCCGCGACTTAAACGTAGGTGCTCATCCGAAGGAGGATCTTCGGCGAGATGGGACGCGGGAGACGCGCGAAAAGGAAGTCTGGCCAACCGGCCATAAAGTCCAGGTCGTATCCCGGCGGCTCGGCGATGAGAATCAGTTTTACATGGCGGGCGACGTCGTGCGCCATTTTGGCGTGGGCGAACGCCTCGTACCCCGCAATCTTGTGCGCGTCTTTTAGGGTGGCCAAGATGTCCACAAACATCAGGTCAGTGCCCTCGCTGGCGTTGAGGCCCTCTTCCCAATTTTCGAACACTTCGAGTTTGCCAATGCGCTCAAAGGCATCCTGAGCGGCTTTCACCACCTCGGGATCCTTGCTGATCAGCAGGAAGCGCATCTCCATAGTCTACATTCAGGACGTCTGATTCGAACCCGGTGCCGCATGACCTAGTATTTTTGCCAGCATAATGATATGAATTTCGTAGAAATATGGGGTTTGCCCTTGACAGACTAATATGATCGGATACAATATATCAGTATCAGGTGATAGAACATGTCCACGCTGACTCAGAATTCTCCCCACTTAAGATTCGAAAAGTTTCGCTCGGAGACTTACTCGCGAGCCCTGAACCTCGCGTTTCAGCTGACCGGGAATCGGTCGGAGGCGGAGGATTTGGTGCAGGACGCCTACGTCAAGGCGTGGCGCAAGTTCGATAGCTACCAGGATGATCGTCCGTTTCTCAACTGGATTCTGCGGATTGTGCAACGCCACAACCTGGACCTGCGTCGCCGCGACAATCCGATTCGACGCGCCGATAGCTTGTTGCAGCGCCGATCGCCAGGCGACGAAGAACTGGTCGAGATCAGCGTGCCGAATCCCGCCGACAACCCACTTCAAGATGTGATGCGCTCGGAATCTATCGCGGCCGTGCGGGCTGCCCTGGACAAGTTGCCCGAGCCTTATGGTCAAGCCATTCGGTTGTGCGACATCGAGGGTTTTAGCTACACCGAGATCGCCGAAATGCAAGGCACGACTCTCGGCACGGTGCGCAGCCGGATTCATCGCGCCCGGCACATGCTGCGCAGCCTGCTCGTGGACACGGTGCATTAAGTTTCGGTTATCCTTACCCAAGGATGACGAGGCGAAAAAAGGGTTGGTTGATCACCGCTGGCGTCGCGCTGGCGGTGTTCGGCTATGTGGGGTTCCGCTTTGGGCCCGACGCGTATGTCGCCTATAAAAACGGGCTCTTTGAGAAGCAGCAGAAGCACAACTACCGCTCGGACGACACCGAAAATCTGAAGGCGATGCTCGCCGCGCTCATGCTGTATCACGAGAGCGAAGGCCAGTTTCCGGTGGCGAGTGGTTGGATGGACGCGATCGAGAGCCGCATCAAAACCAACGATCTGGCCGACGGTCAGGCGATCAAGAAACTGCAACGCCCGGGTGCCGCCGCCGGAGAATACGGCTACGCTCTGAACACCGCGTTTGGCGGCAAATACATTGACGACGTGAAGGATCAGACCCAGCCTTTGATCTATGTGAGCAAACAAAAATCGCGCAACGCGGCGGGCGATCCCAAGGTTGATCGGAGCGGAATGGGCATCACCGTCAAGGGCGAAATCCAGGGCCAGTAAATTCGCCAGTCTGGGATTCCCGGGGGTCAACCTGTCATAATTAGGGTGACTTGCTCAACGACGAGCAGGAGACCCACACACTATGTCCGCCATTTCCGGTCAAGCCTCCACTACCAAACTCGATTTTCTTCGCCTGATGATGTTGTCGCGCGAAGGCGACCGCCGCGAAGGCATCCTGTTGCGCCAAAGCAAAGGCTGGTTCCAAGTCAGCGGAATGGGTCATGAAGCACTGGCCGCGATGCAGTACAACCTGCGACCGGACGACTGGATTTTCCCGTACTACCGCGACCGCGGTTTGATGCTCGCGCGCGGGCTGAGCAACTACGATCTGGCGCTGGCTTACTTGGCCAAGCGCGAGAGCGGTTCGGGCGGTCGCCAAATGCCCGGCCACTACAGTAGCCGCGCGCACAACGTATTTAGCGTCTGCACGCCCACCGGCGGCTCGCTGCTGCCGGCATGCGGAACGGCTTGGGCCATGCGCCTGAGCGGCAAGGACGCGGTTTGTGTGGCCAGCGTCGGCGACGCCGCCAGCCGCCAAGGCGAATACTACGAAGCCATCGCCTTCGCCATCCAAGAAAAGCTTCCCGTGATCTTTGTGATCGAAGACAACAAGTACGGCATTTCGACGCCGACCGAGAAGTTCTTCGCCCACGCCATCGGTGGCATCCTCAGCGAGGAGCACGTCGTGAAGGTGGATGGTCGCCGGGTGGACGACGTCCGCACGGCCAGCGAAGCCGCGATTGCCAAGGCTCGCCGCGGCGACGGCCCCACGATTCTGTGGTGCGACCTCGACCGACTTTCATCGCACACCAGTTCGGACGACCACCGCGTGTACCGCGACCTCGACGAGATCGCCGCGATGGCCGATCGCGACCCGATTAAGCTGCTGAAGGACGAGCTGATTGCCGCCGGCGAACTGACGGAAGAGAAGTTTGTCGCGATGCAAGAAGAGATCGTCAAGGAAGTGGACGCCGACTATTTGCGCGCCGAACAAGCCGAGGACCCGCTCGCCAGCGAAGTGATGCTGCACGCGTGGGGCGAAGACGTGTTGCCCGAGCGCCCGCCGATCGAAACCGGTCCGCAAACCATGGTTGACGCGATCAACAAGGTCTTCCACAAGGCCCTGGAAAGCGACCCGAACGTGATTTTCTTTGGCGAGGACATCGAAGACCCCAAGGGCGGCGTGTTCAAGCTCACCGCGGGTTGTAGTGAGAAGTTCCCCAAGCAGGTTTTCAACTCGCCGCTCGCCGAGGCCACGATTCTCGGCGTCGCGGTCGGCATGGCCGCCTACGGCATGAAGCCAGTGTTCGAGCTCCAGTTCGTGGACTTCTTCGAACCGGCCTGGAACCAGATCGTCGGCAACATCAGCACGCTCCGCTGGCGCTCGTTCGGCGAATGGAAGTGCCCGATGCTGGTTTACGCCCCGTACGGCGCGTACCTACCGGGCGGTTCGCTGTGGCACTCGCAGTCCAACGAAGCCTACTTTGCCCACACGCCGGGCCTCAAAATCGCGATTCCGAGCACGCCCGAAGATGCCGCCGCGCTCTTCTGGACGGCGATGAATAGCGACGATCCTTGCTTCATTTTCGTGCCGAAGCACATCTTCCGCAAGCGTGTGGACGTGAGCAAGATCGAGCCGCTGGCCTTTGGCGAGGCGCGTGTCGTCCGCGAGGGTAGCGACGTGACGATTGTCACGTGGGGCAACACGCTGGAACTGGCCGAAGAAGCCGCCACGCAGCTCGCGGGCAGCGTTTCAGTGGAGATTATTGACGCGCGCAGCATCGTGCCGTTTGACTACGACACGGTGACGAAGTCGCTCGAAAAAACGGGTCGCCTCGTGGTCATTCAAGAGGACACCAAGACCTGCGGCATGGCCGAAAGCATTGTCGCTAACATGGTGAGCGTGCCCGAACGGTTTAACCTCTTCCTCGCGCCGCCGATGGTGGTTTCGCGTGGCGGTGTGCATATCGGCTACAACCCGATTTACGAATACGCCGCGCTGCCGGACACCGCGCGCGTGGTCGAAGCCATCCAAACCACGATGGCTTAAGGAATGTTCAAGCGCTTTCTTCAGTCCGTTGACCGCCTTCTCGGGCGGGGCGTCATCGATGATGAGCTTTATGACGAACTGGAGGAAGCGCTACTGACCGCCGACACCAACATCAACATCGCGACGTCGATCCTCGACGAATTGCGGAAGGCCGTTCGCGACGAAAAGATCACCGATCCGCTCGCCATGCGCGAGCGCCTCAAGACGGCCATCGCCTCGCGCTTTACGCAGACCGAGGAGGCCCGTTTGGTAGTGGGACCCCGCCCGACGGTGTATCTGTTTGTGGGCGTCAACGGCGTCGGCAAGACCACCAGCATCGCCAAGTTGGCGCAACGCCTGACTCGGCAAGGCAAGAAGGTGGTGCTCGCCGCAGGCGATACGTTCCGGGCGGCGGCGGTGGAGCAACTCAGCATTTGGGCGGAGCGAACCGGCAGCGAGGTGATCAAAGCGCAGCAAGGCGGCGATTCCGCAGCGGTGATTTTCGACGCGATTCAGGCCGCCAAGGCCCGCGGCGCGGATTACGTTCTCGCCGACACGGCGGGTCGCCAGCACAGCAAAGGCAGCCTCATGGAGGAGCTTTCTAAGATCACGCGCGTGCTCGAAAAGGGGTTAGGTCGCCCCGCCGACGAAGTGTTGCTGGTGCTCGATGCGAACACCGGCCAAAACGCGATCCGGCAAGCCGAGGAGTTTACAGCGGCAGCGGGCGTCACCGGCTTGGTGCTCACCAAGCTCGACGGCACCGCGCGTGGCGGCGCTCTGCTGGGCATCTACGACCAGTTTAAGATTCCGATCAAGCTCATTGGCGTCGGCGAACGCGCCGAGGATCTGCGCGATTTTGTGCCGTCCGAGTTTGCCGCCCAGCTCTTCGATTGACGCGATCGCCCGAACCCATCTCTCGCGAGAATCGTTCAAACTCGTAGGACATCCATGATTGCGCTCGCCCTCGCTCTGGTTCAAACCCAAGTTTCTCCGACGCTTGGTCCGCTGCTTCCGGTTGGCTCGCACGCCGAGTTTCAAAGGGCCGCGATTCAGACTCAGCGACAGCTGAGCGCCGGCGATTTTGCCGGGGCCGCCAAGACGGTCGCGCTGTTGCCGAGCCCGAGCATCACGCTAGCCGTGGACTGGAAGAATCTCCCCGCCGACACCCGGCCCGCCGGGCAAAAGGCGCTGGCCGACGCGCTGAAGCATTGCGGCGAGCGATTCCCGGAGGTGAAGTTCAGGACCGTCGCGGCCAAGCCGAATATCCTGATCACCTTTTCGACCGATCTTGGACGCGACCCCGATAGTCGCGAACCCAAAATTGTCGCTCAGCTGTTCGGCATGGACGCGACCCAACCCCGCCTAGAGACGGTGCTGCGCACCACGCGCTCCGATAAATCGCCCTTGGATGGCATCTCCATCTACAACGAAGTCTTGTTTGCTGTCGGCACCTATCTTGGCGTGGCCGAAGAGAGTCAAGTTCAGGGCGCGACGTCGCGGGCGAGCGGATTTAACCAGATTCGTCACCAGTTTTTTGGGCCGGGCCGGAGCGTGGCCAACCGCAACCTCGTGGTCGCCAGCCAATTGCGGGGTTACGTCGCCAAGCGCACGCGCGTGATACCGGCGGTTCCCGAGCTCGCCATCGAGCCCAAAGTCCAGCAGCTCGGCAACACGATTCAGGGCACGATTGTTCCGGGGTCCATCACCGTGACGAACAACGGGAATGTCGACTTGCAGATCAACATCGTGCCGGATTGCGGCTGTTTTAAGTTCAGCTACAACAACACCATAAAGCCGGGGCAAACCGAGATCGCCCGCTTCACCGCCGACTCCACCGCCTTCGCCGGGAAATTTCGCAAGAAGCTCCTGCTGGTGACCAACGACCCCGAGCGCCCCGCCGTGACGGTGCCCGTCGAAATGGACATCGAGCCGGTGTATCGCTTCCTTCGGCCTAACGGCGCGCCCGTGGAGCTCGTGCCCGACAACGGCTTGGTGCAAGATGTTTTCCTGGCATTTGGCAAAGGGAGCCAGTTCAAGATCAAGTCCGTTGAGGTCGCGGGGGCGACGGCCCAGGTGAGCGACCAGGAATGGCGCGGCTCGATGGCCGACCCCGAGATTGGCGAGCCGATTCGCGAGCGCGAAGGCTACCGCCTTACGTTGCTAATTTCGCCGAGCATCCCCACTGGGCGCGCTCCGCTCTCGCTGATTGTCGAGACCGACCACCCCACGTTCGGCACGCTCACCTACACTTTTCAAGTTCAAAAAGGGATCGTGGCGTTACCGCAAGCCGTATTTTTTGGCGAAGTGAGTTTGCCGCGCACGATGCCGTTTACCGTTTCGCGACCCGGCAAGCCGTTCCGAATCAAGAGCATTTCGTCGGACAACAAGGCTGTCACCGTTCCCGCGGCACCGACGAGCGCGGCCACCGAGTTTGCTTTGAGCGCGAAGATTGTTCCGGGCAAGACGCCGGGCACCGTGAACGGCGTGATCACGGTCGTGACCGACGACCCGAAGCAGCCCAAGATTCTCGTGCCATACACGGCGTTCGTCCCATGAAGCTCGGCGTCGTAGTGCTGGGGTTGGCCGCGCTCGCGGCGGCGCTGGGATGGCGTCCGGCGGCACCTGCGGCCACCGTCATTTGGATCGGCGGCAACACCAGCGGCTACCTCGAACCCTGCGGATGCGTCAAGCCGATGACCGGCGGCATTCGCCGTAAGGCCACCCTTCTGCGTCAACAGCGCGGGGCCGATGATCTCACCGTCGAGCTTGGGCCGTTCATTAAAGACCCTCTGCGCCAGAGCCAATTGAAACTTGACGCAATGGCGGAGTTTGGCCGCGCCGCTCAGGTGGACGCAATGGGTTTGATGGCCGGGGACATGAAGCTCGACGGCCCCGTGCTGGCGGCGGCCAACAGCCTGAGCGGAGGCCGGTTCGTTCAATCGCAAAGCACGGCGGTGACGCAGATTCAAGAAGCGAAGGGCTGGACGATCGGGGCGATCAGTCCCCGTCTCGGCGATCCGGGGACGGCCTGGACTCAGCTGAGCTCCGCCGCGGGCGAGAACCCAATTCTCGTGATGTTTGATGGCGACCTGGAAGCGGCCAGCGCGTTCGCGGCCAATCGAACCGGACTCAAGGTGGTCTGCTACCCGAGTAGCTCGCCCGAGGCCAAAAATGTCGGCGGCGTGATGGTGGTCGGAACCGGTGAGCGCGGCAAGTATGTCGGTCGGCTTGACCTGACTGCGAAGCGCTACAAGTCGTTCGCGCTCGGGCCAGAGTTCGCCGACGATTCCGCGGTCAGCCGAGTGATGGCGCGCTACCTCGCGCGGGTCAAAGGGGAAAATCTCATCGCGCAGGAGCCGCGCTCGCATGCGGCGGCCTTCGCCGGAAGCAAAGCCTGCGCGCCCTGCCATACCAAGATTGTTGATCAGTGGACAAAAACCGGTCACGGCAAGGCGTTTGTGACGCTGCAAAAGGAGCAGCACGACTTTGATCCGGACTGCGTGAAGTGCCATGTGGTGGGTAAGGACAAAACCACCGGTTTCGTGAGCGTGGCGAAAACGCCGCAATTGCAACACGTCGGCTGCGAAAGTTGCCACGGTCCGGCGCGCGACCACGCCAAAAAGCCGAAGGTCTACAAGCTCGCCAAGGCCGGCCCGCAAAGTTGCCAGACTTGTCATGTGCCCGACCACAGCCCCGCGTTCAACTTCGACAGTTACTGGCAGAAAATTAAGCACGGACGCCCGAAATAGGTTATAAAACGCTATGCGATTTGCATTGAGTTGTGTTGTTCTGGCGGCGGCCGTGGTGAGCCAAGCCAGCTTCGAATTAGGGATGGCCCTGCGCGCCACCGAGGTCTATCGGTTCGACGCCGAACGCATGATTCCGCTCGGTAGCTTCGGCGCCGGCCGACTCATCGGCGCTCGCGCAATGACGACCAACCCGGTTCTGGGCGAAGCCTACGTGTTGCATGGCTCGGGCAAGGGTATCGCGGTTTTCGATTACAACACGGGCGAGTATAAGCGCGGCATTTCGCTGGGCTCGAGCTCGGGCTATACCCACATTTCCATCGCTGCGAATGGCAACCTTTTGGTCTCCGGTGCCTACGGATCGACCAGCGAGTTCGCCGAGTATTCGGCCACCGGCGGCGGTCTCCAAACTTTTCGGACCTTGACCACTGGTTACGTCGGGATCGACTTTATCAAGATGCCGAACAACTACTTTTATGGTCTGGCTCGACGCCCGGTCTCCACCAGTTGGGAGTACATTCTGCAAACCTATAACGGCACCGCCTTGACGGCGACAACTGTACTGGGTACGACCTCAAGCACCGATGAATATAAGGGTCTTATCTCATCCGGATCACGATTCAACATCACCCGAAACACCAATGTGCCATCGGTGTTCTATACGGCGCTTGCGGGTGGGGGATTCTCAACCGGTGTCAACTGGAGCTATGTGTTTAGCACGGGTCCGATTGTGGCTAACGCGTTTGGGCACGGCGACCTGATCTACTCCATGCGTAATATCTCGTTCTCCACCCCGAATCGGTACGAATTGCAGCCGTGGGACCCCTCGATCATGAGCTTCGTACCGGCGACTTACTTGAACGGCATGCCCGAGGATTTTGTGGACTTCGTCACCGTGATCGCGCCGGAACCCAGTTCCATGGTCGCGGTGATGGCGGGCGCATTCTTGCTATTGCGACGTCGTCGGAACTAGGTCGGGCGACCTAGCGGGAACGAAATTCGTAGTGGTGGTGTAGGAAACAACATCATGAAGAATGCTCTTTTGATTCTCGCGGGAATCGCTGTAATCAGCGGCACGACCATCGGCCTGTACAAGACGCTTGAAGGTCGCAACACCAAGGCGACGGAATGGCGCATGGTGGAGTCGCAGCCGGCCCGATTGGTGAGCGAAGAGACGCTCGGCGGCACGAGTGGCGCGCCGGATTTTCGTTCCGCGAGTCGCAAGATTTTGCAAAGCGTCGTGAGCATTGACGCCATGGGCTACGCCGAAACTTGGTTCGGCGACCGCGTTCAGCAAGGCGGCCAAGGCTCGGGTGTGGTGGTCAGCGGCAAGGGCTACATCGTCACCAACAACCACGTGGTGCGGCCCAACAAGCAAGATGTGGCCAGCGAGATTCAGGTGCACACTCCGGATGGCAAAACCTACCCGGCCAAGGTCATCGGCACCGATCCGCGCAGCGATTTGGCGGTGCTGAAGATTGAGGCGCCGAACCTGGTTCCCGCGAGTGTCGGCGATGCCAAAGCCTTAGAAGTTGGGCAATGGGTCATCGCCGCCGGGAACCCGTTGGGGTTTGAAAACACCATTAGCGTGGGCGTGGTGAGTTCGCTGGGTCGGGCTCTGCCGACCGAAGGCAGCGACCTCGTCGGCGCGATCCAGACCGATGCCGCGATCAACCCGGGTAACTCGGGCGGCGCGCTCATTGACGCGAACGGCAACCTGATCGGGATCAATACCGCGATCGCCTCGCCGAGTGGTGGCAGCGTGGGGATTGGGTTCGCGATTCCCGCCGACCGCGTAAAGCGTGTGGTTGACGACATTATTGAGTTTGGTCGCGCGAAGTACGGTCAGCTCGGTGTAGTCGTGGTCAATCGCCCGGGCTTGCTGGCTCGACCGGGAATCCGCGAGCGCATTCAGCAGATGGTGGGCGCCCAGCCGCCGAGCGAAGGCATTGTCCTGCAGGATGTTGCGGCCAACAGCCCCGCGGCCAAGGCGGGCATGAAGGACCTGACGATCCTGCTTGAACTCGAAGGCAAAAAGATGGTGGATCCGATTGACTACAACAAGATCATGGCGGACAAAAAGCCGGGCGACAAGGTGAGCCTGAAGTTTTGGACCGCTGCCGGCACGCAAACCGCGACGGTGACGCTGGCCGACCTCGGACGCTAACACTCGCCCCTCTCGCCTGCCGGGTTCGCATGAACCCGGCAGGTTTTCTGTTGCCCGATTGTGGGTGGCACGGAAGTTGCGCAGTAAGGAATCCGATGAAGCGCACTCTCTGCTTGGTCGGCGTAATGGCTACCGCGACGGTTTTTGCTCAGGTGAGCCCAACCGCCCAGGGATTCCTTATTCGAACGTCGGTGCCTAGCGGCAAGACCTTGCAATATGAGCTGAACGTGGCCGACCAACTGGCCGGGGCTCCGGCATTCCCCACGCGCAGCGTGGTGCAGGTGCGCGCCAAAACCGCCAGCCAACTTGAGGTTGCGTTAGGCTTGCAAAAGCCCCGCTTGGTGGCTGCTTCGTCAACCCAAATCTTGCCGTGGGTCAATGGCACCATTCCGTTCGGCGCGATCCAATTTTCGCCCAAAGCCGTGCGAAGCGGAGGCACGTGGACTCACGCGGCGACTTACCCGGGCTTGTCATCGGGCGCAAAACTCACGTGGACCCTCGTCCGAGTGGCGAGCGGCTCCGCCGAGCTCCGCTGCGAGCTGATGGGCGAGGGAACACGCGCTTCGGTGGTGGGTCGCGGGACGCTGGTTCTGGATTCCGCCAACGGACTGATGCGCAGTTGGAAATGGGATGAGCAACTGACGACCTACGCCTCGACCAACACCTACAACGGCGTGATCAATCGGCGGCGGGTTTCGCTGGTTCGCAAGAGCTAACGCGGACGTTCGACGAGGGCAACGCCATCGGCCAGGGCTCCGAGTTCTTGCACGATTCCGTTGATCGCCGCATCCAAAAGGATCCTGCCTTTGTCGGCGGTGGCGAGGGTCGCGTAACCCAACGACCCGCCTTCGGTCTGCTGGTCGAACATCCAGATCATGCCTCGCACCGGCGGATCGCAATAGAAACCATCATCCACCAAGTTTTCCGTGCGCACGAGTTCGGGATGGATGTGCATCATCATGCTGGTCTCGGCCTCGCAGGCGTGCTTGATCTCCTTTAGCGGTCCTGAAAGCGTTTGCGCAACTGCGTCGGCGGCAAACGCGAAGTAGCCGCTGTGGCCCACTTGCAGGTCGGGATTGGCTTCCTTGAGTCCTCTTAGCGCAAGTCCGTTCAGTTCGGTGTTGCCGCCGTGTCCGTTGAGCACATAGAACTTGTAAAACCCGTGTTGCGTAAGCGCTTGCACAAGGCTGGCGATGTGGTCCATGTAGGCGTGCGGCGTGGCCGAGAGGCTGCCCGCGAACGCCAGGTGGTGGCCGCTCGCGCCAAGCCAAAGAGTGGGCGTGATGAGGAGTTTTTCGGGAAGTTTGGCTTCCACCGCGCGGGCGACGTGTGTGACCAAGAGCGAGTCGGTGAAGAGCGGCAAGTGCGGCCCATGCTGCTCCAGCGAGCCGGTGGGAATGACGACCACCAAGTTGCGGTCGAGCGCGGCGACCTCGCCGCTGGTCATCGTTTCCAGGATCATGCCCTGATTATGACGCTCAGTTGGCGTCCCAAACGCGGTAATTCAATTCGAAGACCGCGCGCTTCATGCCATCCATGATCTGCGTGGTCGCGTCCTCCACGTTTTTCCCGACGATTTTGGCGTCGGCTTCGGTCAGGCTAAAGAGCCGTTGGCCGCGGCCCAGCAATTGGCCCCGGTCGAGTCTGAGATCGAAGAGTCGCGGCACGGTATCCATGAACGTATTCACTCGGCGGCGAATGCCTTCGATGCGCGCGGGGTCGTTAGCGAGCTTCCCGATGACCACTTGAGCGAATTTCAGGCTTACAGTGCCGTCATCATTTGGATAACTTTCCAGACTTAGGGTTGTACTTACCTGGCTTCGGCTCATCGCGATACCGGCTTCTTCCAGGTCTGCGACAAGATCGTTGGCTCGTTCGCGTGAGGGCGGGTGAGTGCGGTAAATGCCCCAGTCCATGCGACTGCTTTTTCGCTCGCGGAAGGCCAGCCGCTCCATAAACGTGAGAATGCCCAGCGGTTTGTAGGGGCTGCGCAGCATGTATTGAAGGCCGCCGAAATCAGCTGACTTTTCGGCTTGGACGCTCCAGCCGCTGCCCATAGCCTGGTTATAAAGTTGACCCGCCGCCACGCCGCTGGTGCCGCTTTCGCCGCCCAACAGCAGGCTCAAAAGAATCAGCGGAAAGGTGATCGCGCCGAGCTTCTCTTGCTCGCGCTGCAACGTCGCGATATGCCGAAACGAAGCGTGAGCGATTTCGTGGGCGATGACGCCCGCGAGTTCATCGTCTGATTCGGCGAAATCAATCAGCCCTTCAAAAACGAAAATGTGCCCGCCGGGAAGGCTGAAGGCGTTGACCTCTTTGCCCTCGACCACATAGAAGTGGTACTGAAATGGGTTCAGGCGCTTGTCGCCCCAGGTGACCTGGACCGCCTCGGCGTTTGCGATTTCCGCGAGGCGGTTGCCGATTCGCTGGACGCGCTCGAGCAGCCCGGCTCGCTTGGTGGGCTTCAGCTCCTTGAGCGCTTCGGCGGCGTACTTCGCGCCAAGTTCGGCGTCCTTTTTCAGGTCGTTCCGGTGACGCTCGGCATCCTTATCGGCCTTGGTCGGTTGGACCTTGTCGTCGGTGAGGAACGCCGGAATACCGGTCACAAACTCGGGAAGTTGGCCACAAGCGCACGCGCTCGCCGATGCCGTCAAGGAAACTTGAGCGGCCACCAGGGCGAGGAGGGCGATTTTGCGCATGTCGGAGGTTAAGACGTTCGGTCGTTCGGATCGTTCCCTAGCAACTCGGGACGGTCCCGATGGCGGTCGACGATGCAGAGAATGCCGAGGGCGTGCTCGCCCGCCCGAAACTGGTGCGGTTGGCCCGGCATGACATGAATTACGTCCCGCGGGCCGATTTGGTGCCAGGTATTGTCGAGACGGACCTCGCCCGCGCCGTCCAGAACCACCACGCAATGCTCGTGCTGGTGCCGTTCGAAGCTGGAATAACCGCCCGCGTCGAGCCGAAAGTAGCGCGTCTCGAATCCCGATTCTGGGGAATTGAACAGCACCTCGCGGGTGACATTCATCCACGTGCCGGGCTCGTTTTTGTACTCGTCGGTCGGCACTCCCTCCCAGCCGCGTTCTTCGGCTCGCTTGATCACGTGAACATCACCATCGGCTTCACAATCTCACCTTGCTTCATCTTGTCATACGCCGCGGGAAGCTCGTCCAGTCGGATGAAGTCGCTGACGACCTGCTCGGCGCGGATCAGGCCGGGCCGAAGTAAGGTATCTAGGGCCTCGGTGGTGTCGTTCGGGCCGCAACTGTAGCTGGTGATGAGTTCCAGGTCGGAAAAGTAGAGGCTGTCAAGAGAGAAGTTGTCGTTATCTCCCAGTCCCAAGGGGCTAAACATCACGATTCTCGCCCCGGGATTTGCATGCTCTACGGCGGTTTGGAGCGCGGCAACAGTGCCGGGGCAAACGAAGATCACATCAAACTTGCCGCTCACCTCAGTCGGAATTCCTTGGCGAGTCGCCCACTCTCGGCGGGCCGGACTGAGGTCGGTTCCGACCGCTCCGGGGCAAGCACGGCAATGCAAAAGGCCCATCACGCCGAGCCCGATGACGAGCGTCGGATCTGCGGTTGACCACCGCGCGCGGCGACGCGATTTCATGACGCACGCGAGCGGCTCCACCAGCGCGGCGTCCTGCGCCGCGAGGTCATCCACGCGGTGGCAATCCGCGAGCAAACGCGCTTCGACGGCCACAAATTCGGCCATGCCGCCGGGGTTGAGTTTGGTGGCCCTCCACGTGGGACAATGCACAAACTGCCCGGCCCGGCACATGTCGCATGCCAGGCAAGGCGCGTGGTGGTGCGGGGCTACGCGGCTGCCGACAGGAAACTCTGCCGCGTCGGATTCGATGACGATGCCCGCGAGTTCGTGGCCCAAAACATGGGGGATCTTGCGGTCCATGTACCAGGCCATCAGCTCGCCGGAGCACAAACCCGAAGCCTCGGTTCGCAGCAAAAGGCCGCCCGGCGGACACTCCGGAACCCCGGCGGTCTCGATGGCAATTTGCCCGCCACCTAGGTAGCGGGCAAGTCGTTGAGTGGTCGGTTTCACGCCTTAGGCGATCGTGACTTCATCGCAAAGGTAAACGTCCTGAATCGAATTCAGAATCTTGACGCCTTCTTCGAAGGGGCGCTGGAACGCCTTTCGACCCGAGATGAGGCCCATGCCGCCGGCTCGCTTGTTGATGACGGCGGTCATCGCGGCCTCGGCAAAGTCGTTGGCGCCGCTGGCGCCGCCCGAATTGATCAGCCCGGCGCGACCCATGTAGCAGTTCAGCACTTGGTAGCGCGTGAGATCAATCGGGTGATCCGTGGTCAGTTCGCTGTAGATGCGCTCATCGAGCTTGCCGTAGCTCGATCCGCCCGAGTTCAGAGCCTTGTAACCGCCGTTGTTTTCGGGCAGTTTTTGCTTGATAATGTCGGCCTCAATCGTCACGCCAAGGTGGTTCGCTTGGCCGCTGAGGTCGGCGGAAAGGTGGTAATCCTTGTCCTTTTTGAACTCGTCGTTGCGCAGGTAGCACCAAAGAATCGTGGCCATGCCGAGCTCATGCGCGCGGTGGAATGCCTCGCTGACCTCGATGATTTGGCGGCCGCTGTTATCGCTGCCAAAGTAGATGGTCGCGCCGATGGCGACGGCACCCATTTCCCAGGCCTGCTCCACTTGAGCAAACATGATTTGGTCGGCCTTGTTCGGGTAGGTGAGCAGCTCGTTGTGGTTAACCTTCACCACGAACGGAATCTTGTGCGCGTATTTGCGGCTGACCGATCCGAGAACGCCCAGCGTGGAGGCGACGGCGTTGCAACCGGCCTCGTGAGCAAGCTTGACAATGTTTTCCGGGTCAAAGTAAATCGGATTTTTGGCGAAGCTGGCGCCGCCCGAGTGCTCGATGCCTTGGTCCACCGGGAAGATGCTCAGGTAGCCCGTGTTTGCGAGGCGACCGGTGCCGAAGAGCTGCTGCATCGCGCCCATCACGCGCGGCGAACGGTCGGTCGGACAGAAAATGCGGTCCACGAAATCCGGGCCAGGAAGGTGCAAGGTGTCCTTGGGAACCTTGGCCTTATGGTTCAAAAGGTGATCGGCCTGATCCCCGAGCTGCGAAACAATGCCATCGATGAGCGCCATAGGCGTTAGGGTACCCGGCGGCCTAGGCCAGATTCGCGTGCGCTTCTTCGGCGTTTCGCACAATATCGCCCCAGGCCGACTGCAGATCGCCGAGCAGCGGACTGCGACTGCGCGCCACGCGGAGTCGTTCGAGGTCGATTTCGGCGACCGCAAGATGTTCATCTTGCAGGGGTGAACTGACCAGCACCTGCCCGTCCGGGTCGCAGATGAGGCTGCCGCCTGGGAATCCTTTGCCGCCTTCGAACCCGCACAGCGCGGCGTTAGCGGTAAACACATTGTGCTCGGCGCTGATCGCGCTGAGGAGTTGCTCGTACTTGAGCACGTTGCCGGGCTTTTCTCCGGCGAACCCGCGCGCCGGTGAGGCCGACGGCACCAGGATGACCTGCGCGCCTTTGATCGCGCAGATGGTGCTGCTGATGCTGTGCCACACGTCTTCGCAGATCAACAGGCTCATCGGGCCAAAGCGAGTTTCGAAGACCGAAAGTTCGGAGCCGCGCGCGACAAATCGCTCTTCGTCGAACACACCGTACGTGGGCAAGAAGAACTTGCGATAGCAGTGAACGAGCACTAGTCCGGCGCTCGACCAGTTGAAGTAGGCGGCAGAATTGTATAAGTTGCCAGACTCAATCTCATAGAATCCTACGGCAAAGTCAATCTCCCGGGCCAATTTTCCCAGGCGAGCGTGAAGTTCTTGCGTAAGGGCCTCGGTGGTGAGCGCGCATTCCAGAACGCCGCCTTCGAGGAAGTAGCCGGTCACGGCGGACTCGGGGAAAAGCACCACATCAATGCTCTCGCCGGCGGCTTGCTCCAAAAATCCCGCGATTCGGTCGAGATTCGCGGCGACATTTTTCTTAAACGGCGAAAACTGCGCAGTCGCGAGCTGAAACTTCACGAGTTCAGTGTACCGGTTGAACGAGTTAGCCGAGACGCAGCGGAGATTCGCGAATGACCAGCCCGGCGGGGATGACCTCGTGCGCGGTGAGTTCGCGAATGAGCGAGACCGGCGAGCCGGTTTGATTGTCCAAGTCCGTGGTGCCGATGTTGATGATCAGGCCGCGCTTGGCGCGAGTGAACGCGACGTAGTGCGTGCGCGAGTTCTCGGCGATTTCCTCGCGAGCTTTGAGGAATTGCAGGAACGAGCTCGGCCAACTTTTGGGGAACTGCGGCGCGATGCAAGCCAGGCTCGACGGGCGGTGAACTACTAAGCCGCGGTTGCGGTGCGGCGGGCCCTTTTCGCTCGCCAGAATCGTAACCGGAAACTCAAGACCCTTCGCCCCGTGCACGGTCATCACTTTCACGACGGGGTCCTGCAGGCTCACGGTTTGGGCTTGGCCTTCGCGGTCGTCGTCCCACTGTGCGTGGCGGATGAACTCGGCGAAATCGGTCGGACGCAGGTGCGCGTACTGAGCCGCTCGCTCCAACAGCTTGCGCAGGTTGGCCATGTTTTGGAACCTATTCGTCATCCGTGCAACCGCTTGCATAAGTTGCGACCGTTCCATAACACTGCTCAACGCTTCCCATGCGGAGAGCCGGTCACCGTTGGTGCTGAGGTCCTCGAACCAACCCAAAAAGTGGGCGATCATCGCCTGCTCTTCGGGCGGCAGATCGGCGGGCGGTTCGTGCAAGGCGTTCCAAAGATCGCCGGTCGCTTGCAGCAGCAACACCGCGTCGAGCGAGAGCCCGACGATCGGCGATCGCAGGACGGCAAACAGGCGGAACTCGTGGCGCGGATTGCCGATGAGTTCAAGCAAGTTCGCCGCGTCGCGAATCAGGGGCACGCTATGGAACTTGCGCCCGCCGATCACCCCGGCGGGAATGCCGAGCGCCTGCAATGCGTCGGCGATCGGCTTGGAATCCGAGTGCTGCCAAACCAAAATCGCGACGTCGCCGGGCGGAACATTCTTTTCCAGCAAGTACGTTTCGACGAACGCGGCCAAGCGCTTGGGTTCTTTGGCCGGATTGCCCGCCGCCCAAAGCTCCACACCCGAGTAGTTGGTCACCTCGTCTAAGTCAAATCCGACCATTGATTCGTCGGGGAGCGCTTGGCCGAGGTTGTCGCGGACGAACTGGAGGATTCCTGGCTCGCTGGTGCGATGATTCTTGTGGAGCTGCAGCACGGGCAAGCTCGCGAGCCGGTCGCTAAAGAGGCGCGGGGCCGCTCCGCGGAACCCATAAATGCTCTGCTTGATGTCGCCGACGAGCATTTCTTGTGGAATCTGCAGGGCGTTAATCAGCTCATATTGGTAGTCGTTGAGGTCTTGCGCTTCGTCCACGAGCATCGCCGCAAACTGCTTGCGCAAACGGTTGCGCGCGTCTTCGTTTTCTTGCACCAGGTTGACCGCCAGGCGAGCGATCTCGAGAAAGTCAAACTCTTGCCGGCGCATCATCTCTTCTTGGCAAATGGCGATCGCTTCTTGAGCCATGGTTTCAAGCTGACATTGCATGGCGAGGGTTTCGTCGCCGGGCGCGCCACCCTTAGGAATCCACCCCCGGGTTTTGCCCTCCATCAGCATCGGCAACATGGCCGGATCTTCGGTCTCAATCAGCTGGTAGTACTGTTGCGCAAGCCCTTGCGCAGTCAGTTCTCGGATCGGCAGCGGACGTTCGCGTCGAAACTGGATCAGCCTCAGCAAGTCGGATTGCAAGTAGTCGGGTTGATCGAGATAAAGCTCTTGCAGCTTTTGCCCAAGTTGATCCTCAGCCAACGCCGAATCCAGTACCCGTTGAGCGGCATCGCGAAACACGCTGTGGTTGCCGGGCAGGAGCGAAATGCCGATATCCACGCCGGCGTCGAGCGCGTTGGTTTGCAGAATCTGGCGGCAAAAGCTGTCCAGAGTCTGGATCGGCCCAACTTCGGCAGCCTGAGCATCGGCGATACGCCCCAGATCGCGCAGGCGGCTGGTGATCCGGGCCTTCATTTCCGCGGCGGACTCGATCGTAAACGAGATGGTCAGAATCTGGTGCGGGCTCAGCCCCTGATCCACCACGTGGCGGATGTAGCGCTCGGTGAGCACCCGCGTTTTGCCGGATCCGGCTGAGGCCGCGATGGTGAACCGCGGCTCGGTGCACTCGACGGCGAGCTGCTGTTCTTCAGTCAGTTTCATCGGCGTCCTCCGAGTCGGTGAGGTCATTCACGCGGCAAAGATCGGCGAAGTGGCACTGGCGGCAGTAGGTTCCGGGCTGCACTTGCATGCGGTTTTGGGCGAGCTTTTCCATGCTTTCGCGCAGGGCGCTGGCAAACCATTCGGGGTCGTCTTCGGCGGCGGGCCCGAACAGCCGCTCAACTTCCTTGCCGGGGAAGTTGCGCCGAAGTTTGGGTTCCAAACCGACCTTGATGAGTTCGAGTCCGTTCGAGCGGGTCGGCACAAACACGAGGCCCCGCTTTTTTTGCAGCCCGGCCAGGGCGAAGGCCGCGGCGATGGCGAGCTCCGGCTCCTCGGGTTTGAGTTGGTAGATGCCGGTGCCGACCAGGAACACCGTCGGAATCTGGTTTTCAACTCCGTCGGCGATGCGGCCGTAGCCTTCTATGCGCAGGTACACCGGGAAACGCTGTCCGCCGGCCGGGACGCGAACGGTCACGATTTTGCTGATCGGGTCCATGGACATGGTTTCGTCGGGCACGAAATCGAGCTTGTCCAAGGCGAAACCCAGCTTTTGCGTGAGGCTGCTGGCGCGGGTTTCGATGGTGTTTTCCACCATTTGGATAGTCCACGGCTCCATGTCCCAGCTCAGCTTGGTGAGTTCTTGTTGAAGGTTCTGCGCGAAATGGTTTGCGAGATCGGCGGTCTCGATTCCCACGTAACTGAAGGAGTCGGGCGCGTATCTTAACCGAACGGTTGGCGACGTTTCGCGCGGGGTTTTCACCTCCAGCAAGTCGCGGATGGTTGCGTGAAAGGCGCACTGCTGCACCGTGTGGAGCGCGCGCAGGGGAATGGGTTTTTCGAGGCGCGGGCGGATGGCGAGGAGGTTGCGGAGTTCCCGAACTTCGCTGGGCACTGTGGCGGTGGGTTCCTCCGCAAGAAGGTCCGCGAGCTGCGCATCCATTTGCGAGAGGCATTCGTCGCGTGGGGGCGTGTATTCGGTAACCCCGACCCGCCGCGTCGGCCAAGTCGCCCCCGTGACCCGCTCGATTTCGGCCAGGAAGAACGATCGTACTTGGCGCGAGGAGCCTATGGTTTCGGGCCAAATGAAGCAGATGGACTTGCGGGCCGCCGCGCAAAGCAAGCGAAACTTCTGCCGTTCGGCCAGCACCCGGTCCTCCATTTGCGGCAGCCGCGGCCGGTCGGGATAGGTCTCGGCGAGCCACGCCCGATCTTCGTCCAGCAGAATCGGATCCTCCGAAACCGGCCGCGGGATGCTGCGCTCTCGCGCGCCCAGAATCAGGACATGCGAATAACTCACCATTTGGTCAACATTGGTGATGACGGGAACGCCGCCGGGCGTCCGGCCCGGCAGCACGACGTCACCGCCTTCCCAAAGTTTGCCGGCGAGGGCCACAAAATCGCGGAAGGTCAGCAGCTGCGTTCCTTCGCGGTCGCGCACCGAGGCGGAATCCACGATCGTGCGATGCAAAGCCTGGCGCGTGCGAAGGTCGCGCTCGTTGGTGGGACAATCTGTCTCGGCGACGGCGGCGATAAAGCGCTCGTTTTTGAGGAGTTCGTCAAGGTGGCGCGACCACGCGCGCACCGTGCGCGACTCGCGCAGGGCCTCAGTCCGCCAATCGCGGAGCATTGTGAACCAAATGGTGAGATCGTCATCGGGTGGCACCGCGATTTGATCCATGGACGTGTGGCCCTGCTGCAGTTCACCGCGCACCCAAGCGGCGATGATGTCGCGTTGCTCCATGCTGAAGCCCCAATACGACCAATTTGCCAGGCGAATGAGCCCGCGGAGGCTGCGCCGGGCAAGGACATCGAGCATTTCGAGCACAAACTGCGCGAAGGGGATGGTCGAGAGTTGCGCGCGCGGCCCCCAGGAAATCGGGACGCCGTGCGAGTTGGCAGCGTGCTGCAATAGCGCGCCCTGCTCGTTGGGTTGCGGCAAGTAGATCGCAACGTCGTGCGGCATCACCCCCTCGGCCAGGTGACGATTGACCTCGCGGATGCACCACTCGGCCTCGGCAAACGAATCCGCGACGCGGATCTCGCTGAACTCCACTGAGGCGGGCGCATGATTGGTCGAAAAGAGGTTCCCGACCCAATGATCGCCGGCCGCCATGTCCGACCGCAACACCCGAATGGGAGTGCCGCCCTTGGTGAGCCATTCGAAAAAGAGCTCGGCGCGCGGGCTTTCGTCGAGCCCCGGCAGCACGACGATGTCGCCGAGGTGGCCGATGCACATGGGCTCAAGGTCCAGAACATATTCCAGCCGATCGGCCAAAAACTCCTGCTTGCCTTCGTAAATGATCTGCTGCGCGCGCGCCCACACCCGCGCCACGCGTTGCATCCTCGCCGAGGCCCCCTCATGTTGGAAGTCATCCACTCGCAGCAGGTGGCTGTGGCACTCTTCGATCATTTGGCGGATCGCACCATGGATTCCGCCGAGCCTTGCCCAGCAGATGCTCGGGTCTTCGTCGGCGAGTTCGTGCGCGGCGAGTTCGAGCGCCGCCTCCACCTCGCCCGGCCGCGCCACACGGGGCGAGACGATGAGCGACATGCTGAGCGCAATATCCACCAACTGGGTCCACACGCCGAATTCGAACTCGCCGGTCAGCACATCGCGAAACGCCTTCAGTCGCATGGGGCTGAGCGCGGTGAGGAACGCCGGCTGGGCCACCTGCGAGTTGATGTACTCGCAGACGGCGTCGCCGGTCGGTGGAAGTCGAATCTCGTTCAAGCGATGTAGAATTGGCGCATGGATCGGTCGCCCCGCGTGTGGACTGGCTGGACAAAGTTCCTGGGGAACGCTGTCCCCGGCCTGTTCTGCTTACCTCTCCTCGTTGCGGGCATCCTTCACTTTAACCCGCAAAAGCCATTTTCGGGCTGGCCCATTTACATGATACTGTTTGTCATCGTGGGTTGGTTCGCGGTGAGCCTGTTTGGGTTCTGGAACAACGACGGCTTGCGACAAGGGGTCGCTCGACAAGTGGACCGCCGTTATCCACCAAATGGTGAAAAACCAGTCGATCGCCATTTTGTCGGCGTGGCGAGGCCTAGCTACCGCAATATTCTCGACCCCCACGAGGATGTTGGATTCTTGTTGATGCACGATGACCGACTGCAGTTTGTCGGCGATCAGCTCGATTTGGAGTTTCCTTGGACCACATTTTCCAGCGTGCGCGGTCGGGCGAACACGCACACGTGGCTGGGGTTGGGGCGCTGGATTTCGTTAGAGGGCACCGGCCCCGACGACCTGCCGATTCGCCTGATGATTGAGCCGCGCGAGCGCAATTTTATCCCAGCAAACTGGTCTGTCAACCGCAAGTTGCGGGCAGAGATCGCCTCGCGATTGGACGCTCAAAAGAAGGTAGATTCAAGCGGTGCTTAGCTTCCGATTTCAGACCGTTCGCCTAGAAAAGCGCTATCCGCTCGTTATTAGCCGGGGCATCAGCACGGGCTCCAACAACCTGTTCGTCTTTGCCGCGGCCGACGGCCATGAGGGTGTGGGTGAGTGCGCGCCCGGCACGGGTTTTGACGACACGCTGGCCCCGATCGCGCAGACTCAGCTTCAGGCGCTCGTGGATTCGGACATCAGCGATCTGAGCATCACGGAGATTTACGCGCGCGCCACCGAGCGCGAGATCGATGCGTCAGCGTTGGCCGCGTTAGACGTGGCTCTTTGGGACTTGCTCGCCAAGCGCGCCGGGATGCCGCTGTTTCAACTTCTTGGCCTCAGTCGCCGGTCGGTCGCGACATCGGTGACCATCGGCATTAACCCGGTTGACGTGATCCGAGAGCGGGTGCCTGAGATTTTGGCCCGCACCGGAGGGAAGTTCCTCAAGATCAAGCTGGGTTCGCCGGACGGCATCGAGCGCGACCAGGAAAACTATCTGGCCGCTCAGGAATCTTCGGCAAGTTTCGGCGTTGGCTTGCGGGTGGACGCCAACGGCGGGTGGGATGTGGCGACGGCCCAGGCGATGATTCCGTGGCTCGCGGAGCGCGGCTGCGATTACGTTGAGCAACCGCTTGCACGCGGCAACGAGGACGGGTTGCCGCATCTCTTTGCGGGTCGCAAGCTGCCGATATTCTGCGATGAATCGATACGGGTGGCGAGCGACGTCGTGAAGTTACGCGACTGCGTGGACGGAGTGAACTTGAAACTGATGAAGACGGGCGGTATTACCGAAGCCCTGCGACTGGTTTCGACCGCGCGGGCTTGCGGGTTACAGACCATGATCGGTTGCATGGGCGAGTCGAGCGTGGCCATTAGCGCCGGGGCCGCCTTAGGCGCGCTCTTCGATCACATCGATTTGGATAGCCAGTTGAACCTGAATCCTGACCCCGCAACGGGGGCCGAAATGATCAATGGCGTGGTGACTCCGCCGCTGACGCCAGGCCATGGAGGCGCGCTCCGTGATTAAGCCGCACGACCGTTTGGCGATTTACATGGAGGGGGCGGTTGGCGATCCCTCGGGCAAGATGGGTTATGGAGTCTTGCGGTATTCGCGCAATGAAATCGCTTGCGTGATTGATTCTCACACCGCCGGCGGGACGTTGCCGACGCACCTCTCGCCCTCTGGCGATGTGCCGATTGTCTCCAGCGTGAGCAAAGCCAAGGCCCTCGGGGCGACTGTCTTTGTTCTCGGTCTCGCGGTGAGCGGCGGGGCAATCCCCGACGAGTGGTATGGCCCGATCGGCGAGGCCGTCGCGGGTGGAATGTCCATCGTTAACGGCCTGCACGATAAGCTCGGGCCGCGCTACCCGGGATTGCCAGACGGCCAATGGATTTGGGATATTCGCCAGGAACCTGCCGGCTTGCCGGTGGCCTCGGCGGCCGCTGGCAAGTTGGCTAACCGGCGCTTGCTTTTGATCGGCACCGACATGGCGGTGGGCAAGATGACGGCGGGGCTGGAAATCTATGCGCAAGCGGTTGCGCAAGGGGTGTCCACAGGATTTGTGGCGACGGGCCAGATCGGTATGACGATCACCGGGGCGGGAGTGCCGCTTGACGCGATCCGCGTGGATTTCGCCGGGGGAAGTATTGAGCGCGAAGTACTTTCGCACGCCGATAAGCAGCTGGTGATCATCGAAGGGCAGGGTTCGTTGCTGCATCCGGGTAGCACGGCCAACCTGCCGTTGCTTCGCGGGTCGATGCCGACGCACCTTGTGTTGTGTTGCGTCGCGGGGCAGGAAACTCTGTATCGAGCGCCCGAGATTCGCATTCCAAGCCTGGACAAGTTGGTTCGCTTGAACGAGGATTTGGCCGAGGCCTGCGGAGTATATGGACGGCCCAAGTGCGTGGCGATTGCCGTGAACGGTTCGCACGTGTCGTCGGCGGAAGCGGCCGAATACAAGCGCCGGGTGAGCGGAGAAACCGGCCTGCCGGCTTTTGACCCGATCGCGGATGGCGCGGCCGGATTACTGGCCGCGGTGATGGCTTAGCCAGCGGCGCGTCAATTCTTCCGCGGCGGCGCGGTCCTCGGGCAGCAGTCGGCCCTTGAGAACTTCTTCCAGCAGGAACGCCTTGATCTGGCCGATCACTTTGCCAGGCAGGCTTGGGTCAATTGCGAGAATCTCGTGGCCATCGAGCGGCGACTGTAGGCTCTCCGCCGGAGTCGCGGCTTGAACCTCCCGAATTTTGGCGCGGATCGCGGGCACGTCGAGGTGGGGCGCGTCGGGGTGGTGAGAGTTGGCGTCGGCCTGACAAAGGATGAGCAGGTCCTCCATGTGCGGGCCGAGTGCCCGCAGCGCGCGGCGAGCTGCGGTAGCCGATATCGTGTTGTGGCCGAACCTCATGTGTTGCCGTACGAGTAACTCGACGTACGCGATTTCGTCGTTGCTGAACTTCATCCGCCCGAGAATCTGGCGGACCATGTCCGCCCCGACTACCTCGTGGGTGAAGAAGCGCGTCCGCCCGTCGTTGTCGACAAATCGAGTCTGCGGCTTTCCGATGTCGTGCAGCAATCCGGCGAGTCGTAAATATATGTTTTCGGACGCAATGTTATCCAAAACTAACAGCGAATGCCCCCAAACGTCGAGGTGGTGGTATGGCCCTTGCTCGACAAAGCGGCACGATTCGAGCTCAGGCAGGAACTGGCGGAGTAGGCCAAGCCGGCTCAGAGCTTCGATGGACTCCGACGGCGAGGGCGTGGCGAGCATCTTGAGAAGCTCTTCACGAATCCGCTCCTGGCTAATCACCTTCAAGCGATCGGCGACGGCGAGGATCGCGGGCTCGATATCGGGCGCGAACTCGAAACCGAGTTGCGCTCGGAATCGCACCGCCCGCAACATGCGCAGCGGGTCCTCGCTAAAGGTGCGCCGCGGCTCAAGGGGAGTGCGCAGGATTCTCGCCGAAAGGTCCGCGAGACCGCGATCGGTGGGGTCGAGGATTGCGCCCGAGTGGAGCGAGACAAACAGCGCGTTGATCGTGAAGTCGCGTCGCATCGCGTCCTCTTCGAGCGTGCCGAATTCGACAATCGGCTTGCGGCTATGCGGCTCATACTGTTCCCGCCTGGTGCAAACCAACTCCACGGGCTCGTCTGCGACAATCACTTGGGCGGTGCCGAACCGCTCGAAGATAACGGGGTAGATGGACGACGCGCCCCGTTCGAAAAGGAGTTGCGCAAGCGCTTGCGCATCGCCTTCGACGGCTAGGTCAAGGTCCTTGCCTCCAGGACGTCCGAGCAATGCATCGCGCACCGCCCCTCCCACTAGCCACACCCGGCCCTCAAATTGAGTGCCGAGCGTGGCCTCACGGATCGCGATCAGCGCCGGGCGGTCAAGGAAGTTTTCCGGTAACTGCAATACGGTTTTCGGGGGCGAGCTTCCATGCGGGTTGGGTCCGCAGATAGTCCATGAGGGCCTCGACATCCACATAACCAGTGTCGATTCGGGTGCCCTTGGCCGCCTTCAAGGCGTCGGCGCCATCGCCGCCGCCCGCCAAAAAGCTGTTGGTCACGATGCGAATATTGCCGATGCGCACGTTCGGCGGAATCGGCCACAGAGTGGAGCCGTTTAAGCGGATGCTGGTCACTCGATCGCCTTCCGGTCGGCTGAGATCGTAGCCCACCTGGAAGCCTTTACTGACCTGCAGGAAGTACGCGCGCGGATTCTCGAGTGTCGCCTTGAGCTCGCCGAGATTCAGGTCGAGCACCACCAAAGTGTTGCCGAAGGGTTGCACGTTGAGGCAGGTTTCCACGGAGATGACGCCCGGCTCGATGTCGGCGCGCAATCCGCCGGGGTTCATCAGTGCGACCATCGCGCCCTGCGGAGCAGTTTTGGCGAGCATCGCGTCGGCGACGAGGTTGCCCAGGAGGCTCTCGCCGGTGCGAGACTCAACTCGGGTAAATGGACCAGCCGCCTCCGTGACCTTCGTCTTGCGGAGAACCTGAATCGGCATCAGCAGGGCGTCAACCGTCGCCTTGAACACGGGATCCTCGGGAATGGTTTCGTCTACCACGATCGGGGTGGCGCTGGGCACCGCCTTGATGAGGCCATTGTCGTCGAAGGTCACTTGAATTCGGCCGAACACCTTGCCCCACTCCCAGGCCTGTACCACCATCGCGGGCTCGCCGCTGGCGCTCTTGAGCTTCGTCGGATATTCGCCGCGTGAGGCGAGATCGCCCGGCAACTTCACCTCGCCGAGCGGCGTGTGGCTGTGCCCGCCGACAACGAGGTCGGCGCCGCGGAGCTTTTTGGCCATCTCCTGATCCATCTCGTAGCCGCAGTGGCTGAGCACGAGAACCTTGTTAACCTTTTGGTTAGTTAGCTCATCAATCGCCGATTGCACGCTGGGGATTAGTTCTTTCAACGCGATGTTGGGCAATGCCGAAACCAGCGTCGTCAGGTCGGGAGTCATGGCACCGACAACGCCGATGGACTCGCCGTTGATTTTGACAATCGCCCACGGTTTGACCTTCTTGGCGAGCGAGGGTTCATCGCTAAAGTCCATGTTGGCCGATACCGTCGGGAAGGTCGTGCGCTCCAGGAACCGCGCCAGCACATTGGGGCCCTTGTCGAACTCGTGGTTGCCCAGCGTGAAGGCGTCATACCGCGCCGCATTCATGTAGATCAGGTCGGCCAGCCCCTCGTATTGCGTAAAAAAGAGCGTGCCCTGAAACACGTCGCCCGCGTTGACCAGCATCACATTGGGGTCTTGCTTGCGAAACTTTTCGATGAGCGTGAGGTGGCGCGCGTAGCCGCCAAATGGCTTGCCGCGAATCACCGTCGGCTCGACGTGGCCGTGCAGGTCGTTGGTGTGCAGCACGGTGAGCGTAAAGTCCTTGGCCGCGGCCAGGGCACCGGCGGCAACAAGCAAAAGGCACGCGAGTTTTCGCATGCCTCATTGTATCCGGGTTGGGGTTAAGCGACGCGCAACAGCGTGCCGGCTTGCATGCCGACTGTGTCGAAGTAGATGGTGGACATGGCTTCGCTCAAACTAACCTCATGGTTAAGAACGCGATTGAGCACGTCGTATTGCATCGGCTTGAACCCGATTTGGTGGGCGGCAGTACGGAGATCGCGGGCCGAAACGTTGTCGGCGATCATGTCGCGAAGGTGGTCGGTCACGGGGAGAATCTCGTGGATGCCGGTGCGTCCCCGCACGCCAGCGCTGAAGCATTCACCGCAACCGCGGCCCTCGGCAATTTGCGCTCCGTGCGGCAAGTGACCGTGGTACGCCTCGATGATCATGCGCTCTTGGTCATTCGGCTCACGGGTTTCCAGGCAGTGCGGACACACCTTGCGAATGAGGCGCTGGGACATGACGCCAATCAGGCTGCTCGCCACGATGAAAGGCTCGACGCCCATATCCATCAGTCGCGGAAGCGCGCTGACGGCGTCGTTGGTGTGCAGCGTGCTGAAGACCAAGTGGCCGGTCATCGCCGCACGGACGGTCGTAATCGCGGTTTCTTCGTCGCGGATTTCGCCGACAAGAATGATGTCGGGGTCTTGCCGCAGAATCGCTTTCAGTTGTGCGTTGTAGGTCAGGCCGACGCGCTCGTTGACTTGGGATTGGTTGAGGCCCGGCACGTTATATTCGATCGGGTCCTCGCAAGTCATGATGTTGTTGCGGACCGATTTGATCTCGTTGAGCGCGGCGTAAAGCGAGGTGGTCTTGCCGGAACCGGTCGGGCCGGTGACCAAGAAAATGCCATAGGGCTTGTTGGCGAGTTCGCGATACAGCCCGAGGTTTTCGCCGCTGAATCCAAGATTCTCCAACGACACCAAACTCTTGGTTTTGTCGAGAACCCGGAGCACGACGCGCTCGCCAAACAGGTTCGGCAGAGTGGAAAGTCGGATGTCTACAGTGCGGCCATCAATGCGCGCGGAAAGGCGACCGTTCTGCGGCACGCGGGTCTCGACAATGTCGAGTTCCGCCATGATTTTCAGGCGGGTCACGAGCATCTTTTGCAGCGTGATGGGAATGTCGCGCAGTTTGCTGAGTTCGCCATCGATGCGGCAACGAAGTTCCACCGCGAACTCGCGCGGCTCCAAGTGGATGTCGCTCGCGCCCATGCGGATCGCGTCGGAAAGAAGTTGGTTGACGAGGGCAACAACGGGTCGCTCGTCGGCATCGGCGAGTTCCACCGTGGTGTTTTTCACCACTTGGTCACTTACGAGTTGCAGCGCTTCTTCGACCTTGTTGCCGATAACCGAGCCTTCGACGCCCTCGGTTTCGAGTTGGGTGAGAATCACCGAGAGTCGCTGCTCGTCCACGAGAACCGTTTCAATGCGATAGCCGGAGGTGGTGCGCGCGGCCTCGACCGCCTCTAAATCTTGCGGGTCCTTGAACCCCACCACCAGCAGGTCGCCGCGCAGTTGCAGCGGAATCATGAAGTGCTGAAGGCAGGTCTTGACAGGAATGAGCTTGAGCGCCTCGATGTCGGGTGGCTGCTGGTCGAGGAACCAGCCGGTGACGCCCATTTGTGCGGCGAGCACCTTGAGCAGCAGGTCTTCGGTGATGAAGCCCATCGAAACGAGGGTCGCCCCCAAGGGCAACTTCGTCATGCGCTGATGTTCGAGCGCCTCACTCAGCTGTTGCTGCGTGATGATACGGTTCGATATCAGGAGTTCCCCAAGCTTGAAGCGGTGCATGCGCTCTGTTCCAAAGAAAGATTGTCGGCATGGGGGCGGCAAAACAACAGACCCCTTCTCGAATGAGAAGAGGTCTGGAGAGAGCAACTCGTAGCGAGTTGTTTAGCGAGCGCGTCGTCGGAGAACGAGGAGAGCGCCACCAACGGCCAGGACGGCAGCCGAAACGGGTTCGGGCACGACTTGGGTGGTGATGTTCGAACCGTCCAACCAACCTTCGCAGGCCGAGCTGAAGTTGGTCAGCTTGCCTTGGCTGTTGTAGGCTGCGGTTGTACCGGCTCGCGGGTGGAACCAGATACCGAACTTGTTGGCGAATTGGGCGCCTTCCCACTCGGCGGGGTTGCCGAAAGCCGGAACGTGAGCGTTGATGCCGTTGACATCGAGCTTGAAGCCCATGACTCGGTCGCCGCCTTCGTTGCGGATGAAGATGTCCTTGATGAAGGAGCTGTCCACGAGCGAGGAAGCAACCAGGTCGCCGCCGTCGTTCACGCCATCGCCGTTACCATCGCGGTAGCTGCTGGCCGAGTTTTGGCCGTTGTAGGCGTAAACCGTGAGCTTCGGAGCGTTGAGGTTCGTACCGTCGAAGTAGAACAAGGCCAGTTCGTCCGGGGTGCCCTTCGGGTTCGGACCCTTCGAAATGGCAAGGGTGAACGCGTCCGACTTTTGGCTGGTGCCAGGAACGTTGCCGAGCTTGGTTTCGAAGTAGAGGACCTTGCCGACCGACGCGTACTGCGTGAGGACCGACTTGATTTCGCCGCCACCATTGCTGATGCCGTAGGAGCCGCCGGTGTAACCCGGGTACTTCGCTTCATAAACGCTGGCGTTAGCGGCTACTGCGGCTACCGTCGCGATGAACAGAACAGATTGAAAACGCATGATATTCTCTCCTCTTCGTGAGACATAAAAATCTCACCGTCATAGTTTAGCCGACCGGCATTCGCAGACCTTCAAAAATCTGAGGAAAACCGCATTAATACTTGGGGATTCCTAGCAAATTTTGTGATCAGTTAACAAAAAGAGAGAGCCTTGCGGCTCTCTCTGGGTTGTTGAGTTGCGGGTGCTTACTTGCGCTTGCGGAAGGCAAGGAACGCGCCGCCCACGGCGAGGATCGCGGCCGAGGCCGGTTCCGGCACCACTTGCGTCTTCAGGTTTTCGCCATCGAACCAACCTGCCTTGCAGAAGTTGAACGACTTGAGGAAGCCATCCTTGTTGTAGCTGGTGCTGAGGCCCGAGACCGGGTGCATCCAGATGCCCATCTTCGAACCAAACTTGGCGCCCGTCCACTGACCTTGCACGCCGCTCGCCGGTCGGTGAGCGTTAATCGCGGTGGCGTTGATGTCAAAGCCAAGGACCTTGTCTTGACCTTCGGTGCGGTTGGTCAGCGAGAAGATGCTCGAAGCGTTGTTCTTCGACGAGAGCAGCTTCGTGCCGGTTTGGTACGACGTGTAGCCATTTTGACCGTTGTAGTTGTACGCGGTGAGGACCGGGTTGGAGCCGCTCACATCGTAGTAGAAAATCGCGAGTTCGTTAGCGTGACCCTTAGGGTTAGCACCCGGGCTGACAACGAGCCAGAAGCCGTTGGCCTTGAGGCCGGCGCTCGACTTGCCGAGGGTGACTTCGTACTTCAGGCGGTTGGTGCCCGAGTCGAACACGGTGGACATCTTCTTGATCTTGCCGGCGTCGTGGTTGATGCCGAGGTTGGGAAGATTTTGGCCATTCCACGACATTTCGTAGACCGAAGCTTGGGCTGCGGTTCCAAACGAAATTGCGCTAAGAATAAAGATTGCAGTTGCTTTGTTCATGGTTGTTACCTGAGAACAACCGTTGCAACTATCGTGCCAAAGCCGCGGTTACGCGGCCAGAGATACGCGATTTCTTCCGGACGCCTTGCTTTCGTAAAGCGCCTCGTCTACCCGGTGGACAAGACTTACGGCGGTTTCATCGTTGCGCCAGTAGGTCAGGCCAATGCTAGCCGTGACCTTGCCGGCACTTGTGGTCATTGCCTCGATCGCGCGGCGCGTGCGTTCGGCGATGATCTGCGCCTCGGGGACCGAGGTCTCGGGGAGCAAAACAATGAACTCCTCGCCGCCGATTCGGGCAACATGATCGGTTTCTCTGTAGAGCCCGGCCAACGCTTGACCAGTTGCGACGAGCACTTCATCGCCCACGCCGTGACCAAACGTGTCGTTGATCTTTTTGAAATGGTCGAGGTCGAGGCTGAGAATGCTGAGGTTGCGCTGGTAGCGGCGTGCGACCTGAATGCACTGCGCAATGGCGGTATCAAACGCGCGGCGGTTGGCCAGGCCGGTGAGTGGATCGGTCAAGGTCAGTTCTTCCAGGCGCATGTTGGCTTGCTCCAGTTCGCCTTTGGCTGCCTCGAGCGCTCGATTTTGCTCGGCCGCCTGCAGCATGTACTCGGAAACCTGGGCTTCAAATTCTTTTTGCGAGCTAATGTCCTCCAGCGAGATCAGGAGTTTGGTCGGCTTGTGGTTGGCGACTTCGTAAACCTCACCGGTGCAGGAATACCAGCGCAGATTGCCGTTGTCATCTTGGGAGGTGAACTCGGTCACAAATCGCTCGCCAAACTGAAACTCGGCGACATCTTCGTAGCGCGGACGGAACGGAACCGGGTCGCACGTGACCATTTCCCAAATGTGGGAGCCCATCGCCTTGATCTCGGGCACCGTGATGCCGAAGGCGGCGACCGTGTTTTCGCTGACCCATGACATACCAAAGCTCGGTAGATCGACCAAGAGGTGTACCGCCGGATTGAGAGCGATGATTTTCTCTAGGAATTCGCGGTTTGCGGTGAGTTGCTCCTCTTGCCAGCGGTAGCCAGAAATGTTGGTGGCGGTGACGACAAACTCGCCGCTCGGCGTTTGGCTGAATTGACACTCAAACGGAGTGCCGCCGAACTCGGGTTTGGTCACCAGCAGAATCGCGCCGGACTCGGCGGTGGATTCGCGCAGAAGTTGTTTGGCGGCCTCGCTGGACGCGCTGTCGAGCAGACCAAGCCATCGGTAGCCGGCCACGGATTGGGCGCTGGCCATCAGCACGAACAGGCCAGTGGCGTTTACCGATTGGACCGCGCCGGAACGATTAGTCACCACAGTTGGGATGGGCAGCAGCTCGGCTAGCCCCCTTAAATCAACTTCACTCACTCTTAACATTTCTCTTCCCCAGGGAGTGTATTGGCGAAATCGGGGTGGTTCTTAAGATGGAAAATGGGAGTCCATGCAACTGAATCAGCACAAAATGGTGTATTCATTGATGATGCGCAACAAAGTTTTGTTTATGGTTGTCGCGAGTGTGTTGACCAGTCTCTCCCTCACCGGTTGTAAAGCCGTAAAGGACCAGCTTTCCAAGGACATGGATCGCCCGACGCAGCCCACGACCGAGGCGGTCGCGGCGGACGTGTATCTCGACCTGAGCGGCTCGACGAATTCGTTGCGAGCGCCAATTGCGACGCTGATTAAGGACGTGCTCGACACGCACCCGAAAACCATGCGGGTGAACTACTCAACGTTCAACAAGGACGTTCGCGAACTCGGCAACACGCTGAACGCGGGGACCTATCTGGACGAGATGGGCGCACAGTGGGAGGCTCTGCCCAAGGCCGAACCGCGCGGTACCCTGCTCGGCGGCGTGTTTGAGCACGCGGCCAAGGTCGCGCGCCGCGATACGAGCATCAAGCGCATCGTGGTCATCGGTACCGACGGCGGGTTTGAAGACAACATGCAGCAAGTGTTCAACGGGCTGGAAAGCCTGGTGCAAGCCGGCAACCTGCAGATGATCGTGTTTGTCGGTGTTCAGCCGGGCAACTCGGCCAAGCTCAACAAGCTTAGCGAGATTGCCGACTACGCGAAGAACCTGCGCACGGAGTTTCCCGTCCAGGTTGTCAACGTGCTCCTTTCGCAAAACTCGGTCGCGATTGCCGATGCGCAGCGCGGGATTAAGGAGCTAATGGAGCCAGCAGCCAATGGCAGTAAGTGATTTTCGAAACAGTCTAGGGGCGTCGCGCGCGATCAGTGCGCCCGATCCCGCGCAGCAGGGTGCCTTTGAGCAGCCGACGATCGTCTCGTCGGAGCAGGAAGAACACCTTGCTCAAGAACTCGCGACGGAACTCGGCGAGAAGGGTTTTAACACCCGGCAAGCCGCCGAGGCGGTCGGCTACTGGCGAGCCTACGCCGACCAAACTCGCGCCTGGAGCAGCTCCGTGGCCGCGCTCCGCGCGGCGGAGGAAGTTGGTGACGGGTTCCGCGCCCGGGCAACGGCGTTCATGGCCGCTTGTCGACGACAAAACGTGCGGTTCCGCACGCCGCGCGTGCTCAACGATCGCGCGATTGAAGACGTGCTGCTGCGCGCGACCAAGAAGCACGACAAAACCACGATGAAGGTGGCGGGCGGTATGTTTGGCCTCGTCGTGGCGATTATGCTGAAGGCATACCTCCTGCTTCCGGTCGCGAACACGTTTTTGGGCAAGCTGCTCGGGCCGGGAAACACAATCACCAAAGGCACGTTTAGCTTCGCGCTGGCTTGTGTGATCGCTTATTCGATTACCTACGCAATGCGCTTCCTCATGCAGTTGGTCGTGCACATGAACGCGGGTGACGCGATTAAGCCGACCCGAAACCTCGGAGAGTTGCTGACGACTCGCGCCAACAAGGCGATTGTGTTCGCTGTTGGCTTCATGTTCATCATGGTCATCTACAGTTTTCTGCGTTACGACGTGGGGACGGCGGAGGCGGATGGTGGCGCGTTCTCGGCGTTTGGCCTGAACTTCCTCTTCCTCATCATCGTGATCGTGTACGAACTCGCGGTGGCTTATCGAACGGCGTACTTCCAGATTAATGGTAAGCCCGAAATTGCGGACGACCTGATCGAAAAGTTCAACGTCGCCATGGAGCGCTGGCACGACGAGGAAGACCTCGGCAAGCTGCGCACGCTCGTGTTGCTCAACCAGCAACGCTGGGCAGACTTTATGCGGCAACTCGACGCCGGCATGTTCGAAGGCAAGAAGTCGGTTGAGAACCGCGCGAACGCGCTCAACCGTATGCGTGGCACCAAGACCAACGTTGTCTCCGTATTCGGGCCGAAGAAATGAGCCGCTGGCTGACCATCCTCGCGATAGTGCTTTCGTCGGCGTTGCTCGTCGGCGCGACGCTCAGCCTCACCGGGCCTACCGTTTTGGCGCAGGAAAGCCGTGAAGGCGTGCTGCTCCCGCGGGTCGAAGCGCCCAAGGTTGAGCGGGTGACCGAGGATGAACAGCCCGTGGAACAGGTGAAGCGCGAGACGTTCCGGCGGGAAGAGGAATTCAACATTCGCGTGCCGTACGCGTTGGAGCCTGATTCGTTTATTGCGGTCACGCCCGGCTTGGTCATCGAACGACAGCAGTTGGAGCCGATTTATCTGGAGCGTTCCGACGAGGTGCGGCCGATTTCCATGGCGCTGATTCTTGACAACTCGTGGAGCATGATCCGCGTGAATCCGCGCAACGGCGAGCCGCCGCAAGACCCCAAATATATGCGTTTGGACGCGGCCCGCAACCTCATGGGCAAGCTCCGCGAAAAGGACCAAGTCACCTTGGGCGTGTTCCCGCCGCGACGCAGTGTCGTGCCCGTGGATTACCCGCCGGTTGATCCGCCGCTGGAGCAAGTTGCGTATCGCTCGAAACCGTCGGAAGTCAGCAAGGCCCTTGAGCTGTTGCGCGGCGAAGAGAACGGCACGACGCCGCTGTACCGCGGCATTCAGCGCGGGATTGAGGTCGCCAACGGCGTCGCGGGAAATCGCCCGATCGTGGTTGCGCTCACCGATGGCAAGGACACCGAGGAGATTCCTGGGACGTTCTCGTCAGTGATCGAAACCATCAAGGCTCACCCCGAAACGAAGCTCTACATCATCGCGCTGGGCGAAGGCGCGGACGTGCCGCTTCTGCAGCAACTCACCAAGAACATCATCAAGGTGGACGACTCGGCGAACCTGCGGCTGGCCTTCGACCAGATTCAACGCGACTTGAGTAAGGACCTGATCGGCACGCACGTGCGGCTTCGATTCCGCCGCGTGGACAAGGATTTCGCCGATGGCGAATCGCTCCGTGTGCGCTACAAAGTCGGGGCGAAGGTCAAGGATTATGACGTCGTGCTCGGCACGCCGGTCACTCCGCTGACCGGTGGGACCAAACCTGAGATGCCGAAGGTGGCCAAGTGATTTACGCCAAGCACGTGGTGTATCTGGGCCTGGTGCTCGCGATTGCGCCCTGGCTCGGACGGGCGTTGGTCAACCTCTATTTGGAACGTTTTCGCCTGAGTCCGGTGCCCGCGACGTGGGTGTTGCTGGTGGGCTCCATCACCGTTGGGTTCGGGTTGCCGCTGCTGGGTCAAGGCGTTTTTGACCTACTTTCCACCCAGACCACGCTGCAAAGCCTGGTCGCAAGAATGATTGCGCTGGGCGTGGTGGGCCTGCTGTTTGGCGTGCTCATCGGGCTACAACCCTACATGCACTTTTGGCGGGCGATGCTTCTCGGCGTGATTGCCGGAGTTGGGTGCGCCTGGCTGTATAGCGTGTTGCCCGCAGAATGGTGGAGCCTGGTGATCTACGCGACCGTGCTTGCCGGGTTACCTCTCTTGAGTTTTGAGGCACCCAACAAGTCGGGGCAAATTCGGGTTCGGGCGAGTCGGCGGAATTCGCCGATGCGCGGCCTTTGGCACTAGTCGCGGATATCGCGACCGTGCTCTTCGACAAACTTTGCGACGCCGCTGAGGCGGAATCGGCGTTGACCACCCTTGGTGCGGTGGTGTCCTAGCCAACCGCGATTGGTGTAGCGGCGCACCGTGGCCGGGCAGACGCCCAGAATGCGGCTCACTTCTTCGAGTGTGAGTTCAGGGTCAAGCAGGCGCTCAATGAGTTCGGCTCGGGTTTCCTTGAACTCGCCACGATAGTAGTTGGCGGTGACCGAGTCGTTGAAATTCGACTGCAGGAAGTTGATGATCTTCGGCAAGTGCGACCAAAGGCGTTGCGTTTCGGTGTTCAGGCTTTCGCTGGCGGCATCCTTGGCCTTGACGCGGCGGGGACGCGGCGCGCTGAGGGCTCGCTTGCTTTCAGTCGTTGCTCGTGGAGCGTGCCCATTTCTCGAGGCCGCATCCTTTTCCATCACGGCCGTGCGCGACGGCGTGGGCTTGGTATCGGAAAATGCGTTCTCGATATAGGCGACCGGATCAAAATCTCCGGCGGCTCCCCCCTTATCGGTCGTTTGACTCACGACATTTATTGTACTTAACCGAGGCACCTCCCTGTCGGCACCTCAGGCCGAAAAGTCACGAATTTGCGATAAACATGCAATCTCCGAAGCTAAGAAAACGGTAGCGTTCGGCGATCGCGTGGCGGTACGCGGCCATCAGCGGATCGCGGCCGGTCATCGCGGCGAGCATCAGCAGCATGGTGGTGCGCGGCATGTGGAAGTTGGTCAGCATCCCTTGCACGACTCGCCATTCGTAGCCGGGAGCGATGCAAATGCGGGTGAGTTGCTCGCCGGATTGAACCTGCCCATTGGCGTCGGCGAAGGACTCCAACGTGCGCACGGAAGTGGTGCCGACGGCGATGCAACGCCCGGTGCGTTGGTTGATGAGTTGGGCTGCTTCGTCGGAGATCGTGCAGACCTCGCCGTGCATTTCGTGGTCGCGGATGTCGTCCACCATCACGGGGCGAAAAGTGTCCACGCCAACCTCAAGGTTGACTTCCACTCGCTGGATGCCTTTGCGCTGGATCTCGGCGAGAATCTCGGGCGTAAAGTGGAGCCCGGCGGTGGGCGCGGCGCTGCTTTCGCCGTGCGAGTTGAACACGGTTTGGTATCGCTCGCGCTCCGTTAGTTTTTGGGTGATATAGGGCGGTAACGGCACGACCCCGGTTTGCAGAGCGGCGGCCACCGACTCGTCATCGGGGAATTCGAGCACGCGAAACGAGGTGCCTTCTTCGGCCACCACGGTTGCCTGGAAGCCGCCGTCAAAGTGGACCGTCGTGCCCACAGTCAAGCGCTTGGCGGGCTTCACCATCGCGCGGTATTGGCGCGATGTTAACCGTTTGGTGAGTAATACTTCACAAGCCCCGCCCGTGGCTCGTCGCCCGAAAAGCCGCACCGCCGAGACGCGTGTGTTGTTGACCACGAGCACGTCGCCGGGATGCAACAGATTTACCAAGTCGCGAAAGTGTCGGTCGGCTAGTTCACCGGTGGCGCGGTCGAGACATAGCATGCGCGAGGCGGCGCGGTCCGCGAGCGGCTCCTGCGCGATCAACTCCTCGGGAAGCTCGAAATCGTAGTCGGCGAGCCTGGTCAGAGGAGCGCTCCCAGCCGGTGGATGTACGCGCCCTCGCTTTCGGTGAGGCTGTGATCGAGAATCCGCGCCTCCATCCCCGCCGACTTCGCCCCGTGGTAGTCGTCCAGCGGGTTGTCGCCCACGTGCAGAACGTCGGCGGCGGGCACGCCCAGCTTGTCCAGCAGAATCTCAAAGATCAGGGGTTCGGGCTTTTCGACGCCTTCTTCCAGGCTCGCGATCACGACGTCAAAGTACTGCGTGAGGTCTTGGGCGGCAAGCACGCGGTGCAGCGATTGGTCCCAGTTGCTGAGCACGGCGAGTTTGTAGCCGCGCTTTTTGAGCTCGATCAGCGTGGATTCGGTGTCCGGATACTTGCGGAACACGTCGCCTCCCGCCGAAAAGAGTCGCTGGCGCGCATGCGCCATGATCGGCGCGACGTCGGCGGTGATGCCGAGTTCGCTGAGCCAACGCCGGGTGAGGTCGTTCCAGAATCGGTCGCAAGTCGCTGCGTCGCGGGTGAGATTGAGCTCGCGAAACTCGGGCCATGCGCGGCGGACCATTGAGGTGTAAAGGTCAATCCCCCGCTCGCGATCGAACTCAACGCCGCATTGCTCGGCGCATTCGGCGGCGAACCGGCTGGAGTCCCAATTGTCCTCCAACAGCGTCATGCTGCAGTCAAACGAAATTGCTTGGATATTTTCGGGGATCATTGATCGTTTAATAGTGTGACATCCGGACTTGCGCCAGATGGGAGATTGCTTTGACCAGAACCAGTAGCCGAATTTTTGCCACGTTGGCCCTTGCCAGCCTCACCGCCGCCAGCATGGCGCAAGCCGAACCGCTCAGCTTTAAGCGCACGGTGACCGAAGGCGCGACGACCAAATACAAACTTCAGGTCGCGCTCGAAATCCAAGGCAACGCGATTGAGATCACGGCGAACATCACCGAGAAGATCGTGAAGGTCGAAAAGGACGGCTCGTACTCGGTGGAGAGCCTGGAATCCGACATGGAACTCAAGATGGGCGGGCAATCGTTCCCGACCGACGAAGGCGATTCCAAGCCGCGAACCACGAAATATTCCGCCGCTGGTGTGCCCTTAGAAATGCTGGGCTCGGATGACGACACCACGCCAGAGTCGGCTCGCCTTGAGTTTCTGAACATCATTGACCTGCCCGCCGAGGCCAAGAAACTGGGCGATAAGTGGTCGAGCCTCATCAAGCCGGCCGACAAGTTCAAGGCCGAAACCGTGAAGTCCGACTACGAGTTTGTGCGCACCGAAAAGGTGGGCGCATGGGATACCGCAGTCGTCGTCGCGACCACGAAGGAGCAGGCCGGCGACAAGCCTGCCGAATCCAAAAAGACGATGTGGCTCGACACCAAGGACTTTTCGCTCGTGAAGATTGAGGCCAAACTCACCAACGCACCGCTACCGGGAATGCCCGACCCGGTGGACATGACCATCTCCATCACGCGTCAACCGTAATGCTCGCCGCCGCCGTTCTCGTTGTTAGCCTGCTGAACCCCGCTCAAGAGGTTCAGCTTCATCGCCGCGCCAAAATTGGTGACAAGGCGACCTACGCGCTGACGATGTCATTCAAGTCGAATGGCAGCGACGTCAAGCTGACGGGGACGGCGCGCGAGGAAGTCACTCGCGTCGAAGATCGCACCATCGTGACGACCCGCAACTTGGGCGACATGGTCATCGAGATCGGCGGCCGTCCGCAAAAGATCGAGGACACGTCGCAGGTGCGAATTGTCCAGCTTGATAACGGCCAGATCGTCGATCTGATTCGCGACAAGCGCAAGAGCGAGGACTTCCGCATGGCGAATCTCTCGCAGATCGTCGTGCCGTACTCGGGCCTTGCCAAAGGCAGCAAGTGGAAGGTTGACCTGAACGCCAACGCGGGCACCGGGCTGCGAACGTCCATTTTGCGGTTTGAGGTGCTCGAACTGGAGACCGTGCTCGGCCAGTCCTGTGCGCAGGTGTTCCTCACCGGCGAAGAACTTGAGGGCAAGAACCCGATCAAGTCGCGCGGCTCGGTGTGGATTTCGACCAAAGACGGTCGCCTTGTCAAAAGCTCGCTGACCATTGATAACGCAGCCCTCGGTGACGGGCAAGCCGGAGTCACCGTAAAATCCGAACAGGAATTGAAACCATGAAAACCCGATTGATGTTGCCGCTTCTGCTGGTTTTGGTCGCGCCGCTGGCGATGGCCGACCAAAAGTACGATCTCGCCCGCAAGGCCAAGGTCGGCGATACGTCGAAGCAGAAAATCGTGATGAAGATGCCGTTCGAGGGCGAGTCGTTTGAGTACACGATGCACGAAACGGCGAAGGTCGTGAAGGTCGAAGAGGACGGCACGGTCGAGCTGGAGCAGGTCACCGAATACGTGAAGCTGATTACCGGCGGTGAGACGATTGACCTGACTACCGAAGAACTTGAGCCGGAAAAGGCGACCGAAAAGTACGCGAAGAATGGCAAGTTCCTCAGCGCCGAAGACATGGACGGCGACGATACGATTTTCCGAATTCACCATTTGGTTGACTTCATCCGCCCTGATAAGGTCGTGGGCAAAGGCGACGAGTGGACGTTCGAGTTCGACACCAAGGATCGCAGCGGCGCGAAGTCGGGCGCGGCCAAGTTTAAGTTCGCAGAGGTCGAAAAGGTGGGCTCGTTCGAGTGCGCCAAGGTCACGTTTAGTGCCGAGGAAAAGGAAGGCGACAAACCCGCGACCAGCGAGGGCACCTATTGGATTCGTTTGAGCGATGGCGCGATGATCAAGGGCGAAGTGAAGTGCAAAAACTTTCCCGACGAGGAGCCAACCGACGCTGAACTCACGTTCGAGCTTATGCCCTAACGGCGCTTGCTAATCTTAAACTTACTCTTGGGCGCGCCGCGGATTTCGAAGCAGTTGCGGCAGCGCGCCTCGTAGGCTTCGGTCGCCCCAATGAGCACCACCGGGTCGTTCCACTGGGCCGGTTTGCCCTCGATCATGCGGTAGGTGTGGCTGGCGGGCGCGCCGCAGCTCAGGCAGATGGCGCGCAGCTTCACGACCTCGTCGGCCACCGCCATAAGGTGCCCCATCGGTCCAAACGGCTGACGCCGAAAATCTTGATCCAGACCGCCGACGATGACCTGCCGCCCGCGATCGGCGAGCTCGACGCACAGGTCAATCACGGTGTTATCGAAGAACTGCACTTCTTCGATGATCACGATCTCGGTTTCGGGGCGGATGCGGCTGGCCAAGTCGGCCACGCTAGAGACTGCCTCGGCCTCGTGACGCACGTTCATGTGCGTGACCACCATGCTCTCGTCGTAGCGATTATCGAGGCTGGGCTTAAACACCTGAACGGCCTTTTTGCCATAGAGCGCGCGGCGGGCGCGGCGGATGAGCTCTTCCGATTTTCCAGCGTACATGCTTCCGCAAATGACGGTAAGCGAGCCCGAAGCCTTCAATCTCCACCCCCAAAATCCCCGCCGGAAAAATCTGCGTCCATCATCGCCGATAAGTCGCCGCTGAGGTCGTCGTCCAGGGCGCGACCCGCCTCCTGCACGTGGTGCATCACCGCGCCGTAGTTGTTGTCGTCCACCCCCGCCATGCTGTCCACCGCGTGAGTAAGACGCTCATCTTCCGAGCGGAGCCGCATGAACTTGCTGGGCAACTTGTGGATATCTTGGGAGCCGCAGTTCGGGCACGGAGTCGCCAGCGTGCCATCTTGTTCGCGGACAAGGTCGCTGAACGTTCGCCCGCAGGCCGCGCACTGAAACTCGAAAACGGGCATCGCTTTCTTTATAACACGCGAGAAATGTTGCCTGCCACGTCACGAACCAGGTAACATAGAGACCTTGTCGGAAATGAATTGCCAGAGGTGATTCTAGCGCGCCGACAACCTTCCTTCCGCGAGGCGCAATGGCACGAAAAACGAATTCACGAAACCCCCGAACACCGGCTTTAAAATCGACAACCAGACAACCGAAACAGAAATCACAACGACGTCCCGGCGCAGTTGAGATTATCGTCAACTCCTCGCTCCGCGAAACGCGGATTGCGTTTTTGGAAGATGGCGATCTGATGGAATACCGCGTTGAGCGAGAAGAGCGGGTCGTTGGCAGCATCTTCAAAGGCATCGTTCAAAACGTTCTGCCGGGCATGGACGCCGCTTTTGTCGACATCGGCCTGGAGCGCAATGCGTTCCTCTACGTTGCAGACATTTTGCCCGACGAGAGCAAGCACGACAACTCGCCGGCCAGCATCAAGCGCAGCGAACTGCGTCACCGCAAGATTAAGGACCTGCTGAAGCCGGGTCAGGAGATCATGGTGCAGGTGACCAAGGGTCAGCGCGGCAACAAGGGTGCCCGTGTTACCACGCGCGTGGCCCTGCCGGGTCGCTACGTCGTTCTGATGCCGGAAGGCAATCACGTGGGCGTGAGCCGCAAGATTGAGGATCGCCGCGAACGCGACCGCCTCAAGAAAATCGGCGACGCCATTATCCCGGAAGGCTTCGGTCTGGTTCTGCGCACCGAGTGCGAGGGTCGCACGCCGCAGGAACTGCAAGCCGACGTCGCGTTTTTGCAACAGCTGTGGGCGCAGGTGAAAGACCAGGCTCGCCGCCAGCGCGCTCCGGCCTGCGTACACCGCGACCAAACGCTGCTCTACCGCACGATTCGCGACATTTTTGGCGACGAGATTGACCGCCTGATCATTGACGATCCGGAAGAGTACGAAAAGATTCACGTCGTCGCGAAGGCGGTGGCCCCGGCTCTGCGCGACAAGATCATCTTGTACGATCAAGAGCAGCCGATCTACGACTTTTACAACATCGAGCAGGATATCGAGCGTCTGCTGCAGCACAAGGTTTGGCTGAAGTCGGGCGCGTATCTTGTCATTGACGAGATGGAAGCGCTCACCGCGGTGGACGTCAACACCGGCAAACTCGTCGGCAACTCCTCGCTAACGGAAACCATTCTCAAGGCGAACATGGAGGCCGCCACCGAGGTCTGCCGCCAGCTGCGTCTGCGCGACATGGGCGGCATTATCGTCATTGACTTTATCGACATGGAATCGGCCGACCACCGCAAAAAGGTGTTCGACCACTTCTCGGCGATGCTGGAGAAGGATCGGGCGCGCACTCGCGTCGGAAAAATCAGCTCGCTTGGTTTGCTGGAAATTACGCGCAAGCGCACCAGCGAATCGGTGACCGAAGCCCTCACCGAGGTCTGCCCGACCTGTCTGGGACGCGGCCGCATTCCGAGCGCCAACACGATTTCGCTCAACATTGAGCGCGACATGCACCGCATGCTCGATCGTCCGGGCAACGCGTTTTTGGTGGAGTGCCATCCGGCGATGGTGGAATCGCTCATCGGTCCCGATGGCGAGAACATCGAGGAACTGGAACACGAATTGCACCGTGGCGTTTATCTGCGGGCGCGCTTCGACTATCCGTACGAGGACTACACGATTACGGCGGGCAAGTTGGAAGAATTCGACGCGCACCACATGGGCGTTCGCCGCGCGCAAGTGCTCGAGGTGAACATCCGTTCCGCGGGCGAAGACAGCAGCCGCAAGGTGACGGCGTGGACCGATTCGGGCTACTTTGTCGAATTGCTCGAGAGCGATGTCGAGCCTGGTCAGCGTGTTAAGGTTTGCTTGCAGGATATTCGGCGCAGTTATGCGGTCGGCGATGTGATTATCAGCGGCGCGGTTGCGCGGCGCTGATCCAAACATCCCCTTGCCGAGGGCAACGTGCGGAACGCTGCCCGTAAGGTCACCATCTCCGCGTTCGCGAGACTAGTGCCTCGGTATTCGGGTTGGACAGTTAGCCCGATTTCTTAAACGGTTTCGGGATGAAGACGTTGTGCTTGGTAAGGATCGCCAAATACTTGTCGAGCATGACCTTTGTGCGTTCAACTTCGGCGGGGCTGTCGGTTTTCAGCATCTGCCAGTTAAGCAGGTTGCCGTAGAGGTATTTCGCCCAAAGCGGCGGCACGCCAAGCTTGTAAGCATTCTCCATGTGGGTAAGCAGTTCGCTGCGGTTTTGGCGGCGCGGCCCGAGAAAGGCGTTGGCCAACCAACTCTTGCCACAATGCTTGGACAACAATGCGTCAAGTTCTGAGCGTCGCTTCTTGTACCCAGTGTCAATCCGTCGCACTAGCGTTGTTGGGCCGCGACCATTCTTTGCCGGTTCGATAATTTTCGGCTCAGTGTAGCGAACAAGGTACTTTCCATCTTCGATAAAGCAGTTCTCAAGGAACGCTATATAGCAAACAATATCGAGGGCGGTGGCGTCAGCTCGCTCTGCCATACGCCGATACCCTGCCCCATTCTTTTCGAAGTTTAGGTCTCGATGATGGGTGGGAAACATAATCTCTGCTGACCTTCCTAGAATGCTTAAATCCCCCATTTTTATCGCCTGAAAGGCTACGAAGTGATACATATCTTGCTTAGGTCGCTTCACTAAATCTATCTGGCCAAACAAGGAAATCTTAGATGTTGGAACTTGATGCTTCGGACCTGAAACCCGATCGGCGGCGAGCAGTTGTGCATCAATCTCGCGCATAAACGCATCGCTCTGCGCCAACGCAACTTGCCACGTCGCGACCAGCCCTGCGAGACAGAAAGCGCGCAACGCGATCACGGACTTTACTCCTCGTCGCGGCGACGAGCGCGCGCGATCATGCGGATCGGCGTGCCCGGCAGCGGGTAGACCTTGCGGAGGCAGTTTTCGAGGTACCGCAAGTACGAGAAGTGCGCCAGCTCGTCGTCGTTCACAAACAAAATGAACGTCGGCGGCCGCGCCGAAACCTGCGTTACGTAGTAAATCTTCAGCTGCTTGCCCTTGGTGGTGTACGGGCGGGCGAAGGCCGCGTCCTGAATCAGCTTGTTAAGCTGGCCGGTGCCGAGACGGAAATTCCACGATTCCACCGCGACCAACACCTCGTCGAGTAGCTTTTCGAGACCCTTTTCCTCCTTGGCGCTTGTAAACCGCGCGTGGGCGTACCGCGTTTCCGGCATTTCGTTGACCATGTTGCGCAGGAACTCCTTCTTGGCCGGAGTCATTTGGGTGATCGCGCCATCCGGCGGCTCCACCATGTCCCACTTGTTCACGGCGACCACGAGCGCGCGGCCCTCATCGTGAGCCAACTTCATGGTGCGCTTGTCGCCGTCGGTCAAACCCTCTTCGCCGTCGCACACCACGAGCGCGCATTGCGATCGCTCGACGGCTTGCCGCGAACGGTGCGCCATATAGTATTCGACCGTCCCCTGAATCTTGCCGCGTCGGCGCAAACCGGCGGTGTCAATCAGGCGGAATCGCTCGCCGCGATATTCCACGACGGTGTCAATGGCGTCGCGAGTGGTGCCCGGAATGTTGGAGACAATCGCCCGGCGCTCGCCGGTAAAGGCGTTGAGCATGCTCGACTTGCCCACGTTCGGGCGGCCGACGATGGCGAGGCTGATCTCCTCGGTTTCTTCTTCCTTCGGCAGGCGAGAAAAGCCTTCCGTAATCTCGTCCATGACGTCGCTTACGCCACGTCCGTGGAGTCCGCTGACGGGCACAACCTCGCCCAGGCCGAGCTCATAAAACTCGGTCGCCATGTCGGCCCGCTTGGGGTTGTCGGCCTTGTTGGCGAGCACGTAAACCGGCTTTTCGATGCTGCGCAGGCGGTTGGCCAACGCCCAGTCGGCGGGGGTTACGCCGTCAATCACGTCCACCAAAAACAGCACGGCATCGGCTTCGGTAAGGGCAACTTCGGCCTGCACGCGAATCTGGTCCACAAGCGGATCTTCGTCGCCAAAGAGAATCCCGCCGGTATCCACCAGCTGAAACTGCTTGCCGTCCCAATCCACATCGGCGTAAAGACGGTCGCGGGTGATGCCCGGCTCGTCTTCCACCACCGCCACGCGGCGGCCGAGGATGCGGTTAAACAAGGTGCTTTTGCCGACGTTCGGACGCCCAACAATCACCACACGCGGGCGTCGTTCTGCCATGGCGTTAGCTCAGGACCTTCTTCAGCTCTGCGGCGAACCGATCGATTTGGGCCTTCGTGCGAACCTCGGTGAGAGCAACCAGCATGCAGTTGTCCATTCCCGAGTAGTAGGGTCCCAAGGGCAGGCCGGGCATGATCCCGGCATCAATAAGCTTGCTTTGCACCGCGGTGGCGTCGCGTCCGAGATCGAGCACGAACTCGCCGAACACGCGGCCCGAGAATTTGAGCTTCGCGCCGGCGGCGGTTAGGACTTGCATCGCGTATTGCGTGTTGTTGACGGTGCTTGTGGCTACGGATTTGAGGCCGTTCTTGCCGAGCGCGCTCAGATAAATCGTATTCGCGAGCGCCATCAGCGCCTCGTTGGTGCAGATGTTGGAGGTCGCTTTTTCGCGGCGGATGTCTTGCTCGCGGGTTCGCAGAGTCATGGTGAATGCGCTCCGACCCGAGTGGTCGTGTGTGCGGCCCACGATGCGGCCAGGAAGGCGGCGCATGTAGTCGGATTTGCAGGCATAAAGGCCGACCAGCGGTCCGCCAAAGCCCATGGCCACGCCGAGCGGCTGGCCTTCGCCCACCACCACGTCGGCGCCAAATTGGCCTGGCGGCGGGAGCAGCGCCATGGCGACGGGATCGGCGACCACCACCAGCAGCGCGCCGTTGGCGGTGGCCACGCGGCGAGCCTCGGCGAGGTCTTCAATCGCGCCAAAGAAGTTGGGATATTGCACGACTACGCATCCGGCGTCGTCGGCCACGGCGGCGTAGCCAGTGGTCACCCCGTCGGTGGTGTCAATGGTGGCGACTTCATCTTCGGTCGCCCAAAGGTAGGTCTCCACGACCTGGCGATAGCTGGGGTGAACCGCCTCGCTGACATACACCTTTTTGCGGCCGGTGTGCGCGCAGGCCATCAGGCAGGCTTCGGCCAGGGAAGTCGCGCCGTCGTACATGCTCGCGTTGGCGGCGTCCATGTCGTACACCTCGGCGATCATGCTCTGAAATTCGTAAATGGCTTGCAGGTAGCCCTGCGACATTTCCGGTTGGTAAGGCGTGTACGAGGTCAGATACTCACCGCGCGAGATGAGCGGAGCGATGACCGCCGGAATGTGGCGATCGTACAGGCCAGCCCCGAGATACCACTCAAGCTTGGTGGCGTCGAGGTTTTGGCGAGCCAGGCCCACCATCTTTTGGTACAGCTGGTCTTCGCTCAGCGAATTCGGAATGTCCAGCGAACCGGGCTTGACGCGCAACTCGGCAGGAATTTCGCGGAAGAGATCTTCGATGCTGTCCACGCCAATGGTGGCGAGCATCTCCTTTTCGTCTTCGGGCGTGTGCGGGATATAGGGCACTTAGGCGATGACTCCGCCGTATGCTGCGGCATCCATCAAGGCGTCGAGCTGGCTGGCGTCGCTCACCTTGACTTTAATCAACCATCCTTGGCCGTAGGGGTCGGTGTTGACGAGTTCGCTTTGCGCGCCGAGGGTTTCGTTCGCTTCGGTGACTTCGCCACCGATGGGGGCGTACACGTCGCTGACCGTCTTGACGCTTTCAACCGAGCCAAACGTGTCGCCCGCGCTGAGCGAGCGTCCGGCGCTCGGCAGCTCGACAAACACGACGTCGCCCAGTTCGCTTTGGGCATGATCGGTGATGCCGATGGTGGCCACATCGCCTTCGACGCGGACCCACTCGTGGGACTTCGTGTACTTCAAATCGGCGGGAACGGAACTCATAACTCCTCTATTATGACTGAGGCGGCCCGCTCAGATTCATAATGTGTCTATGTTGCGCTTCGACTTCGTGTCTCTTTTCCCGGAGATGATTCGCGGCGTGATGGGCGAAAGCATGGCGGCGCGCGCCCAAGCCAACGGCCTGATTGAGGTTCACACGAGCAATCCGCGCGACTTCGCCACCGACAAGCATCGCACGGTGGACGACCGCCCGTTCGGCGGGAGCCCCGGAATGCTGTTGCTCGCGCCGATCATGGAGGCTTGTCTCGCTTCGTTGTCGTTGCGGGAGGGGGACCGGGTGGTGTTCCCCGATCCGCGCGGGCGGCTATTCAGCGAAGCGAGCGCGCGAAGTTTGGCCGAGGCGCCGCGCGTGGTGTTTGTCTGCGGGCACTACGAGGGCATTGACGAGCGGATTGTCGAGAAGTACGCGACCGACTTGTTGTCGCTTGGTGACTTCGTGCTCACCGGCGGCGAGCTGCCGAGTTTGGTGATAGCCGACGCGATTATGCGCAAGGTGCCGGGCGTGCTCGGCGACTCGGCGAGTTTGGACGCCGACTCGCATGCGAGCGGTTTGCTGAGTTCGCCGCAGTTCGCCAAGCCCCGCGAGCACGACGGCGTGGCCGTGCCGGAGGAACTGCATCAGGGCAATCACGGAGAAATTGAGCGGTGGCATCGCCGTCAGGCGCTCCGATTGACCCGCGCCAACCGTCCTGATCTTTTCTGCCAGGCCCCACTTGGCGCGGATGATCTGAATCTGCTAGAATAGTGGAATTCGTGTCAAGCGGAAAATCCATTTCCTCCGCCTCTGACCAGCAAACAGAGAAAGCGTTATGTCGAAACAGCAAATTTTAATGAGTGTTGCCGAAGAGCACATCAAGAATGATCTGCCGAAGATCAACCCCGGCGACACGGTTCGCGTGCACTGTAAGGTGCGCGAAGCGGGCAAGGAGCGGATCCAGATTTTTGAAGGCACCGTGATTGCGTGCAAGAACGGTGGCATCGCCGAGAACATTACGGTCCGCAAGATCAGCAACTCGATCGGCGTGGAGCGAACGTTCCCGATCCACTCGCCGCTCGTGGCCAAGATTGAGGTCATGCGCCGCGGTAAGGTGCGACGCGCCAAGCTCTACTACCTCCGCGACAAGGTGGGTAAGGCCGCTCGCATTAAGGAAAAGCGAACCTTCTAATCAGCGTGGAGTTTCTCGCTCCCTTTCTCGCGCAATCGCAGACGAGCCCTACGGTCAATTTTATTGACTCGATCGCTCGGACGAAAATTAGCGTTATCGTCATCGTGTGCCTCGTGGCCACGATTCTGCGCCTGGCCATCAACCCGGTTCTGCACCGCGCTCCGGCGCACCTGCGGCAATCGGGCAACCTGCGGGCCTTGCGCTTCGCCACGGAACTGCTCGATGCCATTGTGTACGCGGGCATTTTCGTGTTCATGGTCATTCGGCCGTTTATCCTGCAGACCTTCGTGATCCCTTCGGGCTCGATGGTGCCGACTTTGATGGTCAGCGACATGATCATTGCCAACAAGTGGGTCTATCGGTTTAACGAGCCGGAGCGCGGCGACATCGTCATTTTCCGTCCGCCGGCTCTTGCCATTGAGCAAGGCCCTCCCGGTACCGCCCCCGACACGAGCTACATCAAGCGTCTGCTTGGCGTGCCGGGCGACGTGGTTGAGATGGACGACAACCGCCTGAAGCTCAACGGCAAGTTCGTTGAGGACAAGGCCATGCACTTTAGCCTCGCCCTGAACGAGCGCACGTTCAATCCGATCGAACCGACCGATGTCAGCGCCAACGCGGTGATGGACTTTAAGATGGTCGAGCAAGGCGGCAAACTGCTGGCCGTGCAGCGCTATAACTCCCAAGGGCCGACCTACCTGCTCGTGATGGGCAAGATGGTGACCGACCCCGTGGAGGTAGACGAGATTTGGAAGAAGCCGGCGGCGAAGATTCCCGATGGCAAGTTCCTGATGGTTGGCGACAACCGCAACAACTCCGGCGACGGTCGGTTTTGGGGACTCGTTGATCGCGACGACATCATCGGGCGGAGCGAAGTGATCTTCTTCCCGGTTGGTCGCATGAGCCGAACAAAGTCAGTTACCTTAGGAAAGTGACGCAGACTTCGGAGCGTGAGGAACACCACATTGCCACGCTTCGCCACCTGTATCCGAACATAAAGTCGGAGGCAAGTTTGCTTCTCTGTGACATCCTTCACGGAGAGGATGAGGATCTTCAGAGATCCTCTTGTGTGTACTATCAGGTGCGGCGATACCGTATCGGTCACCGGCAGCTGATCAAAAAGGTGGAGCGGCTTCTCGCTGAGCCTTTTGAGCAGAATTTCTTCGATCTTCACCCGCTCGTCTCACTCTTACTGGAGGCCATCGGAGCGGCTGACACGGAAGCCTCCCATGACTGCTTAGTTCGTTTGCTCGCCGCCTCAAAAAATCCTTGGCTGACCGCGTTTGTGATCGATGGCATTTGTTGGGAGCGTAACCACTACGATCATGAGTTGGTCAGTAGTCATTTGTTCGAGGGTCAGTACGAATGCATCATTCGGAGTTGCATCTACGCGTTCATGTGGCATTCGCCCCCGGCGACACGTGAGCAGGTCAGGCCCTTTCGAGCGCATCCCGATCGCATGGTGCGTTACTACGTGCTGAACTATCTTGAACACGGCTGCGCGTCGCGAGACGACTTCGAGTATTTTCTTGCGGACGCAGACGAGGAGCTGCGTGAATACGCAGCCTCCATTCTCCGCAATTTGGACCGAGACTAAAGCTCAGGAATGTGCGCCGCCCCAACATAAGGTTGGAGCGCCGCCGGCACATCCATGCCGTAACCCGGTTTATACAGCGACTCCAGCAACACGATGAACAGCCGCGGGCAGGCGACGCCGCTTCCGTTGAGCGTGTGCACGAACTCGGGCTTAGCACCCGCTTCGCGTCGGAACCGGATGTTGGCGCGCCGCGCCTGGAAGTCTTCGAAGTTGGAGCAGCTGGAGACCTCAAGGTACTTCTCCATGCCCGGCGACCAGATTTCCAGGTCGTAGCACTTGGTGTTGTTGGCGCTGAGCTCGCCGGAGCATAGCATCGCGACGCGGTAGTGCAGGCCCAGGGCCTCCAGAATGCTGGCCGCGTCCTGGGTGAGCTGCTCGAGGTCGTCGTAGCTGTTTTCGGGCAATGCGTAGCGCACAAGCTCGACCTTATCGAACTGGTGGACGCGCTGGATTCCGCGGGTATCTTTGCCCGCCGAACCCGCCTCGCGGCGGAAACAGCCGGACATCGCAGCCATCTTCATCGGCACCATGCCGGGCTCGAGAATCTCGTCGGCGTACAGGTTGGTAACCGGCACTTCGGCGGTCGGAATCAGATACTTGTTGTCGTCGATCTTAAAGAGGTCTTCCTCGAACTTTGGCAACTGGGCCGTGCCAAACAGCGACTTGGAGTTCACGATGACCGGCGGATAGATTTCTCGGTAGCCGTTGGTCATGGTTTGGTGGTCGATCATGAAGTTGAACAACGCGCGTTGCAGGCGGGCGCCCCAACCGGTGTAGACCGCGAAGCCGCTGCCGCTGATTTTTGCGGCGCGCTCCAGGTCGAGCATGCCCATTTTCGCGGCGGATTCCCAGTGCGGAATCGGCGCGACGTTGGTCGGACGCTCGCCCCACTCGCGGACGATAAGGTTGTCCGCTTCGCTAAACGCCACCGGCACGTCGGCGTGCGGCGGGTTCGGCATGCGTTGCTCCATCGTCACCATCTCGGCTTCGATCTCGGCGAGCTTAGGCTCGTTGGTGCCGATGATCGTCTTGAATCCGGCCACCGCGCTCTTGGCGGCTTCGGCCTCGTCGCGCTTGCCCTGGGCCATGAGCGCTCCAATTTCCTTGCTCGCCTTGTTTTGCTCGGCGCGCGCGCTCTCGACTTCCTGCAGAAGCGAGCGATGCTGCTGGTCGAGCGCATTCCAAGCCGAGAGATCGACCTGAATGTTCTTGGCGGCGAAGCCCTGTTGCAGAGCTTCTTGTTGTGTCCGAAGGCGATTGCGATCAATCATAAATTTAGCGTCCGAGGGAGCGGATAATGAGCAGGCCGGAGAGGGCGGTGCTGACGTCGGTGAGGCGAATGCCCTTGGGCGTGCCGAAGTAGACGACATCATCGGGTTGGAGCACCGGGTTGTCGTCGAGTTTGCCGTCTTTGATAAAGCGGTCGAGGTTGTAGGTCGTCACGACGTACTTGCCGTTCTTGTCGGGTCGAGCAACCGCGACTCGCAGAAGCGAGCCGGTTGGTCGGAGGCCATTGGCGCGGGCCAGAGCGTCGGCTAGCCGCACCTCGACGCCATCCTTCATGAGGAATTCGCCGGCGGTGGTGACCTCACCCACGACAAAGAATCGGCGCTCGTTCGGCCGGACGTAGATGTAATCGCCCGAACGGATTTGGAAGTCGAGGGGGCGACCCTCGCGCAGGAGTTGGTTCAGGTCAATGCGGAACGTTTCGCCTTGGCGAGCGATGAGCACGTTGGAGAGCGTGGCCGTGGGCAACGCGCCCCCGGCTTGGGCAATGAGCTTTTCCAGACTCAGATCGCTGCGCTTGGCGGAGACTTCCTTCGGCTCTTTCACCTCGCCGTCCACAACTACCGTCACTCGCTCCGGGGTTTCGATGCTCAGGGTGTCGCCATCTTGCAGCGCAAACGGCGCCGCGTTGGGGCCGCGGTTCAGGCTCACGGGAATGCTTTCGGGGCCGCGACGCACGAAGAGCTCAAAGTCGTTCGCGTCGCCATTGATCCCGCCCGCGGCGGCCACAGCTTGCTGCACGTTTGCGCCTTGCGGCACGAGGATGGAGCCAGGTCGGGCGACGTTGCCGGTCACCCAAACGCGCGATTGGGGCGCGGGTTCGACAATGACCACATCCTCGGATTGAAGCTTGGTCGCGCCGGCGGGTCCACGGAGAACCTCGGCGAGCGTGGCGGTAGCGAGTGTCTGCGCGCCGCGCATGACGCGAACACGAATGCGGTCGGGCTCAGTGGCCTCGCCGGTGCCGCCGAGCACTTGGCGCACGGTCGTTCCCGGTTGAATCTCGGTGGCGCCGCTCGCCGATTGCGGGAGCCGGATGCTCGACGCGAGGTTGACGATGTAGACCACGTCGCGGCGTTGCTCGAGCAGGCTCACCGTGACGTGCGGATCCTTGAGCCGCTTTGCGAGCGCGGCGCGGATCGCCTCGTTGGCTTGGGACAAGGTTTTGCCGGCCAGGACGACGCGGCCGAAGCCGTCCCCCGAGACGCTGCCATCGTTCATGATGCGGAACTCGCCCGAGAAGGGGAGGTGCTCCAGCACGGTGATCCGCAAGCGGTCGCCGGAGCGAAGTTTGGCGGCGGTCTGCGCCACGAGCCCGGCGGGGATCGCGATAAGCAGCAGGATGGGAAGGAGCGCACGGCGCAGCATCGCCCTTATTATGAAGCCTTGGGTAAACTCGCGGTTCTGCGGGTGTAGCTTAGTGGTAAAGCTCCAGCCTTCCAAGCTGGCTATGCGGGTTCGATTCCCGCCACCCGCTCCAAGCTTCTGGTATCGTCTAGGTTGGAGTGCGGGCGTAGCTCAGGGGTAGAGCATCTGCTTCCCAAGCAGAGGGTCGCGCGTTCGAATCGCGTCGCCCGCTCCAGAATTTTCTTACGGATCGAAGCGCGGGCGGAAGGCCGGCGGCTCGTTAATCGTAATCGGCGGCGGAGTTTGGGATTCGCGTTCGCGTTCGCCGCTCACCACTTCCAACCGGTTTTCGTCCTTCGCCAGCGGCTTGCGGGCGAGGGCGTCGCGGCTGGCGTTGTTGATAATTTCGTCGAGCATCGAGGGAATGTGGGCGTCCTCGCGCAACTTGGTGCGGCGGCCGCCGCCGATGCCAATGCTATAGGTAATCGGTTGGCCCTCCTCGGTCGCGGTCATGCTTTCGGCGGCGCTCATCAGCCGCTCACGCAGGGCCTCAGCTTCGTCGGCCAGCCGCGGTGTGCCGATCGCGAATTCGTCGCCACCGTAGCGCACGACCACATCACGCGTGGGATCAATCTCCCGCTTGAGCAGCTGCGCGACGCGTTGCAACACGCGGTCGCCGACGATGTGGCCAAACCGCTTATTGAACTCGCCAAACCGATTGATGTCAATGAAAATGATGCTGATTTCGCGGCCGCTTGTGAGCATTTCGCTGCCCCACTCGCGCAGGCGATCGCTCCAACCGAGCCCGGTTAGCGGGTCCCACGTGCGCCGCAACTCGCGCAGCAAGGCGTGGACGGTCACCATGCCCTGAAGCTGGCCGCGATCCACCACGGCGGCGGTTTCAATTTGGCGATCCACGAACAGCTGAGCGGCCTTCACGAGCGTCGTTGAGCCATCCATCACGGTCACCTCGGGAAGCATAATCTGCCGCACTTCGACCTCGTCCGCCGCGCCGACGGCGCGTTCGAGCGTGATGAGCCCGACGATGTCGCCGCCCTCCAAAACGGGCAGCGCTTTGAGCAAGTGACCCTGCATGAGAACCCGCGCCGAAAGCGCGCGATGGCTCGGCGTCACCCACACGGGCATCAGGTTCAAATCGGAGAGTTGCTGCATTGGCGAGAACGTCACAATACTAACCTAAATAGACGCGAAAGGGCGACAGTATTTGCCGGGGTTCGACCAATAGCTAGCACTTTTACGATGCAAAAAAGCTATCCAACAATCGGTCGGAACACTCGCGTTGCAGCGGCGCATATTCTCCGCTGGCAACCTTGCCCGCGACCTTTTTGGCGATGCGATACACCTGCCCGCTGGTGCGCCCAAAGTAGCAGGCGACCTGATCCTCGCTGAGGGCGTGAACCTCCAGCATCATGTAAATCGCAAACTCCTCTCGGGCGGTGGTGGCGAGCGCGGAGAGCGGCGGCTGCAGCGATTCGAAGATGTGGTCGCGTACATCCCAGCCGCCTTCTTCGCCAAGAATCGGGCCGAGGATCCCCGCCGCGCGCAAGGCCATGTGCGGCTCATGCCAATCGGGCGAGACTAGTTGCAGGCGTTGCAGCGCGCTCGAGATGGAAGTGCCGGTGCGGCCGGCGCGACGGGCGACAAAGCTGACGAGGTGCGGCGGAAGGCGCAAGTCGCTGTTCAGGGACATCTGGTGCACCATCACCACGCGCTCAGCCAGCGTAGGCGTCTTGAGCGTGGCCTGTCGCCAATGGGATCCGCCCGGCAACAACAGTGGCAAAAATCGGCCGCCGCGCTCCTGCGTGTGGGTGAGCACCGTCGGTTTGCCGCCGCGAATCCGGCGTTCCAAGATCAGGCGAAGGCGTTGCCTAACGCGGGGGCTCGCGCCGATGATCTGCACGTGCTCCAGTAGAAGGGGCGCGGGCGAATCGGCCCGCTCGGGCTTGAGGATCCAGCTCTCGCCGCGGTGAATGGGAACCGTCTCGCCGAGACGCTCGGAGAGCACCTGCGCCAGGTTCCGTAGCAGGTGACTTTTCCCCCAACCGCTCGGGCCGGAGAACAGTACGAAGCGGCTCATGCCTTGCAGCAAGGAGATCGCCGATTCGCAAGCGTAAGCGTTGCTGGGAATGCGCACAAATCGGTCGAAAAGGTGCCGTTGATCCACCTTCGAGGAATTGGATTCGTGGGCAAATTCTGACATGGATTCGTATTCTCGGCGCACCTCTGGACCCATCCCCTAACGGGCCGAGAAGTCACGTTATTGTTACCGATGCTGGACCGCGAAACATAGGGGTTTCTGACCGCAATAACGATATTTTCCCCTGAGTTTTCCACCGCAGCATGTGCCCCGGGATAATTGCCTAGAAAGGTCTCTACTAATCCTCGCAAGGGTTGACACGGGTCAAGTCTTGCGGGCATAATTCTGTCCATGCGAGGACTTTTCGTAAATCCAAATTTCTATGGCGGCACTACCATGCCGACCATCTGGACGCGCGTCTAGCACCTCGATAAATCTAGCAAATTCGAGATTGGGCTCGCGCCGCAAAGCGAGCCCAATCTCTTTTTGCGTGCGCCTTCCCATCTCCTCAACAGGAAAACCAATGCACAACTATGATGGAATACCCGTTTGGGGAGAGCCAGTCCAAGAAGGAGCTCTCACCCAGATCAGAACAATTGCTCAAGAGGCCGACCGAGTCGCCCTCATGGCGGACCACCACGTCGGCTATTCGATGCCGATCGGTGGGGTCGCCGCGTACAAGAACCACATCTCGCCCAGTGGCGTGGGTTACGACATTGCCTGCGGCAATAAAGCTGTACTGACCGACATGACCGGCGTCGAACTTCGCCGCCGGTTGACCAAGTTCATGGACGAGATCGAGGCGAAAATCAGCTTCGGGATCGGTCGCGCCAACCAGGAGGTGGTGGACCATGAACTGTTCGACGACCCGCTTTGGTCAAGCGAGGTTCTCGCCGGCCACAAGGCGAAAGCCCAGGCGCAACTCGGCACCGTGGGAAGCGGAAACCGTTACGTGGACCTCTTCACTGACGAGGCCGATCGCGTGTGGGTCGGCGTGCACTTCGGTTCGCGCGGACTTGGCCACCACATTGCCACTTGGCACCTGAAGGCGGCGGGGGCGCGCACCGGAATGCACGACCCCGCTTGCTTGCTGGAAGTCGGCTCCGAACTGGGCGACAGCTACTTGGCGCACATGCGTCTGGGTGGGGAATATGCCTATGCCGGGCGTGACTGGGTGTGCGGCAAGGTGGCCCGCATCTTGGGTGCGCACATTCTGGAGGAGGTTCATAACCACCACAACTTCGCGTGGCGAGAAACCCACGACGGCGAGGACTTTTGGGTCATCCGCAAGGGGGCAACGCCCGCCTTTCCGGGCCAAAAGGGCTTTGTCGGCGGATCCATGGGCGACATCTCCGTGATTCTGGAGGGGGTTGAGCACGAGTATTCGTCGCTGGCCATGTACTCGACCGTCCACGGAGCCGGTCGCGTGATGTCGCGCACGGAAGCCGCGGGCAAAAAGAAGGGAATGAAGCGCATGGGAGGCGCGGTGACCGTGCGAATGATGGAAGCCTGGCTCGCCGAACAGAAAGTGATGCTTCGCGGCGGCGGGACGGACGAATCGCCGCACTGCTACAAGCGACTGCCCGAGGTGCTCAAGCTGCACAGTAAGACCGTGCGGATTCTGCACACTCTCACTCCGGTGGGCGTGCTGATGGCGCCCGCCAAGACCTATGACCCCTATAAGGATTAAGCTCGAAGGTCTCTTAGTCGTTGTAAATTGACGCCGTGCATGGTCTCGGCGTCAGGGGTTTCGAGAACGATCATCGTCTGCTCGAGCCGCGGATCGTTGACGAGGCAGCGGAACGCTTCGGGCCCAATCTCGCCGTCGCCGATGGCTTCGTGCCGGTCCACGCGGCTGCCGTATTTCTTTTTGGAATCGTTGCAGTGGACGCATTTGAGCTTGTCGAAGCCAAGCAGACGCTCGAATTCGGCCATGGATGCCTCGTAGGTTTCTGGCGTACGGATGTCGTACCCGGCGGCGAAGATGTGGCAGGTATCTAGGCAAATGCCCAGGCGCGCCGGGTTGCCGAGTAGCTCCATCACCAGCGCCCAATGCTCAAAACGGTAGCCCAAGTCGCGGCCCTGGCCGGCGGTCGTCTCCATCAGCAGCATCACGCTGTCGGGGGTTTCGCCGAGCACGCGCCGGGTGTTTTCGGCGATGGTCGCCAGGGCGGGCGCGGCGTCGCGACCGGACCCCATGTGGCTGACGCAATAGGGAATCTCGAGCAAGGCACAACGGGTGAGCTCGCCGACCAGAAAGTTGATGGACTTCTCCTGGTTTTCCGGAATCTCGGAGCTGAGGTCCACCAGGTAACTATCGTGCGACACGTACGCCTGAATCGGGCTGACGGCCTTGCGCGCATGCCACTTTTGCAGCACCTCGTCGGTCAGCGGACGGGCAGCCCACTGCCTCGGGCTGGTCGTGAACACTTGTACAGCGGTGCAGCCGATGGCTTCGGCGCGGTCGAAGGCGGTGACCAAGCCTCCGGCGGTCGGGACGTGCGCGCCGAGCAGTTGCGCGCTCATCGGGCAGTCGCCATGGCCGAAGTCAGGTTGGCGTAGGCCATCTCCGCGACGCGGGTGGCGGCCAGACCATCCTCGCCGGTGCACCGCGGCGCGCCGCCCTCGGCGATGCATCGCAAGAAGTCTTTCACCATAAGGTCATCTAAGTTGGCGCCGTAACTATCCATTCGGTGGGATGGCTTGGTGTCGGAGTAAACGTCGATGCCCGGGCCGAACAAATCCACTTCAATCACCCCCTCGGTGCCGACGATGTTGAGCGTGACATCGCCCCACGTGCGGTAGCTGCTGGTGCGCGACCACGACGCATCGAGCGTGGCGAAGACCCCGCTTGGGTAGTTCATCGTGATCATGGCGGTGTCCTCCACCGCGCCTTGCCGAAGGTTGTTGCCGACCGTGGCGGCCACGCTGGTCGGCTCTTCGCCGAGCAAGCGCCGAAGCAAATCGGCGACGTGAACCGAATGGTCAAGTAACGCGCCGCCGCCACTTTGGGCGGGGTCCATAAACCAGCCGCCGGGGCAGGTGCCGCGATTGGTCGCGCAGACGGCTTTGAGCGTCCCGATTTCGCCGCGCTGAACCCGCGCCAACGCGCGCTCAAACGCCGGAGAATAAGGGCAGGGGAACGCCGTCATCAGCACGCGATCCGCCTGCTTGGCGGCGGCGATCATCGCCTCCGCGTCGGCTATGGTGGGCGCCAGCGGCTTCTCGCAGAGCACGTGCTTGCCCTGCGCAAACGCGGCCAAAGCGATCGCGCGGTGCGAGACGTTGTTGCCGGCAATGACAACCGCGTCGCACGCATCCAAAAGTGCGTCGAGGCTCGCGAACACGGTTTCGCCGCGACCGAAATCTCCGCCGTCTTCGTCCCAAAACCCGATGTACGCGTCACCCAGGCAAGCGCGGTAACTGCCCGCATGGACGTGGCTCACTCCGGCCAAACCAACTCGAACTGACATGCCGCCAGTCTACTCACTCATCCGGGGTTTTCCACTTTTCCACAGGTTTTCTCCATATGGTTAAGAAATGGCAGCGCCAAACAAACCACGCTCGGCGTCCAGACATTTACACCAATTCTACGGAAGGTGTGCATGGATCAAGGAGTGAACGTGAAACCAGAAAGTCTTTTCGACAATCAGGCCAATATCAAGGTCATCGGCGTGGGTGGCGCTGGTGGCAACGCTGTTAACCGAATGGTGGAAGTCGGCGTGGCCGGCGTCACGTTCGTTTCGCTCAACACCGACGAGCAAGCCCTCGAGGCGAGTCGGGCCAACATCCGCATGCAACTGGGCACGGGCGTGACCCGCGGCTTGGGTGCAGGCGGCGACCCCGAAATCGGGCAGCGCGCGGCCAAGGAAAGCGAAAAGGAAATCGCCGAGCTGCTCGCCGGCACCGACATGGTGTTTATCACCGCCGGCATGGGCGGCGGCACGGGCACGGGTGGCGCCCCGGTTGTCGCGCAAATCGCGCGCAGCCTCGACATTCTCACCGTCGGGGTGGTGACCAAACCATTTTTGTTTGAAGGTCCGCGCCGCAAGCGCCAAGCCGAAGAAGGTGCCGCGCGACTCCGCGAGCACGTGGACACGCTCATCACGGTGCCCAACGACAAGCTTGTTCAGTTTGTCGAAAAGAAGACCACGATGCAGGCCGCGTTTAAGGCCGCCGACGATGTGCTGCGGCAAGGCGTCCAGGGCATCAGCGACATCATTTATCTGCCGGGCCTCATCAACGTGGACTTTGCCGACGTGCGCAGCGTGCTCAAGGAAGCCGGCGTGGCGCTCATGGGGATGGGTCGCGGCATCGGCGAGCAACGCGCTCGATTGGCGGCTCAAGCGGCGGTCAGCAGCCCGCTCATCGAAACCAATGTCGAGGGCGCGACCAAGCTGCTGGTGAACATCACCGCCGGACGCGACTTTACGATCGGCGAGGCTCACGACGCGATGGAATACATCATGCAGTTTGCCGACCCCGAGGAAGCCGAGGTTTACATGGGTCAGGTCACCCGCGACGGGCAGGAAGGCGAGGTTTACATCACGCTGCTGGCCGCGGGCATGCCGGAAAACGCGCGCGCCGCCGCGCGACCGAACGCCGTCTTTACGAACACGGTGCCGACGGATCGCCCGGGCGTGGTTGCCCCGCAACCGTCGACCCCGCAACCGACCATGCCGCAGGACATTGCGCTGGACGAAGTAGACGTTGACATTCCCGCCTTCCTTCGCCGCCAAAAGTTCGGCATGAACTAAAGAGAACGACTTAGAAGCATAACGCTACGTACTGGTCCAACACTCGCCCCGGCCACCCCGGGGCATTTTTTTGCCTCAGAAAAAGTCAGGACACAGCGTCGGCGTCGGAGAAAGCAACCGCTCGGCTTCCGCGATCCGCTCCGGTCGATGAACCTGGATAAGCCCCAACTCGGCGAATTCGCGTAGGCTCGGCTGACCGAGAAAGGCGGGCGAAAGCTGGCGGATGTCGAGCGAGAAATCGGGATCGCTTCCCGGCTCAATCGTCACGCCCGCGGGCGAGAAGTTGACTCGCCATGTGCCCGCGTTGTCAGGCAGGAGATCGTCGGTGAGAGCAAAGCAGAAACTGCCAGACTCGTTCGTTTGCAGCCGACCAAAGGTGCGAGGCACGTCCAAAACTCGCCACATGGTTAAACGGTCGTACGAGACTTTGACGTTACTATCCAAATGGTGAATAACGAACGGACTCAGGCTGGATTCGCGCCAGGATATCGCCCCGCGATTGATGCCGAGCGTGCGCAGAAAGCCGAGCGCCGACTCGTAGCCTTCACGCGTGGCGTAGATGAGTTCGCCGACCGTGAGGTCGTCCCAAAACATTCCTTCCAGGCTCGTCCAAAGATAGGCTTGCGCGGGTTCGCCAAAGGCATAAATCATCGGCGGAGTTTCGCCGAGGCGGCGCTGCCAGTTGTCAGCGGAGCGAAGGTTCACCCCGCTGTGCCGACGCGCGTAGGGAACCAGCGCGGAATCCAAGTCGGCCACATTCTCGGGCGCAATGCGTCGCACAGGCAACGTCATGGGCAAGTCGGGCATGCGGTCGCGCGGACATTCGATCATCACGCGCACGCCGGCGGTCGCGTAGCCAAATTTGCCGTAGTAGGTCTCGCGGAACGGATAAAGGCACGCGAGGTCGTAGCCGCGATCGCGCATGGCGGCCAGCGACCAGCGCATCATGGCCGAGCCGAGCCCGCCATGCCGCGCCTCGGGCAACACGCCCACCGCGGCCACGCCCGCGCAAGGCAAGGTCGCGGCGCGCCGCGAAACCTGCATGTCCATCACCAAAAATCCCGCGCCAACCCGGCCATCCACCAGGCCGATCGCGCCGATTTCGTCCGGCTTGAGCTGCGGCGGATCGACGGGTTTGCCGCGGCGATACACGTCGGCCAGCACCAACAATAGCGCATCCAAATCGGCTTGCGATTCTTGCCAACGAAATTCGACCATGGGCAGAATCTACCCGCTAGCCAAGTCCGAGCTTTTCCCAGATCGAATCAATTCGCGAAACCACGTCCGGCGACATCTTGATGAGCTTGGGAAAGTCGCGGTTAAAGCCGTTTTCGCCGGGCCATTTGTGAGTGCAATCGAACCCGATTTTGCCGCCGAACCCCTCAATCTGCGCCGCGTGATCGAGCTGATCAATCGGTCCGCGCGAGTGCAGCACGTCGCGGCCCGGGTCGCAGTTCGCTCCTAAGCGAAAGAGCACTTCGCCGATATCTTGCACGTTGCAATCCTCGTCGAAAATGAACACCATTTTGGTAAAGCTAAGCTGCCCCAGCCCCCAAATCGCGTTCATCACCTTGTATGCGTGGCCGGCGTACTTTTTCTTTATCGAGACAAACGCGACGTTGTGGAAGCAGGCGTCCACGGGCAGGTTCATGTCCACAATTTCGGGCACGGTCAGCTGAATCAGCGGCATAAAAATGCGTTCCACCGCCTTGCCCATCCAGCCATCTTCCATCGGCGGCACGCCGACAATCGTCGCGGGCCAAACGGGGCTTTTGCGCATGGTCACGGCGGTCACGTGCAGCACCGGGAAGTCGCCCGCCAGTGAGTAGTAGCCAGTGTGGTCGCCAAACGGCCCTTCCAGGCGGCGCTCGCCCGGGTCCACGTAGCCTTCAATCACCATCTCGGCGTCGGCCGGCACCTGCACGTCCACGGTTTTGCACTTCACCGTCCGCACGTTTTCGCGCCGCAAGAACCCGGCGAACAGCATCTCATCGATCCCGGGTGGCAACGGCGAGATCGCGCAGAAGTTGTAAACCGGGTCGCCGCCCAGCACCACCGCGACCTCGAAGCGTTTGCGCCCAGCGGCCCCGGCGTCTTCCATTTGGCGCATGCCGGTTTTGTGAATCTGCCAGTGCATGCCGCACGTGTTCTTGTCGTACAACTGCACGCGGTACATGCCCACATTGCGCTTGCCCGTGTTGGGGTCGTGCGTAAAAACCAGCGGCAGCGTGACATAGGGGCCGCCATCCTCCGGCCAGCAGGTGAGAATCGGAAACTGGGTCAGGTCCACCTCGTCGCCCAGCATCACAATCTCCTGGCAAATGCCGGTGGAGACCTCCTTGGGGCCGACGGTTTTTACCTCGCCGAGCGCATCCAGCCCGAACCGAATTTTCTCGCCGATAGACTTGGGCATGTTGCCGGGCGCTTGCAACAGCTTGCGCAGGCGGTCGGCGTGCTCCTCAAAGTCGTCGCAGCTCAGCGCCATGGCCATGCGTTTGCGCGAGGCCATGGTGTTGATGGCCACCGGAGTTTCGTATTTGTGCGCGCCGGTGGGGGCGCTGGCCGGGTGGATGCTCGGCTGGTTCATCACGGCGCTGTGGGGGTTCGGCGTGCCGCAGCGATGCGGCGGTCCCACAACGTTGTTGAACAGCAGCGCCGGGCCGCCCGCCTTGACCACGCGATCGGCGATTTCGGTGATTTCGAGATAGGGACTGATCGGTTCCGAAATCACGCGCAGCTCGTTGGCGCGGGTGAGCGCATCGAGGAAGTGTTGGTAGTCGCGGTAGGCCATGTCGTGCTCCTAGATTCTACGCGGGTGGGGTGGGGTTCGGCTTGCGGATAGGGTGTTTGGGTTTCTTGGGGTCGCGAGTTTGGCTCAGCGAGTTTTGCACAGGCACTCAGCTTTCAGCTCAGCGCCAGCACTAGCCGCGTCGGGGCGGGAGGACGACGCGAGCCCCGCGAGCAAGTCCGGGGGAGTGGCCGTGGGCCGACGCGGCTGAAACTTGGTCATCGATTTTCGCCAGATGTGGCTTATACTGTGTGTTCAGGTGGATTTCGCCTACGATTTGTGTCTCATGAGGAACTTGGAAATTGCGCTGAAGACGAATTCTCTCAACGAGGGGAGTGGGCTTTGGCAGATGAAGCAAGAGCTAAACACGTTCTTTACTGGAACTGAGCCAGCGAGTAGCTTCTCGAGCGACCGTGTCATGCGCGGCCATGTGGAGTTGTGGGCGGGGGACGGGCTTCAGCACGCGATCCCGACGGATTCGCACCCGAAGGATTTGAGTGCGCATTATCTTTACGTTTGGCACCCGGACATGGGTGGGTACGTCGCGGCTGATCCAGAGGATCCGCCCAATCCACCTCCTACGAAGTTCTCCTACCGGACGCTGCTGGATAAGGAGGGCCGGTTTGCCGTGAAGCTGCCGACGACTTGGGCCTATGTGTTCGTCCGCACAGAGCAATCGCTGTGGCGCAAGGTCGGCTTTGTGGTACGCGGCCCTGGTGGGCTCACTGATGAGTCGCGAGTCTTCCTTCCTTGGCAGGATATCAATGCATGGCAGACTCTAAAACTGGCCTACGGCGACATGGATGAAGATAATGTCATTGAGAACTTCTATCCTGAAGATCACGTTGGAGGCTGGATGAATTCGGCCGCAACCGACTTGAATCAATACGATGCCAGAATTGACGCAGTCGTTAGACTTATTACTGGTTCCCAAGAACAGAGCATCAATTACTATCATCTCGGCGTTGATCTTAACCGTAATCGAAGGATTGAAGATGATGATTATCAGATTCTTGCAAAATATCCCAATGGAAACATCGCAGGAGCCACTCCATGAAAGTGATTGTTCAGTTAGTGGCGTTGACGTTTGTGGTGCAGTCTGCTGCCACCACCCGTGATTTTCGCTTTTACTTATCTTACGGCGATCAACAACTCGTAGATCTGGCAAGGTCAGCTGGGGCCGACCCACATGCTGTGATTGGCAGCGAGATTCCGGCTAACTCTGGTCTTAGGGTCCCGTCAATGTCACAATTCAAGGTAAGGCTTGGCGTCCAGCATATTGACAACGGATTTGGGCCCGCGTATGCCCAGACCCTCTACAACTTTATTGCATATGATCAAGCGAGCTTGACAAATGTTAGCTATACCACTGCCCCACCTCTGGACCAGTTTTCATTCCGCAAGATATCACCGGTGTTTACGGGAGCTGGGCAGTTATTCCAAAACCTTAGCAACTATCGCCAAGCCATTGTCTATGATTTGAACAGAAATACCGTTGATGGCAACTCCGACGGAGTACCTGACGTAGCTACATACCGCTCTACCTCCGGCAACGGGGTCGGAGCGTACATATCGGGAAACGACGATCCTCGACAAGTGAGACCCGTTGGAGCTTCCTACGCGATACGGCCTTATTATGTTTTGCCTAGTGGTATTTCCGGAAACGGTTGGTTCAAAATTCAGCCTGGCGAAAGAATCGATATTTGCGACATTAGTTATAACAATTCGTTGCAAGTTAATGAAAGCTACGGTTCGCAACCAGGTGAGACTGGATTGCTCCTTCACACGACTAACGCATCTCAAACAGGTTATGGAAACAATCTTGGTTATCGACGCACATCTGGCGTAGACCTCGAAGAATGGCACAATTTTGGCGCGAAGTACACCCTTATCGGGGCTGCGCCTGTGCCAGAGCCGGGGGGGATGGTGGGCTTGCTCGCTGGACTCGGGATGTTGATTCGCCGTCGCCGCTAGCTCCGCTCCGACCCAACCCCGCGCAAAGCGTTCTGAACCCACCTTCCGCCGCGTCGGCCCACGGCCACTCCCCCAGACTCGCTCGCGGGGCTCGCGTCGTCCTCCCGCCCCGACGCGGCTGCGGCCAGCCCTGATAGGAGCAAAGTGGATGGCGAAAGTGCCCAAGCCGGACTCGCTCGCGGGGCTCGCGTCATCCTCCCGCTCCGACGCGGCTGAGACTGGCGCTAATGAGAATTTAAGTGGTTTGCCGGAGCTGAGCCGCTCCCTGGGCTCGCGTCGCCCTCCCGCTTCGACGCGGCGGAAAGTTAGTCATCGATTTTCACCAAATGTGGCTTATACTGTGTGCTCAGGCGGATTTCGCCTACGATTTGTGTCTCATGAGGAACTTGGAAACTGCGCTGAAGACGAATTCTCTCAACGAGGGGAGTGGGCTTTGGCAGATGAAGCAAGAGCTAAACACGTTCTTTACTGGTACTGAGCCAGCGAGTAGCTTCTCAGGCGACCGCGTGATGCGTGGGAACGTTGTCTGGCGCACGGGCGAGGGCCTTGACGATCCATTGCCGTCCCAGTCGGATCCGGGCGACAAGAGTTCGCACTACTTCTATGTATGGCACCCGGACATGGGTGGTCCGCTTGGAACTGGTCTAAACCCGCCGACGCGGTATTCCTACCGCACTCTGCTCGACAAGGGTGGTCGCTTTGCGGTGAAACTCCCAACCTCGTGGGCGTATGTATTCGTCCGAACCGAGCAGTCGTTGTGGCGGAAAGTCGGTTTTTCCGGACGCGGACCTGGTGGGACGAATAGTCCGCCTCCGGGTGAGTCGCGTACGTACTTACCTTGGCTAAATATCAATGCGTGGCAACCGCTGGAACTGGCCTACGGAGATATGGATGAAAACAATGAGATCAAGAACTCATCCACATCTGGTCATCCGGACGGATGGATGAATGCTTCAGCTACGGACCTTGATCAATGGAAGGCTAGGGATACTGCAAGCGTTAAGCTTGTCACCCCTTTTGGGAAATTGGCGATCAACTACTACCACCTTGGCGTCGATCTAAATCGAGACCTTAGCGTTGATAGTTATGATTTTCAGGCACTCGACAAGTACCCCGCCAACCCTGCTCAGCCAATCTATGGAGCCCGGCAATGAAGCTGTCAAGGCTGATCATCATTGGAACTTTGTCGCTCGCATTGTTACCAGAGATAACATTGGGCCAAAGGCAGTTTAGGTACTTCCTCACATATCAAGACTCGCAGCTGGTGCAATTGGCTCGTGGTAGCGGTTACGATCCTGATGCGGAGTTAGGGGCGGAGATCCCATCGAATGTTCCACTCTCTGTTCCATCGATGTCCTCGTTCACCGTGGGGTTGTCAATGCAGTATGTTGCAAATGGCTTTGGGTCGCTGTTTTTGAAAGGGTTCCGGAACTACGTGGTTTACGATCGAGCTAACGGTGATAATGGCGCCTACTTATCGGCGGTACCGCTAGATGAGCACTCCTTCCGTAAAGTTTCGCCAGTCTACACCGGAATAAGCCAACTCTCTCAGAACTTGAGCAACTTTGGATCTGGAGTAGTTTATGATTTACATGGAAATACAGTGGATATAAACGGTGATGGCATGCCCGACGTTGCAACGTATTCTGGAAGTGTTGCGCGTGGAGTAGGCGCATATGTAGCGGGCAACGATAATGCGGTGCAGATTCGGGGCGTTGGAACTTCATACTTTATGACACCTGACTATGACCTTATGAATGGATTTATCGGTTCAGGATGGTTCAAAATTCTTCCAGGCGCGACTCTTCATTTCTGTAATGCGACGTACACTAACACACTCGGTATTGGCGAAACGTATGGTAATGGAGGTGGGGAGACGGGCTTGCATCTGTACACCACCGGTGGGGAGCAAACTGGCTATGCCAACAACATGGGATTTCTCCGGAACGTTGACGACTATCCCGAAGCTTGGCAGAATATTGGTGCGAAGTACACCCTCATCGGGGCTGCGCCTGTGCCCGAGCCGGGGGTGATGGTGGGCTTGCTCGCTGGACTTGCGATGTTGATTCGTCGTCGCCGGTAAGTCGCCTGCGACTCAACCCCGCGCAACGCGTTCTGAACCCACCTTCCGCCGCGTCGGCCCACGGCCACTCCCCCGGACTCGCTCGCGGGGCTCGCGTCGTCCTCCCGCCCCGACGCGGCTGAGACTGGCGCTATGGAGGAGTGAGATCGTTTGCGAAGTCAGGGCTGTACCGGACTCGCTCGCAGGGCTCCCGTCCCGTCGCAACTGCGCGTGACCCCGAGCGCGGCGACACTAAACAAAATAACAGCCCCGTCGCTAAAACAAAATGGACTGGCGGAGAGAGAGGGATTCGAACCCCCGGTGGTTGCCCACAACGGTTTTCAAGACCGCCGCATTAAACCGCTCTGCCATCTCTCCGAACCGCAGGCAAGTATATCAGTTTCCCCCGAGAGCCGCGTGAATCCGCTGCTCGACTTCGGAGTTCGGCGTGGCATATTCGCGCGCTCGATTCAAGTAGTCTTGCTGCTCGCTAAGGCTGCCCATAAGGCGGGCACGCTCGGAGGCGTTAAAATAGGCCCCCGCCACCGCGTCGCGGTACCCACTGTTGCCGCCCGATAGCTGCATGGCCTGCTTCCACTGCGCGGCCGATTGGTCGTAGAGCAGCGACGCCTGGTGCCCGTCGGTGGTGCGCCGCGCGGCCTCGGAATACAAACTACCCAGGTTGGTGTAGAGCAACGCGTTGTCTTTGTCGTACGAAATCGCGCGCGAAAAATCGGCCTCGGCCAGTTCCAAGCGACCTTGTTGTTGCCACACTTTGCCGCGCTGTTCGTAAAGCGCAGCGAGATCACCCATGGCGTCGCTTATCAGCGCCTTGTCGGTGAGTTGCTTGAGCTTTTCCTCGCCGATGCGCACCTTGTCATCCAGCGTGGTGCCGGGATTGCCCGAGCCGACCATGTCGCGGATGGACATTTCCTTTTTGCGGACGCGGTCGCGCTCAATCACGTTGCTGATTTCGCGGATGCCGACAAACACCAGCGCAAACAGTGAACCCACCAACAGCGAGATCACCGCGAGCCGACGGAAGAAGAGCCGCGTTTCGGGCGCAAAGAGCGGTTGCCGCGGAGGCGGCGGATAGTAAACCGGAAGCGGATTGGGGGCGCCGGGGTTGTAGTTTTGTCCGTAGGTTGGGGCCGGCTGGTTCGGATTCTGGCCGTATGGGGTGCCGAACACCGGGCCCACCGGCGCGCCTTGCGGCGGCATGGGATTGTAGGCGTACGATGGCGGGGACGGAGCCGGCGTCGGGATGGGCATGGCCGGCGGCGCGACGGGCGTCGGGCGGTTGGCGTTGGCGAGCGCGGCGATCATTTCGCCGGCATCGGCAAAGCGCATGCTCGGCTGCTTTTGGAGCGAGCGCTGCACAACGGCCCACATGGGGTCGGACATTTGCGCGGGCCGGGCGGGGTGCGCGTGGACAATGGCGTGCGTAATCGCGACGATGCTGTCGCCGGGAAACGGCTTTTGCCCGGTGATCATCTCGTACAGCAAAATGCCGACGCTAAACACGTCGCTGCGGCAGTCAATCTCCTTGCCCGTCACCTGCTCGGGGCTCATGTAGCTGGGCGTGCCAAAGACTTGCCCGTCCATGGTCAGGTTCGGCTCAAAGGTCAGGCGCGCGATGCCAAAGTCGGTGATCTTGACCCGTCCGGATTCGGTCAGCTGGATGTTGTCGGGCTTAATATCGCGGTGAATGACGCCATGGCGGTGGGCGAATTCCAACCCCTCCAAAATCTCGGTGGCGGTTTTCACCGCGCGGGCGATGTCCATAAAGCCGCGCGTGTCAATCTCGTTGCGCAGGGTGTGGCCGTCCAAAAATTCCATCGCCATGTAGTGGCGATCGCCCTCCATGCCGACCTCGTAGACGGTCATGAGGTTGGGGTGGGCCAGGGACCCGGCGGCCTTTACTTCGCGCTGAAATCGGCGGATGCGCTCGTCGCGTTGGGTCGTGGAGCTTCCGTGCGGAATCGCCAGCTCCTTGAGCGCGACGCGACGATTCATCAGGGGATCGTACGCCTCGTAAACAATGTCGTTGGAGCGCGCGATTTCCCGGATGATCTGATACTTGCCGAGGGTGGCGGGCGTCGAGCTCATCTTGGTCTTGCTGTACTTACGTTATCGGTGACGAATTGGATCGTAAGCAGAGTTCGCCGGTATGAAATTTAATGTCCCGCGCCGGGCGCGCCTTCGCGAATAATCACCGGCGGTTCTTTCACGCCGAGCTTGTCGAGCTCGGCGCGGCGCTTGCGTACCTCGGCGATCAATCCGCGCTGGGCGTGGGGTGCCTTCTTGCGCTCCTTAAACGCGGATCGGAAAATGTCCCACACGTCGTCAATTTTGTGGCTGAGGTCGAACACCATGACGCCTTGCGTGGACCCGGCGGCGGCCTGTAGCGCGCGCTTGAGACCCTCGCGATTGTTGTAGAAGTCCATCAGCATAATGCCGGCGTAGCTCCACGCCTCGTCGCGAATCGCGCGATTGGTCAGCTGACCCGCGGCTTCGACTGTGCGTCCGGCGGGCAACATTTTCTCCATCGCCTCGGCGATGGTGGCCCGCGGATAGTAGCAGCCCGAAATCATGAGGTCGAGTTCGCTGGCAAACCCGGCCTTGCGGTAGCCGTCCGTCATAAACGAGAATCCGGCGTTGAACTCGCTGCTGCCGTAGTGCGCGCCGTACTTGTTGTATTCGCCAAACCACGATCCGGCGTAAACGCCGAACAGCCCGTCCGGCTTGATCGCGCGGATGGTGCTGCGGGCTTCGGCGACCCAGTTGCGGATGGTCTCGGCGCGGAACGCCATCCAGGCGTCGTACCACTTGCCGGGCTTGATTCCGCGACCCAGCCCGGGGGTGTAGGTGAACTGGAACACGTCGTCCGGCCAGGTGAGTTTTTCGCCGACCAGCTTCTCAAATTCGGCGCGGGTGATGTCGCTGAAGTCGGCGTTGAGGCCGCCATAGCGCAGGCGATCGTCGAACATCACGCCGTCCACGTCCTTGTAGTTGGTCAGAATCTCGCGGATGAAGTCGAGGCCGCGCTCGCGTACCCGCGGGTGGTGCGGATTCATCATCAGCGGCATTTGCTGCTCGGGGCGATCCGAGATTTTGACAAACGTCGGCTTGCTGGCGTAGCCGATGCCGAAGCCCATGCGAGCGTTGCGAATCAGGTATTCGCCGGCCTTGCCGACACCCACCAAAAGCGACCCGTTTTCGGGCACGGCCGTGATATCCCACGTCTCGGTGGTGCGGATCATGATGACCGCGCCGCGATCGTCAATGACCACTCCAACCGCCCGGGCGGGCGGGTTTTTGGTGCGGTCGGCACGGGTGATCACGCTAATCGCGCGGTCGCTGGTCGGCATGCGATCGGTCGAAGGATCAATTGGATACGTCTCCGAACTGAACGGCACGCGCGCTTCCAGCACCGGCTCGTACAGCACAGTTTGTTGGTCGGGCAGATCGTAGCCGGGCCCGGCCTTCGGCCCGAAATCTTGGCGATTGCCCGCGAGCGCTTCCTTGGCGATGCGGTGGCCTTCGCTAAACGCGTTGAGGCTCACCAGCAGCGTCACGCCGCGGCGCTTACACTCGCGGGCCATGAACTTGAGCGGGTCGAAATCCTTGGGCAGATTCTGGCCCTTCCAGGTCGTGAGCTTGTCGGTGAGTTTGCTCGGATACAGCGTGTAACCGACGATCGGCTTGACGTCGAACACGATGGTGTTGAACCCCACCTCGGCGATGCGGTTGACGAGATTGACGATTTTCGGCTCGCTGGAAACGCGCTCCAAGTTGGCGGTGCCGTCCACCCAGAGGATGCGGCCTTGCAGATTTTTGGCGCGGGCCCAGGTTTGGGCGACGCCCCAGCCGTTGCCGACCGCGTCGAGTGTGACGGTGGGTAGCGAGGGAAACGGTGCTTGTCGCTGGAAGCGACTTTCCTTCGGCTTTTGGTGAGGGCCAGGTTGGGCCAGGCTCGCGGTTCCGGCGAGGACAGTCAGGGCCAAAAGCAAGGGGAGACGCATAGTGCCAGTTTATCCCGTTTTGAGGTTGGCCGCGAGGGCCTTCATCAGGCGGATCATGCCCATGAGGCCCATGCTCTTGCCCATGGAGAGCTCGCGTCCGAAGACTTCGTAGACGATATTCTCGTCGATCGCGGCGATGTCAGCGGCGCTCAGGCCGTTGATGGTTTGGGTGAGCAGCGCGGCCATCGCCATGGCCGACATGCCCTGCGGGTTCTCGACGGCGACATGAAACTGCACCTGGTTCGCGTCGCCGACGGCGAACACATAGACTTCGCTTTCGCAGCCATGCACCTGGTGATTCCGGTCGTAGGGTCGGGCGGCGACCGACTCGGGCACGCCCTGCCACTGGTTGGCAAGGTCAATGAGCGCCTGAATCCGCTCCGAGCGATCCTCGAAGAAGTTCAGGTCGTCAATCGCCTCGCGGAGCCGCGCGGGAGTGCTCATCGCTCGATGGGCACGCCCACCGAATTGCCCCATTCCGTCCAGCTGCCATCGTAGTTGCGGACATTTTGGAAGCCGAGGATGTGGCGCAGCACAAACCAGGTGTGGCTCGATCGCTCGCCGATGCGGCAGTAGGCCACGGTCGGCGTGTTGGGGTCGAGTCCTTGCTGGTCGCAGTAGAGTTCTTGCAGCTGCTCGGCGCTCAGAAACTTGCCGGTCGTGGGATCGGTGGCCCGAGCCCAGGGCACGCTCTTGGCGCCGGGAATGTGGCCGCCGCGCAACGCGCCTTCTTGCGGATAGCCCGGCATGTGGAGAGCCTCGCCGCTGAATTCTTGCGGGCTGCGCACGTCCACGAGCGGCAAACCTTGCTGAATGTGGCTCAGAACATCCTCGCGGAATGCGCGCTGAGTACGGTCGTCGCGGTCGTTGGCCACGTACATGGTGGGGTTCGGGCGGGCGACTTCGCGGGTGAGCGGCCGACCTTCTTGCTCCCACAGCAGGCGGCCGCCGTCGAGAATCTTGGTGTTGGTGTGGCCGAAGAGCTCGAACACCCAAAGGGAGTAGCAGGCCCACCAGTTGCTCTTGTCGCCGTAAAACACAACCGTAGTTTCGGGACCGATGCCGCAACGCGACATGAGCGCGGCGAAGGCTTCCTTGCCCACGTAGTCGCGGACGAGCGGGTCGTTGAGGTCGCGCACCCAGTCGATCTCGAGCGCGCCGGGGATGTGGCCCGACGGATAGAGGAGCGGATCCTCGTTCGATTCGATAATGCGAATGTTGGGGGCGTCGAGGTTGTCCGCCAACCACTCGGTGGAAACCAGCTTGTCAGTGGCGATCGGCGTCTGTACGTTCATAGTTCTATTTTGAAGCAAATGGGGACGAAAAGGTATGATGTAGGGCCGTCTGGAGAGAACTCGTGAGTGGAACCTACAAACAAAAACTTCTCCAGGACTCCCTGTTTGACTTACTCCTGCTCCACCTGAGCCTGTTCGCCGCCTATGCGATTGGCAACGAACTTCTGTGGGATTTGGCGTGGCAAGACTTCCGCCGCGGTTACAGCATTCCGGTCACCATCTTCGCGATTGGCATCCTCGCCTGGCGTGGCATCTACCGTATTAAGCCGCGCTACATGGGGCTGTACGACGCGGCCAACATTCTGCTGGTCGGCCTGCTTTCGACCCTATTGCTAGCCGCAGCCGAGGGCTTTGTCAACCAAACCCGCGACTTCCGCCACGTCGTGCTGATCCCCTTTTTGTTCGGCTGTCTCGTAGGCGGTTCGCTGGTGGGCATTCGCCTTGTGCGGCGTCAACTGGAATACCGTTCGGCGGCGCGGGCCGGCCAGGGCCGACGCCCGAAGAAAACGCTCGTCGTGGGCGCCGGCGATGCGGGTGAACTTATTGTTCGCGAGATTGGGCGATCGCGCATGAGCGAGCACATGGCGGTTGGCTTTGTGGACGACGACCCGCTGAAGCGCGACTTGATTATTCACGGCGTGCCTGTTTTGGGCAAGCTTGACGACGTCCCGCAGCTCGTCAAGGACTACAACATTGACGAGTTAATCCTCGCAATTCCGAGCGCGGAGGGCACCTTGTTCCGCCGCGTGATGGAACTCTGCGAGCAGTCGAAGGTGCCGCTGCGCACCTTGCCGCCGGTGGCCGAGATATTGCGGACAGGCAACCGAATTCGGCACCAAGTCCGCGACGTGCAGATCGAAGACTTGCTTCGACGCGAACCCGCGCAGACCGACTCCGAAATTGCGCGCGGCTATCTGGGCGGCGAGACGGTGCTGGTGACCGGCGCGGGCGGCTCCATCGGCAGCGAACTCGCGCGGCAAATCGCGAAGCTATCGCCGAGCAACCTCATCCTGCTGGGTCGCGGCGAAAACAGTATTTTCGAGATCGAGCAAGAGCTGATTCAAAGTGGGGTTCACCCGATCTCGATCATCGCCGACGTGCGCGATGAAGCGGCGGTGGAGTCGGTGTTTCGGCGCTATCAGCCGGCGGTGGTGTTCCACGCGGCGGCTCACAAGCACGTTCCGCTGATGCAAGCGAACGTCCACGAAGCGATCTCCAACAACGTGCGCGGCACCCATCGCATGGCCGAGATCGCGGCGCGTCACGGTGCGCGCAAGTTTGTATACATCTCGACCGACAAGGCGGTGAATCCGAGCAATGTCATGGGCGCGACCAAGCGCGTGGGCGAGTTCATTATTCGCGCCATCGCCGAGCGTAGCGAGACGGAGTTCGGCATCGTTCGTTTTGGCAACGTGCTCGGCAGTCGCGGAAGCTTGGTGCCGGTGCTTAAGCAGCAGATTCGGCGCGGCGGGCCTGTGCGGTTGACGCACCCCGACATGACCCGCTACTTTATGACCATCCCCGAGGCGGTGCAATTGATTCTGCAAGCTGGCGCGATGGGCGAAAAGGGCGAGCTGTTTATTCTCGACATGGGCGAGCCAATCAAGATCGTGGATATCGCCAAGGACCTCATTCGCCTGCACGGCATGGTCCCCGGCGAGGACATGGAAATCACGTTCATGGGCGTGCGGCCCGGCGAAAAGATCGAGGAAGAATTGACCTACGCGCAGGAGTCCTTGATTCCGACCACGCACCCCAAGATTCGCATGGCGCAAGCCGATCGCGGCCTGGATCGCGAGGCGCTCGGCGTGGCGCTGGATAACCTCTACGCGATGAACGAGTCGGGCGAGACGGAGCAGGTACGGCAGGCGCTGATGACGATGGCGTGGGCCAAGGATCAAGCCCCGTTCCGATACGCGGTCGTGGACGATTCTCAGTCAATCAGCGCGTCGGAGAACCCGCCGGGCCAAGTCTGAAACACTTCGTTCTGACCGTCGATTAGTCTCAAAAACTCGTTGCCGATGAGCGCGCCCAGCAGGTACGAACCCTGGCGCAGCGGCCCCTTGCGAACGCGGACCTCGGCTGAGCGGGTCTTGTCCACCAATCCGTTCAGGCGGGCCGCCTCGTCGGTCGTAAATTTTTGCAGGGCCTCGGCCACGCCCGGATTACTCGGCGCGGCGGCGAGCAGCGCGATGAGCACTCGCTGGTGACCCGACTCCATGAGGTCGGCAAAATCGCCCAAGTGACTTCGCAAAGACTCGCCATCTTTGGCGGATTGCGACTTGCTGAGAGCTTCGCTCCATGTGGCCGCAGCCTGGCTGGCGGTGGCGGCGAGCAGGTCGGCGCGGCTTTTGTAGTAGTAGTGAACGCTCGCGTGATTGATGTTGAGCCGCGCCGCAATGCTCCGAGCGTGCAAGCCTTCCAGCCCCTCCTCGCGCAAAATCGCTAGCGCGGTCTCGAGAATTTGGGGACGAAGTTGGCTGGTACGGGGCATGTTAGTTCACGTATTGTTGGAGCAGGCGATATTCCTGCTCGGTGTCGAAATCGAGGGCGAGTCCGGGGTGACCATCCAGGTCGATCCACACTCGCGAAACGCCGAGCGTGTTGGCGATAATCGCCTCCGCTTGCTCTCGGTCGAGGCGGCCCAGCATGTAGCGGACGAGGTTGCCCCACCCGAACTTGCCGACCATCGCCAGCGGGCTTTTGCGCTTCTCGCGGAACTCCGCCACGCTCTTGGTGAGGGTGACGAAGCTGCGGTCGTCGCACGCGAAGATCGCGCCGGAGAGGAAGTGTCCCTCGCGAAGCCGCAAGGCCTTGGTGGGGACGTCGGGGTAAGCGCGGCGAAACTTGTCCAGCGTCGTGAGACTCACCGCCGCGCCACCGGTAAACCGCCGCATAAACCGATTGATGTCGTCGGCGTTGAGGTCGGGCGAGTCAGCCGGAAGCATCAGATACTGGCCAAATCCCGGGATGGCGGCCATGCCGAGGGCGACGTTTTCAACCGCATGGTTGCCTTCGGGCACGAACTGAGCGCCTTGGCAGTGCGCCTGCACGGCGCTCGGGCCGACCACGGCCACGCGGGAGCACTCGGTTTTGGCGAGCACGTTCAGTACCCGCGCCAAACTGGTGTGACCCTTGAAGCGGGCGAGCGCTTTGTGAGGCGAGCCCATTGCAGTAGCAAAAGAACCTTCTTCTTTGCCACCGGCCGCAATGACGGCTGCCCAACTCATAGGCGGGATTATAGCGAACCGAAGGCGCGCATTGTCAACCATATGGTCATGAATAGGCCATAAACGACGACGGCGGACTTGAGTCGCGAGGGATCCACCCGCTGCGAAACCCGCGCCGCGACGAGGCCGCCGAGCATGGAACCCGCCATGACGAGCAGGCACGGCGCCCAGGCGATCTGTCCGCGAACCACGAAAAACAGCGACGCGCTGAGGTTGATCAATACGGCCAGCACCGACTTGAGCGCGTTCCAATCGTGGATGTTGCGGTCGGGGAGGATGGTGCGGAACAGCGCCATCATGAGGATGCCCATGCCCGCGCCGAAGTAGCCGCCGTAGAGGCTGGTCGCAAACTGCAATCCGTGGATCGTGGGTCGGCTCAATGGCTTGCGGCCCGGCTTTGGCGTTCGGGCGAGCAGAAGCGTCGCGAACAACACTAGCGCCGGGACCAAAAAGTCGAACACGCGCGCCGGAGTGGCGAGCAACAGAACCGCGCCGAGCACGCCGCCGATCAGGGTGGTCGGCCAGAGATCGCGCGTGGGTTCGGTGATGGCCGGCCAGCGGTTGCGAAATCCCCAGGCCGCCGACGCCGACCCGGGCCATTGCGCAAAGGCGTTGCTGGCGTTCGCCGTGACCGAGGGAACCCCGAGCGCGAGCATCGCCGGAAAGCTCACGAGCGATCCACCGCCCGCGATGGCGTTGAGCGCGCCGCTGAGTACGCCCGCCCCGAGCAAAAACGCGCCGTTGCCGGCGGTGAGGGTCACCCGCCCACCGGCGCTTCCGGTGTCACCGTGAGCTTTAGTTCTTGGTCGCCACGCATAAGCACCACTTCGAGGGGAACCCCGGCCTTGGCTTCGACCAAAATCTGCTGCAGGTCTTGCACGTTGTTCACCGCCTTGCCGCCAATCGAGAGCAAGCGGTCGCCGGTCTTGATTCCAGCCTTGGCGGCGGGGCTATCGGCGGTCACGCCGTTCACCATCAGGCCCTTGCCACTCACCTCGTTCATGTCGGGCTGCACGCCGAAGCGAACTCGGCGCGGTCGGCTGGGATCCCCGCTCGCGCCCCCGGCTTGTCGCGAACCCGTGAACCCGAGTTTCGGCGCTTGGTCGAGCTGCAAAATCGTGCGGATCACGTAGTCGCCGACCTGACCCATGCCGGCCACATTGATCGTGCCGAACACGTCGCGCTCGGTGTGATATTCGTCGTGAAGGCCGGTATTGAAAAAGAGCACGGGCACGCCACGCGTGCTGAAACTTGCGTGATCGCTATTGCTCGGCGAGGTCGTTTGCCGCGCTAACTTGAGTTGGCCCGGCGCGGCGCGGTCGAGGATGGCGTCCATCTCGGCGGCGGTTCCGGTCCCGTAGATGGTCAGCCCTTCGGCGCGCAATCGGCCCACCATGTCTAGGTTCACCATCGCCTGAATCTGGCCGAGGTCCGATTCGTTGTCGAGGGTCCAAGCGCGCGAGCCAAGCAGGCCGATCTCCTCGCCACTGTAAAACTGGAACAAAATCGGTCGCTGGTTGAGTTTGGCGCGGGCGAGGGTGCGAGCGATCTCAAGCACAGTCACGGTTCCGGAGCCGTTGTCATCCGCGCCGGCGTGCATCGAGTCGTGCCCGGTGCGCGAGGAGGTTTCGCCAAACCCGAGGTGGTCGTAGTGAGCACCCACAACCAAGAGTTCGCGGTTGCTCGGGTCGCGCCCGGGAAGCTTCGCGATGACGTTGATCGCGCGGCCGGTTTGGGGCGCGGATTCGGTGACCAAGCGGACTTCGGGAAGTGTGGCTGTTGCTAGTGTCGAGCCGGTGCGCCGCGCTTCGGCGAAGTCCAAGCCGACGAGGTCGCGGAACCACTTACGGTGCACGGTCGCGGCGGGAATTCCGCCGCGGGCGACGCTGAATCCGCTGGCCAGCGGGGCGAGTTCGCTTCCGCCCGTCTGCTCCGGCCCGACAAATAGCACCGCCGCCGCGCCCTTCGCCGCTAGCCGCGCGGCTTTGCTGCTCATCGCGTCATTTGTGTCGTCGGGCATCCCGCGCAGAGCCACGGCGACCATGGCATCGAGCGATTTGTCCTGCAAGTCCGCATCGCGCGCGAACCCGACATACACCACACGTCCCCGAACCAGGCGCATGTCGGTCGAGCCGTTGCATGGCAGAAAATCCTCGCCGAGCCGCAGGGCGCGCCCGCCGATGGTGAGCAGGTTGCGGGGCGTGGCGACCCGGTTGATCGTCACCTCAAAGTCGTGGAAGTAGGTTCCGTTGCGTCCAGCCGGTTCGAGCCCGGCGCGTCGAAGTTCGGCGGCCAAAAAGTCGGCTGTCTTCTGCATGTAGGGGCTCAGCGTCATGCGTCCGCCAAACGCCGGACTGGAGATTTTGGCGAGATCGCGCCCCATCCGGGCCACGTCGACGGTCGGCGAATTCGAGACTAAAGTGAGAGCGAGCAGGGCGGCGGAAAACATGCCTGGAAGACTACCCGCGCGACCCTAAAATTGAACGGCGAGACCGCCTCGTTTCCGGGTAGAATATCTAGGTTCGGCGCAGGTTCATTTTGAACCTAGCCAACGTCCTTTAACAATATGATGTCTGACGACGAAAATCTGCCCCAGGACCAGCCCGTGGAAGAGGCGCTTACCAGCCGCGCCGCCGACGATGGCGAATCCATTGCCTCGCGGGTAGAAACCTCCTACGACGAAAGCTCGATTCAGGTGCTTGAGGGCCTCGAAGCGGTCCGCAAGCGTCCGGGCATGTACGTGGGCGACAACGGTCGCAAGGGTCTGCACCAGATGTTCCGCGAGGTCATTGACAACGGCGTGGACGAAGCCTTGGCCGGCTACTGCGACGAGATTCGGGTGACCCTTCACGAGGACAATTCGATGTCGGTGCAAGATAACGGTCGCGGGATTCCGGTGGGGACGCACGAAAAGATGGGCATCTCGACCCTGACCGTCGTTATGACCGTGCTCCACGCGGGCGGTAAGTTCGGCGAGGGCGGCGGCTATAAAGTTTCGGGCGGTCTGCACGGCGTCGGCGTTTCGTGTACCAACGCGCTGAGTAAGTGGATGGTCTCCACGGTTCGTCGCGACGGCAAAGTGTACGAGCAGCGCTTCCATGCGGGGGTTCCGCAAGGTGAAGTCGAGGTCGTGGGCAAGTGCGGAAAGGATGAAACCGGCACCACCCAGCGATGGTTGGCCGACGACACCGTGTTGACGGATACCACCTACGATACGCACATCATCATGAGCCGCATCCGCGAGCTCGCGTATCTTAACCCAACGGTTAGATTCGTCTTCACCAATGAGCAAAATCCGGAAGAATCGGAAGAATTCTTCTACCAAAAGGGAATTATCCAATTGGTTGAAGACATCAACGAAGCCAAGACCGAGATTCACAAGCCGATCCACTTTAAGCGCATCAAGGACCGCTATGAGGTGGAAATCGCGATGCAGTACCACGATGGCTACAACAACACCATCCTGGCGTACTCCAACAATATTCACCAACCGGATGGTGGAACTCACGTCTCCGGTTACAGCACGGCTCTTACGCGGGTCATTAACAGCTACGGCCGCAAGGTTAACCTGATTAAGGAGAAGGATAAGAACTTCACCAACGACGACGTGAGCGACGGTCTGACCGTCGTCATCGCGCTGAAACTGGAAAATCCGCAGTACAACTCGCAGGACAAGGTCAAGCTGGTGACCCCGGAAGTGCAAGGCGTCGTCAACTCGCTCACCGGCGACGGTCTGAGTACGTTCTTGGAAGAAAACCCGGGCATCGCCAAGCGCATTATCGAAAAGGCGCAGATTGCCCAGCGCGCTCGCGAAGAAGCCCGCAAGGCCTTCGAAGCGGTCAAGCGCTCGAACGTCATGGACTCGTTTGGCCTGCCCGGCAAGCTCCAAGACTGCACCAGCAAGGACCCGACGAAGTGCGAAATCTTCCTCGTCGAAGGGGACTCGGCGGGTGGATCGGCCAAGGACGCGCGCGACCGCACGATTCAGGCGATTCTGCCCCTGCGCGGCAAGATTCTGAACGTCGAACGAGCCCGCCTCGACAAGGCGCTGGACAACGAGGAAATCAAAACCCTCATCGCCGCGCTGGGCGTGGGTATCGACGTGCAAGTGGGCCGTAGCGAAGACGACGACGACCCCATGGCCGTGAAGAAGGAGAAGGAAAAGTCGTTCGACATTACCAAGCTCCGCTATCACAAAATCATCTTGATGACCGACGCCGACGTGGACGGCGAGCACATCCGGACGCTGCTGCTCACGTTCCTGTATCGCTACATGAAGCCGCTGGTCATGGAAGGCTACATCTACCTCGCGCAGCCGCCGCTCTACGTGGTGAAGGTGGGCGCTAACGAACGCCTGTACGCTCGCGACGCGGCTCACCGCGAGGAGATCACCAAGGGACTCGGCAAGAAGAAATTCGAGATCGGCCGCTTTAAGGGTCTCGGCGAAATGAATGCCGAGGAGCTCGAAGTGACGACGATGGACCCGGCGACCCGCCGGTTGGTCCGGGTGATTTACGATCCGGCCTTTGATATCGAGGTCGAGGAAATGTTCAGCCGCCTGATGGGCGACAAGGTGGAGCCGCGCCGCGAGTTCATTCAGCGGCACGCCAGCCAAGCGCTGAACGTGGACTGGCACTACTAATCTGGCATTTTTGCGAGGCGAATTCTTATACTTCTTTGATAGAATAAGGAGGTCTGGGTCAACTATGGCTCAGCAACTTAAACAAAGGAGCATAATGAAAAAAGTAATTTCCCTCGCGCTGGTCGCGGGTGCGGTGGCTTCGGCCAATGCCGCGATCATCTATTCGAGCACCGTTCAGACGGGATCCCGTGTGAACGCCAACAACCCTGGATTCTTGGCTGTGACTGACCCGGGTAGCCAAACCCGCATCAACTTTGACGATGTGAACATTTCGGCGGCGACCATGGGCGCGAACACCGCACTCAAGCTGAACAGCGTCACCGTCGGCATTCGACGTGGCCAAGGTGCCCTCCAAAACAATGTCCGTGTTTACGCATCTGCGGTTGCCGCAAATGGGAACGTGGTCGGTAGCCCCATTCTTCTGGGCAATCAAGTCCTGGCCGCACGAACAGCCGCCGGATTCGTGACCGAACTGGTGACGATTTCAAGCTTGACGCAAACCATCGGGATGCAAACTGGTTTTGCGGTCGGATTCTCGACCCTCCTCATTGGCGTTGCTTTGGATGCTGACACGACTGCTGGTAGCTCCGGATGGCGCATCACCAGTGGAACAGGCCCCAATGCTGGTGGCTTTGCCAACGCATACGAAACCGCTACTTCTACCAACTTCGCATACAGCTTCGGTGCTGCGCCCAACCCACCGGCAACGTTCTACATTGAGCTCGATGCCACTCCCGTGCCTGAGCCCGGTTCGGCGATCGCCCTCGTGGCGGGTCTCGGAGCCCTGGTTCTCCGCCGCAAGAAGGCCTAAGGCCGTCTGACCGTCGTTGATGCCTCACCCCGGAAAGGGTGGGGCATTTGCTTGTTTGCCATAATGATAGTTTGATGCCCTTGCCTTCCCTCATTGGTCTGACCTCGCCCGAGTTGGTGCAAGTTGCCCTCGAGCTAGGCGAATCCGCGTACCGAGGCAAGCAACTGGCGCAGTGGATTTACAAAAAAGCCGCTCAGTCGTTCGACGACATGAGCGATTTGCCGGCCAAGTTTCGCGAGGCGTTGGCTGAGCGCTATATTGTCTCGCCGCTGATTGTCGCCGATCACAAACGCAGCACGGATGACGTGGACAAGCTGCTGATCCACAACGGCGATGAGCAGGTTTTTGAGTGCGTGCTGCTCCCCTATGCCGACCGCGTAAGCTGCTGCGTTTCCACGCAAGTGGGTTGCCCGATGGCCTGCACCTTCTGCGCCACCGGCCTCGGCGGTTTCGACCGCAATCTGACCGTCGGCGAGATCGTGGGGCAGTACTTGTTGCTGCAAAGCATCTCCACTCGGCGCGTGGATCATCTCGTGTTCATGGGCATGGGCGAACCACTGCTCAACTACGACAACTTGGTGCGGGCGATGCGGATTTTGCACGACGAAATCGGCCTCAGCTACCGGCACATCACGGTGTCCACGGTCGGATTGGTGCCGCAAATTCAGCGTCTGGCACTGGAGAAGCTGCCAATCCACCTTGCGCTGTCGCTGCACTCGCCGCACAACCCGGTTCGCGATCGGCTGATGCCGGTCAACCACAGGTGGCCGGTCGAAGTGGTGGTCGGCGCGATGCGCGACTACTACCGCGCGACGGGCCGTAAGGTCACGTTCGAGTACCTTCTTATCCAAAAGGTTAACGACTCGCCCGACCAGGCGCGTGCGTTGGCCCAGTTGGTTCGCGGACTGCCGTGTGTGGTGAATCTGATTCCTTGGAACTGGGTGGATACCGGCCAAGGGTTCGCGCGACCCGATCGCGATCGGGTGCAGTCGTTCCGCAACATTTTGGCCGCGGCCAAGGTGAACGTAACCGAGCGCGTGGAGCGCGGTCACGATATCGCCGCCGCTTGCGGGCAGCTCGCCGGGCAGCATCAGGGCCGGTTCGGCAAGAAGAGCGGCCTGCGCGTGGTGAACTAGAACTCCCGCATTTCGCCCCAGTTAAGGCCGACCTTGCCGTCGGCGACCACTGGAACCTTGAGCGGCATGGCGCTCGCAATCGCTTCGCGGATGGGTTCGAGAAGCGAGTCCTTTTCGTGCGGCGCAACCTCGAACACGAGTTCGTCGTGAACCTGCAGCACCATGCGCGACTCCTTGCCTTCCAGCAGGGGCGCGACCCGCAGCATGGCAATCTTGATCATGTCGGCGGCTGAACCCTGAATGGGGGCGTTCATGGCTTGCCGCTCGGCGTACATTCGCTCGTTGCGGTTGGCAGCGTGAATCTCCGGGAAGTAGCGTCGGCGACCGCACAGCGTGGTCGAGAAACCTTTCTGTCTTGCTTCTTCGACAACACTTTGCGTGAACGCCTTAACGGCGGGAAATCGCTCGTTGTATTCCTTAATGAGCGCCTTCGTATCGTCGAGAGTAAAACCTGTGCCGAGTTGTTGCAAAAGTCCCCATTCCGTTACGCCATAGAGCACGGCAAAATTGAGCACCTTTGCGTAGCGGCGTTGCTCTTTGCTCACATCTTGTTTGTCGATTTTGAACATCAGCGCGGCGGTGGTTTGGTGCACGTCTTCGCCGGATTGAAACGCGGCGACCAGGTTCGGATCATCGCACATGTGGGCGAGCAAGCGAAGCTCGATTTGCGAGTAGTCGAAGCTCACCAGTTCACGGCCCGGCTCGGCGACAAACGCGCGGCGAATCTGGCGTCCGAGTTCGGTTCGAATCGGAATATTCTGCAGGTTCGGGTTTTCGCTGCTGAGGCGACCGGTCGCCGCGACTGCCTGGTTGAAGCTCGTGTGGATGCGGCCGTCGGCCGCGATCATGCGCGGCAGGCTCTCCGAATAGGTGCTACGAAGCTTAGTGAGTTCGCGCCAGTTGAGCACCTCTTGGCAAATAGGATATTGCTCGGCGAGAACGCTGAGCACCTCGGCGCCCGTTGCATAACCCGTCTTCGTTTTCTTCTGCGCGGGAATGCCCATTTTCTCAAACAGAACTTCCCCTAACTGTTTGGGCGAGGCAATAAGAAACTCCGTCTCCGCCATCTCGTAAATCAGCTTGGTGAGTTGGTCAATATTTACCGTCAGCGATTTACTAAAGTCTTGCAGAAACTCGGCGGAAACTTTGATACCGTTGTTCTCGACAACCGCGAGCACGCTGGTGAGAGGTTGCTCAATCTCGGTGAGCACACTTAGCTGCCCTTCCTTGTCGAGTTTCGCCGTCATTTCGGCATCGAGCTTCACCAGGGCCAACGCCATTTGGGCCGGCGTCACTGGCGCGGCAACATCCAGGTAGCCCTGCGCGAGATCGCGGAGCGCATATTGCGACCGTCCGCTCTGCAAAACGTAGCCGGCCAGCAAGGTGTCGGTTTTGATAAGCCCCGCGATTTGCCTCGCGCGATACTGCGGCTTCGCGTCGTGCATGATCGCCTGCCCCGGGATCTGCTGGAGCAGCGCCAACGCGATGGCCGGCGCGACGGTCGTCGCTTCGTCGCCGACGGCGATGGCCCAAGCTTGCTGATCATCGCCAAACAAATCGCTCTGCGCAAAAGCTTGCGTGCATAACAAACCAAATGGTGAGTTTCCGATCCACTCCCGGGCGGCGGCCACGTCGCGCGGTGAGTTCACTTCTTTAGGCGACAGGCTCTCGGTGCCCAGTTCCACCGCTGGCGCCGAGGCATCGAAACCATCCAGGTACATCGAAAAAATCTGCCGGAATCGGCGGTGGTGGTTCTTGAATTCCAGCGATTCGAGCATCGCCAAAGCGGCTTCGGCTTGCGGTTGCGAGAGCCGGAACGGAGCAAAATCCCAGCTGATCGGCGCGTTGCGATCAATCGTCGCGAGCCACTTGCTCTTCGGCATTTGCTCAAGACCCGGCACTAGCTTCTTGCGGAATTTCTCCTCAATCGAATCCAGGTTCTCGATGATCCCTTCAACCGATCCCCAATCGGCCAGAAGCTTACCGGCAGTCTTCTCGCCGACTCCCGGCACGCCCGGAATGTTGTCGCTGGTATCGCCGACCAGAGCCTTGTAGTCGGGCAAAATCGGCGGCTCGAACCCATAGCGTGCGCGCACCGCCTCCGGGTCGTAGATCACGACTTCAGTCACGCCGACTTTCGGCGTGACAACGCTAACGTGGCTATCCACCAGCTGCAGCGAGTCGAGGTCGCCGCTGATGATCGTGGTGTCGTAGCCGTTTTCTTCGGCTTGGCGACTGATGGTGCCGATGATGTCGTCGGCCTCGAAGCCTTTAAGCTCAATCTGCGGTATGCCGAGCGCCGCCAAAAGCTCGCGGGCAACCGGCATTTGGCTCTGCATTTCCTCCGGCATTTCACGCCGGGTGCCCTTGTACTCGGCGTATTCGACATGCCGGAACGTGCCGCCGGGCGCATCGAGCGCTACCAAAATGGCGTGCGGGTGCTGCTTTTCAATGAGGTTGAACAGCATGCTCACCAGCCCAAAGAGCGCATTCGTGGGGCGTCCGTCGCTGGTGCTGAGAAACTTTACGCCGTAAAACGACCGATAGAGAAGGGAGTATCCATCAAGGATCAGCAGTCGTTTCCGGGCCATGCCTTGTTTGTACCCGCCTGGCCGGGGCTAAACTTGAGGTTAGTCGTTTGGTATAATCTCCGATGGACCGCCTTCGTAGCTCAGAGGTAGAGCATTCCCTTGGTAAGGGAAAGGTCACGGGTTCAATTCCCGTCGAAGGCTCCAGCTCACTCCACACCCGTTTTCGGCAGACCGGTTTCTTCCCGGTGCTGGATCAACTTCGCGGCATCAGCATCTTGTTGGTTTTGGCGACGCACTATCTTCACTTTGCTTGGCTAGAACCGCTTGGTAATCTCGGGTTGATGGGGGTTTGGCTGTTCTTTACCATCAGCGGATTCTTGATTGTAACCAAATGGTTAAGAGAGAAAGAGGAGCGTGGTCGAGTGGATTTGCGGGCCTACGCGGCGCGGCGGATTCTGCGGATTTTCCCCTTGTACTTTCTGGTGCTCGGCGCGTACATTTTGGCGGTGCCGGCAATGGAGCCGAATGCGTTTCGCGTCGAGGAGTTTCATGAGAATCTGCCGTACTTCCTCACTTTCACGTTCAATCTCATCGCTCACCCGAGCATCAGCACCGCGATTTTCTACTACTCGTGGTCGCTCGCCACGGAAGAGCAGTTTTACGCCTTGTGGCCCGTGGTCGATCGGCTGCTTCGCGGTCGGATGTTGGCTATTTTGGGAGCGGGGTTGATGCTCGTTTCGTATGCCATCGAGATCGGGCTGATCGGCTGGCCGCGGTTCCTCAGCTTGCCCTATCGTATTCTCACCGACGGCATTATGGAGCCGATCATCTGGGGCGTGATCCTGGCGCACTGGATGCATCGCGGATCGTCGTGGGTTTGGCGTGTACGGCCCGGGTTTTGGTTGCCGCTGCTGGGCGCTTTCGCGTTCCTCTCGATGCGCTCGCACCTCAACGGGCTGTACTACGGGAAGTGGGCGAACCCGTTCATTCAGCTTTGCCTGGTGGCGTTGCTGGGCGGCGCGGTGCTGTTGGAACTGGCCGATCGCTCTCCGTTGCGCAACCGTTTGCTCAAGCGGCTTGGACAGCTTAGTTACGGCATCTACTTGTTCAATGTTCCGGTCAAAAACTTGGTTGAGAAAGTGGTGAATCCCGAGGCGACCTTGTTGGTCGCGATGCTCGGATTGGGCGTGACCTTTGCTTTGGCCGAACTGAGCTACCGGTTCTTCGAAGGGCCGATTTTGCGGCTCAAAGCGCGATTTTCGCCAGCCGCTCGTTAAGGGATTTTTCGAGTTCGGCTTCGGTCGGGCGGAGCAACACCGTGCCGCGATCGGAGTAGGGGCGAAACCGGTCCGGCGAATTGCGGTCGGTCTGGAAAAGGGTGAGAAACGGCGTGCCGTACGCGGCGGCCGCGTGGCCGGTACTCGTGTCGGCGCTAATGTGCAGCGCGCTGGCCGCAATCCAGGCGTAACACTCGGCGAGCGAGGTTTTGCCGACGAGGTTTTCGCCGGGGCCGGGCGGCGGCGGGTCACCTGGCCCGCCAACCCATGCAATCGGAATAGATGCCGTCTGTAAACTTGCACATATCTGCTGGAATTGCCAGTCGGGAATCTGCTTCTCGGCGCTGCTGGCACCCGTATTGATGGTGACAAACAGGCCGTCCCGCGGCGTGGTCACCGGCTCCATGAGGGGCCGCTCCGGGCAGACAAACTCGCCCCATGGGGCGAGCAGATCCATGTACTGCTCGACCTTGTGCGGTCGCGAACTGCGGACGATCGGATTCAATCGCTGGGCTAGGGCGTCGGTGCCAGGCATCTGCACCCGGTGCTTCGCGCCACTCAACCGAAGCAGAAGCGCCGTCTTGGAATGGCCTTGAAAATCCACCCCGTAGTCGAACTTCTCCTTACGCAAAGCGGTGTAAAACCGAACCTGTTCGGACCAAGTTTGCGGCGACCAGCGGTGCTTTTTCCAGCGGCCGCGCGGGACCTCCACCAAGTGGGGAACCATGCTGCGATTCACTCCAGCCGCGAATCCGCTTTCGCTTGCGAGCCAAAGCTCGGCATCGGGTCGCGCGCGATGGATCGCGGTGGTCGGCCACTGTGTCATCAGCACGTCGCCGATGGCGCGAAACCGAATGAGAAGCCACTTTTCGCTCATGGCACGAGGCCGCGTTGGCGGGCCGACTTCCAGCGATCGTGGAACCACAGCCACTGCTCGGGGTAGCGGCGCACCATCTCTTCAAGCGACGTGTGGATTGCGCGCATCAGGCCCTCGCCGCGGGTCTCATAGCCCGGCTCGGGCGTAAGCGGAGGCTCAAAGATAATGCGATACTTACCTGGCGCTTCGTAGGCGCAATATCCCGCCACAACCGTGGCGTCGGTGCGGGCATGGATCACGCCAGGCCCGAGCACGGTTCCGGCAGTGTGCCCAAACAGCGGGATGAAGAGTTCGGTCTCATTTTGGTCGGGCAAAATGCCGACGATGCCGTTCTCTTTGAGCACGCCGAGGATGGCGCGAGCAGCATTTCCGCGACTCAGCACCTTGGTTCCCGGCCCCAGCCGAATGGCGTTGACGGCGTCATTGAGATTCTTGTTCCGGACGTCGCGCGCGATCACGTGGAGCGGGTAGCCGTTGAACGCCATCCACTGCGCGAGCAGCTCCCAATTGCCAAAATGAGCCGTGATAAAGAGCGTGCCCTTGCCGCGATCGATGGCCGCCTGAATGTGCTCGCGCCCCTCCACCGTGACCATCGCGTCAATCTGTTCTTTGGTCCTTCCCTGGCTCGTCAGAAAGTCGGCTGTGGTGCGTCCATAGTGCTCGAACACCCGTTGCGCAAGCGCTTGCATGGCGTCTTGCGACATCTCGGGAAACGCTAAACGGAAGTTCCGGTAGGCCCGCTCGCGATGCTTTTTGCTCGCCCGGAAGAGCATGCGCCCGAGCTTTTCGCCGGTCCGTTCGCGATCGGCTCCTTGCTTGCGACCGAGCCAGCGCTGGGCTCGGCGGAACGCCCAAAAGCTCAGTTTGCCTTCGATATCGCGCCGTCGATCTTTCCAAGTTCGCTGATCAGCCATGCCAAAAATTCTTCGCCCTCGCGGACTTCGTGGTCGTAGTCGGCCACGATCCAATCGTAACGAGCCGCCTCCGAGAGCTCCTTAATTTTGACCCAATCCTTGGCCGTGCACAGAGCGAGGCCGCCGTTGCCGGCCAAATCCTGGTTGGTTATGCCCGCGTGGTCGGCCAGAATCACCTGGCGTTGCCACTCGAATCCGGCCATTTTCGCCTGCTCAATAAATTGTTCGGGACGCGCAATCGCGCAGATCATCAGCTCGACTTTGCGCCCGGTTTTCAGCGGCTCACGCTGAAAAAGGTACATCGGGTCGCGCACCAAATGGAAGTCGCGGCTGGGCATGACCAGGCTCGCCTTGCCTCGGAACAGCCTGTTTTCGCGGTACGGACCTGCCGGCAGACAGAACGGATTGGTTCCGGGCGGGTCGAGGACGATGGTCACGTCCTTCGCCAGAGGCAGATGCTGGAGCCCGTCGTCCATGATCAGGAGCGATTCCGGGAAATGTTTATGGCAAATCTGCGCGGCCAGCGTCCGGCGTCGCCCGACGATAATCGGCACCTGGGGCAGGGCGAGCCGCAGCAGAGCCGCTTCATCCCCCCACTCCTTCGCGTCGAGTTCGCCCTCCGGCGCCAGGGTCGCGGCCTCGGCGCGGGGGCTTCCGTAGCCGCTCGTGCTGAGCACAACCGACTTGCCGAGCTGCTGACAACGGAATGCCAGCCACCGGACAAACGGCGTCTTGCCGGTGCCGCCGACACGATAGTTGCCGACGCAAATAATCGGGCTATGCAAGCGCTTGCTCTGTTTTATTTTCAGCGCGTAAGTCAGCCGGTACAGTCCCCAGCCGAGGGCATAGAGCGCGCTGAGCGGTAGCAACATCCAGCGCATGGGGTGCGGACGATCCCACCAAACCGGACTGCTCATGCGGCTATTGTGGCACGCGCCTTCGGCTAAAATAGCACCGTGCCCTCCGCCGCATTCACCACCTTGGGTTGCAAGGTGAACCAATACGAAACGCAGCGAATCTTGCAGGATTTTGAAGCTGCGGGCTGGCAGATTGTGCCGTTCGAAGGCCCAGCCGATGTGTACGTGATTAACACGTGTAGCGTCACGAGCGATGCCGAGCGCAAGAGCCGCTACACGATTCGCCGCGCCGCCCGCTTTAACGAGGAAGCCAAGATCGTGGTCACCGGGTGCGCGGCGCAGATGTCGCTGAACAAGCGCGAAGAGGTCGAGGGTGCGCATCTGGTGGTTCCGAACCCGGAAAAGCTGGAGACCTTCGCGCGCTTTTCGCAGGCGTTCCCCGAGACCCGCGTCGTGGTGCGCCGCGACCTGCCTCAGACCAGCGTGACGAGCCGGACGCGCGCCACGGTGAAGGTGCAGGACGGGTGCAGCATTCATTGCAGCTATTGCAGCATTCCGCACACACGGCCCGGCATGGTCAGCCGACCGGCGACCGAGGTGCTGGCCGAGATCGAATCGCTGCGCGATCAGGGCTACCTAGAGGTCGTGTTGACCGGCGTGCTCATCGGGGCGTACGGCCCCGAAACCGGAAGCGGCGGCCCAGATTTTGAAGAATTGGTGGAGATGATCGCCGACACCTGCATCCCGCGGGTACGTATCAGCAGCATCGAAATGCGGCAGGTGACGCCGCGACTCGTCCGCCTCATTCAGGTCGGCAAAGTCGTGCCGCATCTGCATGTTCCCTTGCAAAGTGGCGACACGGGCGTTCTTAAGGACATGAATCGGCCTTACTCGCAAGACGATTATCTACAGCTTTGCCGGCAGCTTCTTATTGATATCCCCGATTTGGCGATCACAGCCGATATCATGGTCGGGTTTCCCACCGAAACCGAGGAACGGTTCCAAAGCAGTCTCCATGTCGCCGAGCAAGTCGGCTATCTCAAGGTCCACGCGTTCACCTTTAGCCCCCGATTTGGAACGGTTGCGGATCAGTGGGGCGATCCGGTTCCACCCCAAGAAAAAGCCGAGCGCCGACTCCGCCTGATGGCCATTGCCAACCGCACGGGCGAGGAGTTTCGGCGACGATTTGTGGGCCGAGTGATGCGCGTTTTGGTGGAGGGAAAGGTGGGCAAGGACGGCCTGTTGGAAGGCCTGACCGACAACTATCTGACCGTCAAGTTCGCCGGCGCGGCCGACATGCTGCGGACCATTCAGTGGGTGCGGCTCGACGAGGAGCGCGGCGGAACTCTGTTCGGCGAGGTCGTGCCCGAGGGCACGCCGAGCAATTTGCGGATTATTTGAACCTGGCGATGGTGGCGCCATCGCCGCCTTCCACCGGTTCGCCCAGTCGAAAATCCGCCACCCCGCGATGCGCGCGCAGGACTTCGTGGCACATCTTGCGCAGGATTCCCTGGCCCTTGCCGTGCACAATCCGCACCGATTCGAACCCGGCCAGCTCGCTGTCATCCAAAAACTTGACCAAACGGTTTCGGGCTTCCTCCTCGCGCAGGCCAATGATCTGAATCTCTATCGCGGATGAGAGGTTTTTGGCGAGACCGAGGTTCGCTTTCGGCTTGTGCTTCAGGGTGACCGGCTTCTCGTCGACCGGCACCACGTCGGCCACGGGCACCGTAAGCCGAAGCTGGCCGAGTTGCACCAACACCTTGCCGTCTTTGGGAGCCTGTAGCACGCGCCCCGCTTGACCCTGTCCGCGCAGCTTCACGGACATGTCCACCGCGAGTTCGATGTTGCTTGTCGCCCGCTCCGGCCGAAGACTCTTCAGTTGCTCCGCGCCCTGCTCCTGCAGGTTGCGCAAGCGCTTGCGCGCCGTGCTGACGTTCTCCAGCGAGTAGTTGGATTTCAGGTCCTCCAGAATCTCGGCGGTTTCAATTCGGATCGTTTGCAGGGTGGTTTCGAGCAGGTCGGCGGACTTCTGGCGCGCCTCACGGCGCGCTCGATCGGCTTGCTCCGCGGCGGTCGCGGCTTCCTTTTCCAGAGTCTCCAGCCGGCTCGCCATTTGGTCGGCGCGACTTTGCGCCTTTTGCGCTTGTCGCTGGGCATGGTTCAAACGCTCCAGGACCTCGCTGATTTCGCTCGCGACTTGCCCGTCCGTTTCCTTAGCCGACTCGATAATCTCGGTCGGAAGGCCGTACCGTTCGGCAATCCTGAGGGCGTGACTTGCGCCAGGCGTGCCGAGGAGTAATCGATAAGTTGGCATGAGCGTTCTTGTATCAAACTCCATGCTTGCGTTGGCAAATCCGGGGCGGTCGAACGCCAGAAGCTTGAGCTCGCCATGGTGGGTGCTGGCCAAAACCCGGGCATCCTTTTCCTGCAGGAACACCAAAATGGCGCGGGCCAAGGCCGCTCCCTCGGCGGGGTCGGTCCCGGAACCGACTTCGTCGAGCACCACCAGCGCGCCAGGCTTGAGGTTCTTCGTGATGGAGGCCAAGTTCTGGATGCTGCCGCTGAAGGTCGAAAGCGACTGCTCCAGCGATTGCTTGTCGCCGATGTCGGCCCAAATCTGCGGGAAGAAGCCAACGTAACTTTCGGCGGCGGGGATCATCAGGCCGCACTGTGCCATCGCGACGAACAGCGCAACCGCTTTCAGGGTGACCGTTTTGCCGCCCGTGTTGGGTCCGGTGATGAGCAAAATATTCGCGTCCGATCCCAACGACAAACTAAACGGCACGACCTTGTCGCGCGCGATGAGAGGGTGGCGGCCATGCCGAATGGTGAGGCAGTGCGCTGCCGTCGAACGCGGAATCGAGCTGCCCGTCGCGAGGCCAAACCGAACCCGGGAGAACACCTTGTCGAGCTCAATCGCGGCGCGGATGCCTTCCGCCAATTCCTTGCCATGCGTCCCGACGTACTCGCTCAGGTCGCGCAAAATACGCGCCACTTCACTGCGTTCGGCGGCTTCGAGTTCGCGCAATTGGTTGCTCGCCGCGACCACGTCTTCGGGCTCCACAAAAATGGTTTGGCCGCTGGCGCTGGTGTCGTGGACGATGCCCTTGATCTTGTTGCGGTTTTCGGCTTTCAGCGGAATCACGTAGCGACCATCGCGCTGCGTGTAGAGCGGGTCGCTCAGCAAGTCGCGTTGACGGCCGCTGGTGTAGCTCTGAATGCGCTCCAGCACGCGCTGGGTGGCTTGGGTCTTGCCTCGCCGAATTCGGTCGAGTTCGACCGATGCTTCGTTGCGTACGGTGCCGTCGCCGTCCAACGAGGTGAGTAACCGCTCTTCGAGTTTGGGGATCACTGGCATGGATTCTAACCATATGGTTAATGAAGTCCAACCCGCTCGACGGCTTTGCGTGAGCGCACTGATTTGCCGCATCACGGCCATGGCGTCGCCAATTTGCCAGAGAATTTCGCCGTTCTCCCGACCGCCCTTTGCCAGGCGTTCCACGTTCAATTCGAGGTCTTTGATTCGCCCGAGGTGAGGCAAGCTCAGGTCGTCAAGCAGTTCCAGTCCTTGCGCTGTTTGCAGTTGCAAAGCCGCCACCACGTCGGGGTGGAAGGCGGGCAGCGTGGCCAGGACCTCGGCGTGAGCAACTTCGTTTTCGCAGTGCTCCGCCCACATGTCCACCACTTGGTTAAATTCAAGTTGGCGGAGGGTTGCCTCCAGGTGTTTCATCGTCGTCGTCCGGCAACCTGCGCCTTTTCGCGATCGGTGTCGCGCTTCGCAATGGCGTCGCGCTTATCGAATGTTTTCTTACCGCGACCCAGTCCGATGAGCACCTTCACGTAACCTTTATCGTTAAAGTACACGCGCAGCGGAATGAGGGCGAGCCCCTTTTCTTGAGCCTTGCGTTGAAGCACGTCAATTTCTTTGCGCTTGAGCAAAAGCTTCCGGTCGCGGCGGCGATCGGGCAGATAGTTAAAGCTGTGCGTATACGGCTCCACGTCGAACTGCATGAGCCACATTTCGCTATTCATGACGCGACAAAAAGCATCGGTCAAGTTCGCTCGACCGAGATAAAGGCTCTTCACCTCGCTGCCAATCAGCACAATTCCGGCTTCGCAAGTGTCCTCAATGTGAAAGTCAAAAGAGGCTTTGCGGTTGTGGATTGTGGCGGGGCCCTTAGCTTCCTTTTGGCCCGATTTTTTCGCCATGGGAACCGTAAGTGTACCGGGCTGACTTGGTATAGTAGTGAACATGCAAAAACTCGTTCAATTGAGTTTAGGAATTGTGGCCGCCGTCACCTTCGTCGCATGCGGTCCAAAGGCCGATGACAAGATGGGCACGACCGAAAACCCGGAAAAGCCTGCGTTGCAAACCCACACGCACGCGGATGGGACGGTGCACGCCGGCGATAGCCACGGCACCGAAACCGAGCCGGCCAAGGACGCCGAACCCGGTCCTGCCGCCAAGCCACTAGAAAAAGGCAATCCCGTCGCCGAGCTTACTGGCAATGACAAGGCCGACCACGACAAGATCAAGATCGAAATCTTGAAGCCCGGCAAAGGCGATTTCGTTCGCAATGGCGACACCTGCTACATGGAGTACACCGGCATGCGAACCGACGGATTCGTCTTCGATTCGAACGCCAACGGTAAGCGCGAGCCGTTCAAGTTTGTGCTCGGCACCGGCTCCGTCATTCGTGGCTGGGATCTCGGCGTTCTCGGGATGAAGCCCGGCGAAGAGCGAAAGCTCACCATTCCGGCCGTCCTCGGCTACGGCGATCAGGGCGCAGGAAAGGACATTCCGGGCGGCGCGACCCTGATCTTTACGATCAAACTTCTCGATATCCTCAAGCCCGACGATGTGGCCATCTTCGACTTCCTGGCGCAATCGCCGGGCTCTGGTCCAAAGGCGAAGGCGGGCGACGTGGTTCGCTTTAACCTGGAAGTGAACATGCTCAACGGCACTCAGGTGTTTAGCACGGACGCAGATAAGAAGCCGATTACGGTGACGCTTGGCGCGACGAACACCGGTTACAGCACGGGCCTGATGGCCGCTCTGGAAGGACTCCAAGCCGGAAGCAAGTGCGAAGTGCGCATGCCGCCGGCCATTAATAGTGGCCTTGAGTCGAAAGGCACACAAGAACAACTTTTGAAGTACTCAATCAAAGTCCTCAGCGTAGGAAATAAATGACAATGATCAATCTGAAAGCTCTATCCCTTCTTGGTGTTGCTGGCCTCGTGCTGGCTGGTGCCGAAACGACTCAGGCCCAAATTACCAAGCAAGGTGATGCTTACTTGTTCCGCATCAAGTTTACGCCGGGCCAAACTATCAAGTACCTGATGAACATGAACATGACGGGCACTCCCCAGCCAATGAACATGAACATGACGGTGAGCCAAAAGGTCAAGTCGGTGAAGGGCACTACTGCCACCATTGAAGCCACGACCTCGGGCATCCCCGGCCAAAAGCCGATGACGCAAACCATGACCATCGACAACCGCGGTCGGGCAACCGGCGCGGGTGCGGCGGGCGGCTCGCAAGTTGCCTATCCGGAAGGTCCCGTTAAGGTTGGCCAAACCTGGAAGGGTCAGCTGCCGGGCATGGGTCAAGGGATGGGCGGCGACGCCACCTACAAGCTGGTTGCGATCAAAACCGTCAACGGCAAGCAAGTAGCCCAAGTGAGCCTGAGCATGAACCTTTCGCAAGGCACCGCCATGAAAATGAGCGGCACCGGCACCATGTATATCTTTATGTCCGACGGTTCACTGAGCACCATGAGCATGAACACCAATATGTCCATGAAGCAAGACAAGCAAACCATGAACATGAAGATGAACATGACGATGAAGCGCGGCTAACAAGCCTCCTTCAGCAAAGTGCGGCCCGCAGCCAACCGGTTGCGGGCCGTTTTGCGCATCGGGTTAAACTAGCGAACATGAAGGTCCTCGCCCTTGCCGCTTTTGCATTGCCCGTTTTGGCCGCCGCCAAGCTGTCGGCTCAGTACACCTACTACGGCGTGAATCGCCCGTTCGAAATCAGCGCGAGCGCGGGCGAGATTCGGTTGTACTCAACCAAGCAATCGGAGCCGCTGGCTAGCGCCATGATTAACGGCGGCAAGACCGATCTCGCCAAGGTGCTCAAAATCTGGAGCATCAAGTCGGTCGGCGTGCTGTACTTGCAGGAGTTTCAGCAGGGTCGGCCGGTAGGCGCGGCGCTGGTGTTGCAGCCCATGACCAATCCCGCGATCAGCACGCTCGCGCCAGACGGCCGGAATGTCGTGTTTACGCCCGACGAGGATTCGGCGAACTCGGGGTTCCGCGTGTGGCGCGATCAGGACGCCGAGTTCGACACGTCGCTGGGCAAAATCCGGGTGCGCATGCGACCCGACGCCGCGCCCAACACGGTGTGGAACTTCCTCAAGCTCGTTGAGGGCGGATTCTATCGCGACGTGATTTTCCATCGCGTGGTGGCGAAGCGACCTGACGGGACGGCGTTCGTGATTCAGGGCGGCGACCCCACCGGCACGGGTTCCGGCGCGCCGGGCTACGCGTTTCCGCTGGAAAAGAGTCCCTTGCCGCACGATTTCGGCGTGATCAGCATGGCTCGCTCCACCGACCCGAATACGAACGGGTGCCAATTCTTCTTCGCGCTCAGCCGCGAGGGCACGAAGCACCTGGACGATCGCTACGCCTCGTTCGGCGAAACGATTTCGGGCGGCGCGACGATCCTCAAAATCGCCGCCGTGAAGACAGGTGAGCAGGATCGCCCGCTGGAGCCGCCCGTGATCCGTCGCATCAGGCTTGTAGACGCCGCGCCCTATGGCACCGGGCCTATGCCGGAGAAGAAGCCCCAGTAGCGCGCCGCGACCACGCCGCGTAGAGGATGCCGCCCAGAATCGCCATGGCGAGGGCGAGCCCTTGCGCCTGCGTGATGGGCAGTCCGCCCCAGTAAGTGCTCGATGAGCCCGCGCGGAAGAATTCGAAAAGGAATCGGCTGAGGTTGTAGCCGATGATCGCGAACGCGAAGGCTTGCCCGGGGCCGAGCTGGCGTTTGTTTTCCCATAGACGGAGCGCGCCCCAAGCGAGCAACACCATGGCCGAATCGGCCAGCTGCGCGGGGACAAACAGCCCGGCGAGATTGTCCTGGTGCACGCCAAACCACTCGGTGGTTGGACCGCCATGGCAGCAGCCATTCAGCAGGCAGCCGACGCGCCCGATGGCGTGCGAAACCAGCAACGCGGGGGCGAAAATGTCGAGCATGGTCCGGGTCGAAATCTTGTGTCGGCGGCAGTAAATCACCAATGCCAGAACCCCGCCAATGAGGCCGCCAAAGCTGGTGAGGCCGCTGAATTGCAGGCTAAACAGCTCGTCGGTGTGCTGCGAAAAGTGCTTCCATTCCTGGGCAATAAACAGGATGCGGGCCCCGAGCGCGCCGCAAAGAATCAGCCACAAGCCAAGGTCCCAGACCTTTTGTTTGTCTATGTCGTAGCGTTTCGCGCGGCTGGCCGCCATCTGCAGACCCACGAAAAACGCGACCACCATCAGCAGCCCAAAACTGCGGATGGGGACCGGACCGATATTGAACAACACGGGAAGCATGTGACTACTCTTTCGAACCCTCGGCGCGGTCGGCGCGTTCCCAAATCACGGTCGCCAGGGCCATGTTGCGTTCGTGCGAAATGCTGCAATGCAGGCACCCCTCAACCGCCGTGCTGGGCCGAAGATAGGGCCGACCGACTTCGTCGTTGAAGACCTCCACGTCGTGCCACAGGTTCCAGGCGCGAACCGCCTTAGCCGCCGCTTCTTTGGCCGCCCAACGTCCGGCGACCGCGCTGGCCGACCAATTGGGCCGGCTCGCGAGTTCGCGCGGCGTGAGAATGCGCTCTAAAAACCGGGGGTTGCGCATGGCCGAGGCGATGCGCGAAATTTCAACGAGGTCGGTGCCCACGCCCAAGATCATAGGGTTTGGTGCCGGGGGCGGGACTCGAACCCGCACGGGTTTGACCCCAGTGGTGTTTGAGACCACCGCGTCTACCATTCCGCCACCCCGGCCGGAATCTGGCAGTGTACCTTCTGTCAAAATAGAGCTTCCCGTGCTACTTGCTGTTGCCGACCTAAGAAAGGAGTTTGCCACTGAAATCGTTTTCGAGGCGGTGAATCTTCGCGTCAACTACGGCGAGAAGCTCGCGATCGTGGGGCGCAATGGCGCGGGCAAAACCACGTTCCTGCGGATTTTGTGCGGCGAATACGAACCCGATGGTGGCAGCGTCAACCTGGGCCGAGGCGTCACGGTGGGCTACCTGAGCCAGCACAGCAACTTGCCTGAGGACCGCACTGTGCTGCAAGAGGCGCAGGCCGCGCAAGACCACTTGCGCGACTTGGAACTTCGCCTGGCCGAACTTGAGGGCCGAGCGGACAGCCTGAGCGCGGATGAGTTGGAAGAGATGTCCATGCTGCGCGAGCACTTCATCGCCGAGGGCGGCTACAACCTCGACCGCGACGTGCGCAGCGTGCTGGCGCGGCTTGGCTTCCAAGAGCCGGATTACGACAAGCCGATTGCCAAGCTGAGCGGCGGCGAACGGACCCGCCTTTCGCTGGCCAAGCTCTTGCTGGAAGAGCCCGAGCTTCTGATTCTCGACGAGCCGACGAACCACCTCGACCTGGAAGCCACCGAGTGGTTGGAAGGCTGGGTGCGACAGTATCACGGCGCGATTCTGCTGGTCTCGCACGACCGCAAGTTCCTAGAGGCAACCGCCGAGCGCGTCATGGACTTTCGGGATCAGGGCGCGAAGGTCTACCCGGCCAAGTTCACGCATTACCTAACTTTGCGGGCCGAAGAAGACGAGCGGCAAGCGACTCTGGCCGCGCGGCAAGCCGCCGAGATTGACCGCATGGAAGAGTATGTGCGGCGGTTCATGAACTCGCAGCGCACGGCTCAGGCGCGAGGTCGCCTCAAGCAGGTCACCAAGCTCAAGGCGCAGGCGGTGAGCGCGCCGAGCGCGGAAAAGGGCATCCACTTTAACTTTTCGCCGACTAAACGCGCCGGCGATATCGTGCTCGAAACCAAGGGCCTCGGCATGGCGTTTCCCGGGCGGACGCTGTTTCAAAACCTCGATTGGCTGGTGATGAACGGCGAGCGGTGGGGCGTCATCGGGCAAAACGGCGTCGGCAAGAGCACCTTGATCAAGTGCCTGCTGGGGCAGATGCCGCCGAGTTCGGGCAGCTACCGCATTGGCGCGAGCGTCGAGGTGGGCTACTTCGCGCAGGAACTGGTTGACCTGGACCTCACGCAAACCGCGCTGGCCGCGCTGATCAATCGCACCGGCCTGGAAATCGGACCGGCGCGCAATCACCTCGGGCGGTTCTTGTTCACCGGCGACGACTGCATTCGACCGATCAAGACGCTCAGCGGTGGCGAGCGGAACAAGTTGCAACTCGCCATTCTCATGGCGATGCGCCCCAACGTGCTGGTGCTCGACGAGCCCACGAACCACCTCGATATGCCGTCGCGCGAGGCGCTCATTGAGGTGCTGCAAGAATTCACCGGCACCTTGCTCTTGGTGTCGCACGATCGCTGGCTGTTGGAGCGCGTGACCACCAACACGCTCGACCTTCGCCGCGACGGCAACACGATTTATCCGGGCAGCTATCCCGAATATCGCGCGTTTCGCGATCGCGCGAGTGCGCCGAGCCCGGTGAAAAAGGCCGCTGTCATCGAGGTCGCCAAGCCCGCCTCGACGATGACGCCGCGCGAGCTCAGCAAGGAAATCGGGCGATTGGAAAAAGCGGTGTCCGCCGCCGAATCCGATGTGGAACGCGCCGAAACGGCGCTCCAAAAAGCCAGCGCAGCGATGGTCAGCGCGGGGCCGGACGCCGACCACTTGGCGCTAAGCATGGCCTATGCCGATCAAGAATCGAAGCTGGCCAGCGCGATGAGCACGTGGGAGTCGGTCAGTCTGGAATTGGAAGAGCGCCGCGCCGAGCAGGGCTAGGTCTCTGCAACCCCGCGAGGCAATCTTAGGTAAACACATTCATATGCTTCAGGTTCGAGGTCTGTGCAAGGACTTCCGCAAATTCCGCGCCGTGGATCAGCTGTCGTTCGACATCCATCCCGGCGAAATCGTTGGACTCCTCGGGCCGAACGGAGCGGGCAAAACCACGGCGATGCGTAGCATCACCGGCATCTTGCGCAAAACGGAAGGTCAGGTGCTCATCAACGGGTTTGACCTGGATACTGAGATGGCCCAGGCGAAGTCGGGCATGGCCTTTGTGCCCGAACTGCCCAGCCTGTACGAGCTTTTAACAGTGCAAGAAACCCTCAAGTTTGTGGCGATGTGTTACGACACGCTCGATGTCTTCAAGACTCACGGCGACAACTTGCTGGAGCGCTATCACCTGAGCGACAAGAAGAAAGAACTCGTGGCGACCCTCAGCAAAGGGATGCGCCAAAAACTGAGCATCGCCTGTGCCATGGTGCACAAGGCCAACGTGTTCCTGTTCGACGAGCCGATCATCGGCGTGGACCCCGCCGGTGTGCACGAGATTAAGCAGGACTTCATGGACGCGCGCTCCCGCGGCGCCAGCATCCTGGTTTCGACCCACCTGCTTGATGTGGCCGAAAAGCTATGCGACCGCGTGGTGATTTTGGCGAAGGGCAAAAAGCTGTTCGAGGGTACGCCCGACCAACTTCGAGCTGAGTTCAGCATGGAAGGCATGGACCTTGAGGCGGCGTTCCTCAAGATCACCGAGGAGGCGCCGACATTCGCCCCCTAATCTGGCTGCTCGGCCACACGATTAAGAACTCGATCATTCGCAGTTTAAAGTCGCCTCGGCGACTCATCGGCGTGCTGATGTTTGTCGGCTGGTTCTATATGATCACCAGCGGTCGCGTCACCAGCCAGCGCACCAACGCGCGCATGGAAGAGATGTGGAAGGTCCCCTTTAGCGGGGACGCGCTCTACGCCATGGCGTTCGCGGCGTTTGCGCTGATGACGTTCATCCTCTTTGCTTCGCTCGGCAATAGCCTCTCATTGATGTTCAAGTCGCCCGACGTGGACGTGCTCTTCCCGACGCCGGTTTCGCCCAAGAAGCTGCTGGCACTACGGGTGTTGCGCGACACGATCACCTCCACGCTCGTGCCGCTCCTGATCTATGCGTTCATGTTTCGGCAGGCGGCCAACGAGATGATCGCCTCGTTCCAGCGTGGAACGCCCGGTGTGCAGAATCTGTCGCTGCTTACTCCGATGGGCGTATTGGCGTGGATATCGCTGAGTTTTACGTTCACCACGGCGAGCTACGCGACGTCGCTGCTGTTTAGTCGCGGCACCGACGAGGCGGATCGGGCCGGGCGCAACGCCCGCATTTTGGGCCTGCTGTGCGTGCTCGGCGCGATGGGTTTTGTCGCGGTGACGATGTATACCAAAGGCTTGTCGGCGGTCCCGGCGAGCACCCAACATCCGGTCGTGGCGATCCTCATGTTCCCGGCGACGCTGGCGAGTTGGATCGCGACCGCGCCCTTGACCGGAAAGTGGCAGTTGGCGGCGGCCGGCATGGGTGGTCTCGCTCTGCTTTCGGTCGGGCTCTACTCAATCGCGCTCAAGAACATCCACTGGCTGTACGACATCAGCACCACCAGCACGACCAAGTTTGCTGTGCAAATGGAGGCGGCGAAGAGTCAGGACATGGTGGCGCAAGCCGCGTCGCGGGCGCGGCAAGGCAAGATGCGGGTGCGGGATACCGGCATCTATCGCTGGTCGCCACGGGGGCCGCTCGCGCTGGTTTGGAAGGAGGCGATTGTCTTTGGCCGCACGCAAAAATGGGCCTGGGCGAGCTTAGCGATCACGGCGGTGGGGCTGTGCGTCCTGATTGCTCGGGTCCCTCTCAGCAAGGGCGATGGTCCGCGGGATATTCTTCTCCTCTTTATCGCGGGCAGCATGGTCTTCACGGCGGCGGTTACGTTCGGGCAGACCGGCTTCTTGCAGATGCTGCGGTTGGGTGACATTCAAAAGCCGTTGCCATTCGGCTCGGGCCAAGTCGTGTTTTACGAAATGCTTGGCAAGTCGATCCCTCCCTCGTTGATGTCGCCGCTCATGGGATTGGGGATCGTCATTTCCCGCCCTCAATTGGGCAATATTGCCGCCTCGATCACAATCCTGGGCAGCGCCTTAACGCTGGTGATGATGGCGGTCATGGCGGTGGTGATCCTGCTGTTCCCGGAACACGAAGACCCCACCCAGCGCGGGATTCGCGGCTTGCTGATGATGCTCGGGATTTCGGTGTGCACCGCGCCACCGGTGAGCGCCTACATTGGACTGGCGTTTTTCGCGAAGGTGCCTCACGTGCTGGCCGCGCTGTTGCCGAGCGCGCTGTGTGTCGCCATCGCCGTCATCTGCACGAGCGTCGCGGGCAAACTGTACGCCTCGTTTAACCCCAGCGACTAACCCGGTCATAATCTGGGCAGGGAACTTAGCACTCCTTGGAATGTGTTGAACGTCCCACATTTGTCTATGGCATCGTCTCGTCACATGAACCCCTCGCTTCGTATCGCGCTCCTCTGCGCGGTGGTGGGCGGAGGCGCTTACGTGGGCTACCAGGCCTATGCCGCGCTGACGGTAGACAACGCCAAGTTCGACCCCGTAGTCGCCGATGACATCTCGCTGGTCGCGATTGAGTCCGGCCGGGGCTTCCGCGTGATCGTCGCGAATCAGATGGCGCAACTCGCCGACGGCGGGGCGCGCGAAAAATCGGACGAGTATGATGCCGAGTCGACGGGCGATCTCGACAACCTCAAACGCCTTCCGATTCGCGAGTTAATCCTCGCTCACAGCGGCGACCAAAAGGCGCTAAGCACGCTGATCAGCCGCATGAACGACCTCGACAAAGAGGATCGGCTGCCAACGACCCGGGTCATGTGGCGATCCGAAGACGTGCAAAAGGCGATCGGCGGCGACGCCACGTTGCGCGCTAAGTTGGAGCGCAACCTCAACGTCAAACTTGACGGCACGCCCCTGGCGGGCCTGAGCGTCAACGCGATTGAGAACGGCATCGTCGTGCCGGTGAAAGTGCCCGTGCTGTTTGTTGCCAACGGACAAGATCGTTCGATGACGGCCGAAGTCCTGCAGTGGTTTTTGCCCACATTTTCGCAAACCGTCATGAATCGCTACAGCAGCGAGGCGGACGTAACCCCCGAGCGGATTGCCGCCTACTACCTGGAGGAAGCCAAGAAGGTGGAGAAGCCGCAAGACGTGGCCAAGTCGCTCACGCAGATGATCACCAAGCCGAACCAGGAATGGTCGGAGCGCACGGGTGCGCTGCTTTCCGCGACGCATGTGTTGATGAACTCCACGTATATCAAAGGGTTGACCGTGGACGAGCGGGTCACCGAATCGGGCAAGAAACTGCTCGACCTGCACCTCGACGTTTCTGACGAAGGTCGGCGGCGCATGTGGCAGTTCAGCCGCAAAAAAGATAAATTTCAACTCATGTTGATCGTGAATGGCATTGCAATTGCAGCCCCCACGGTAAGAGAGGAGCTTTCGGGCTCCACCGTCACCATCAGCAATTTGCCGGACGAAGACTTTATCCGCGATGCTGTAAGTACAATTCAGGAACGAATAAAGAAATGAAGATGAATCGAATGTCGAAGATCGCGCTGCTGGTGCTTCCGGCGGCCGTCGCGCTCAGCGGCTGCGCCAAATCCGGCGATAGCTACAAGGGCACGGCCAAGGCCGATGATGTGAAGGCCCTGAACATTGCCAAGGGTCAGGAAAAGACGCTGTTCCCGGTGAAGGAAGGGAACTCGTGGGTGTTTGACACCCAAACAACCTCGACGTTCGGCGCTCAGCAAGCCGTGAACGACACGGTCTTCACGTTCACCATCGGCAAGGTGTTCCCCATCGAAGGTGGCGTCGAATTCGAAATGCTCATCGGTTCGGATCAGGAAGTGAACGGTGAAAAGTCGAGCGAAAAGCAAATGTGGCGACTCACCGATAAGGGTGTTTCCGTCGCCGCCGCTCGGGTTCGCCCCAACCTCAAGGTGGACAAACTGGAGATGGTGCCTTTCAACCCGCCGCAGCCGTTTATGTTCTTCCCGCTCGAGGAAGGCAAGGTCATTGACTGGTCGGGCGTGGGCCCGCTCCCCGCGGGTGGTGGCTCGGATACGAACCCCGTCGGCCCCTCCAAGTTCTCGCTGACCTGCGCCGGTACGCAAAAGACGGACACCGCCGAGAAGTCGTACATGGCCTACGTGTTCGAGCAAGAGCAAACCTGGACGATTCCTGGCTTTGACAAGGCGAAGTATCAAGCTGAACTCGCCAAGCAACAAGGCGTGGCTCCCAACTCGGGCGGCACCTCGCCGATCCCCAAGGATAAGGAAGAAGCCAAACTCATGGCCGAACTCGAACCCAAGGTCGGCCAAGGCATTAGCGCGGTCACCAGCCACTGGGCTCCGAACGTGGGCCTCGTGCGATTGCGACAAGAAATCGCGATCAACAATCTGATCATCATTCAAATCTTCAAGCTCAAAAAAGCGAACCTCAAGTAAATGCAAGCTCGTTCCTGGATTCCCCTTGCGCTCCTCGCCCTGGTGGGGTGCGGCAAGACTCAGGCTCCCGAATCATCGGGAGCCTCTTCGTCTACCGGCACGGTCGAAACGCCCGTCAAAAAGATCGAGCTGCCCGCCAGCCTCATGCACGAGGGCCTGGAGTACTACGGCCTCAGTGAGCCCGGCAAGCACACCATGACCGAGACCCGCAAAACGGGCGATCAAACCCAGACGCTGGTCGGCGACATGACCACGCGGTTGGTGGACGCCACCGCCGACAAGGCGACCTATGAAATGGAGTTTGATGGCGACCTTTCTGCGCTCGGCACCACGACGATCATGGTGGATAAAGGCGGAGTTCACATTGTTACCAGTAGCACGGTAAAGACTGACAAACCGACCCTCGACCTGCCCGCCGTGTGTAGCGTCGGTGCCACCTGGGCCTCGGACATGTCCGGCGAAATGGCCACCCAAAAAGTGAAGGGGAACTCCAATTACAAGATCGTCCGTACTGAAAAGGTCAAAGTTCCGGCTGGAGAATTTGACGCCATCGTCGTAGAAAATGTGGGGACTTTGTCCCTTGGCGGCTCCAAGTTTCCGCTCAAAGCGACGGCTTGGTACGTCAAAGGAAAAGGGATGGTTCGCCAAGTGACCGAAGCCACGCAGGCTGGTCAAAAAATGGTGAGCACGCTCGAACTTACGAAGTAAATCGCCATGTTGGTCGCCGCAACTCTCGCCCTTTTCGCCTCGCAGGCGTCCTCCGCGACGCTGACCGTCGCGGACTTCTTCCCGGTTGACGCGGGCAGCGTGTGGACCTACAAGGACACGATTAACAAGGTGGACAGCATTTGCGAGGACCAAGTGGTGGGCGCGGCCGAGATCAATGGCCAAACCACCTATGGCATTCGTAGCCGCATTGACGATCGCAACTTCGAAACGACGTATTACCGGCTCGATAAAGAAAAGGTGATGCTCATCGGGTTCGACCTCAAGGAGCCGCTGACCAAGCCGTACCCGGTGGTCGTGATGGCCAACGGCGGCGTGCAGAAATGGTCGCACGTGGGCGACACGATGATCTTTGACGAGCGCGCCCCGCTGCAAATGGACTGCTCCTCGAAGATGCTCTACAGCTTCAGCTACAAGGGCGAGAAGCTTCCGGCGCTGGAAGTGACGATCAAAGGCACGGTGGATATGGATTCTCGGGCGGCGGTAAAGAGCGAGCAGGTCGCGGTTTACGCCAAGGGCATCGGCCTGGTGCGACTCCGCGAAACCGGCAGCTTCGGTAAGCAAAAATTCACCCGCATTCGGGAACTGGTTTCCTATCGAATTGGTCCTGAAAAGTAACGCCAATCATGAACCTTCGTGTCCTTCCGCTCGCCACCCTGGGGTTGCTTTTGGGCGGTTGCGTAACCAAAAAGGGGCATGACAGTTGGGCGATTTCGGTGGGTGTTTCTAACAAGATTCACTCTGACACGCTGAATCCCGGCGCCATCCCTTACACGAAAGCGCGATTGGTGATGAACGGCCACCCGTTTCAGGTGGATGTGAAGTCGGCGACGAAGGGCGAGATCATCACTCACTCGTTCGAATCGCATGGCGTGGCCATCGAAACCGAAACCTATCGCCAAGCGCCCGGCCTTTTTGAGCTCGTGGCCTACGGTGACGAGGTCTTCAAGCGCCCGATTCCGCTGTTGAAATTCCCGTTTTCGGTGGGTGATTCCTGGACGTGGCAGGGTAGTTTCGGCGCGGACTTGAACCCGATTCCGGCGACCGCCGAGATTACGACCGCCGACGAGCCGCTCGCCTTGGAAGGTTTCCCGCAGAGCGATTCGGTGCGGGTCGAAGTCAATCTTCAGTACGGCTCGCCGACGAAGCCCTCCGAGCGCAAACTGCTGTTCTGGTTTGTGGAAGGCAAGGGCATGGTCAAGCGGCAAATCCACTTCGGCAGCACCCGCCAACCATAACGCGCCATGCAAGCGAGTCAGAGTCGGGTCGGCACGCCAACCGGAGTTCGCACGTGGGGCGACCCGGTGATGCTCATCTCGGCCGTGCTGCTGTTGGGCGCGGGTTTGCTCAGCATCTACAGCATTGACCACGCCCGGCAGATCGGCATTTTCAAAAAGCAGGTGGTGCTGATGATCCTCGGGCTGGCGCCATTCTTCGTGTTTTGGCGGACGTCGCTCTCCTTATGGCAAAAGCATTCCGGCAAGATCTATCTCATCAACATTGCGCTGCTGGTGCTGGTGTTCCTCGCGCCAAAAACGACCAAGGGCGCGGGCCGGTGGGTGGACATCGGACCGATGCAGTTTCAGCCGAGCGAGTTCAGCAAGCTCGCCGTCATTCTGGCGGTCGCGGCGTTTTACGCTGAGAACCGCCATCGCGTCAAAGAGTTCCGCACGTTCGCGACTTCATTTTTGTACTTGTTGCCAACCGTCCTGCTGATCTTCAAACAGCCTCACCTCGGCGCGACCATCAGCGTGCTCGCCATATGGTTTATGATCAGCCTTGTGGCTGGCGTGCCGTGGCGCACCATCGCCACCGTGGTGCTCATTGGCATCATCGGCATCGTCGGGATTCTCAAATTCAAGCCCGAGCTCGTGCTGAAGGATTATCAGATCAAGCGGGTGCAGACCATGAAAGATAAGTCGCGCGGCGTGCGCGACGTGGGCGGGAGCGACTACCAGGTTCACGAAGCGCAAAAGGCGTTTGCCAACGGCGGCGTCACGGGCAGCGGCTTTCTCAAAGGCGAGCAGACGCGCCTTGGGTTTATCCCGGAGCAGCACAACGACTTTGTGTTCACGGTCGTGGGCGAGGAAGGCGGACTGGTCGGCGCGGGGCTCGTGCTCAGCATCTTTGGGGTGTTCTTCTTCCGGGTGGCGCGGGCGATTGTGCAAGCCACGGACGTGTACTCGCGCCTCGTGGCGACCGGCATTCTCACCATTCTTGGATTCCACACGCTGGTGAACCTGGGCATGAACATCGGGATTCTGCCGGTGGTGGGGCTGTGGCTGCCATTTCTCAGCGCAGGCGGAACGGCCGTGCTGCTTTGCATGGGTTTGGTGGGCCTCGCCATGGCCGTCAGCCGCGAAAACGAGCGCGTGAGCTTCTAGCGGCGCAGGAGCCACAACAACGCCGGCGCGCCGATTACCGCCGTAACCGCGCCGACCGGCAGTTCACCGAGCCGCTGACTGGCAAGATCGGCGAGCACCAACAGAATTCCGCCGACGAGTCCGGCGCTGACCGCGCTTTTGGCCGGCGATTGCCCTTGCAACAACCGCGCGATGTGCGGTGAGACGAGGCCGATAAACCCGACCAAGCCCATGATTCCGGCGACCGCCGCGGTGAGGGCCGTCCCGATCCACAGCGATTCGCGGATGAGGCGGCGCGGCGAAACCCCGAGGGTCTGCGCCGACTCGCTGGAGATCATGAGCAGGTGCAGCCCATCGAGCCGCGGCCGCAGCGCCATCAGGCCGAGCCCAATGAGGGCCGCGAGAAAAGCGACATGGATGAGCGTCGTGTTGGAGGCGGTGCCCAACAGCCACCGCAGCACCTGGTTGGAATCCGCTCCGGCGAGCAGCAAGATCACGGTGTTAAGCGCGGCCAGTAGCGACCCGATGACCACGCCGCCGATGAGAAGTCGCTCGGCGGAGGCTCGGCCCCGCCCGCCCAGGACGAGCACCAAAGGCAGCGTGAGCAACCCGGTCGCCATGGCCGCGAGCGGCCCGGCGAGCCCGCCCAGCAACGTGAACACTCCGGTGAGCGCCGCCACCGAGCCGCCGATCGCCGCGCCACCACTGACGCCGAGCAGATACGGCTCGGCGATGGGGTTGCGAAACACAGCCTGAAAGATCGCTCCGGAAAGGCCAAGCGCAAACCCACCCGTGACGCAGGTGAGCACCCGCGGCAAGCGCAAAGCGCCGATCGCGGCATGATCCGGTTGCCATAGATTCCACGGCGCAATCCACATGGTGCTGCCCGCCGCCAGGTGCAGGAGGGTCGCGGTAAGCAGGATGAGCAGGAGTTCTCCGTTGAGCTTGGCCGCGCGCGTCATGGGCAAGAGTATAACCACGGGTATCCTACTGCTGTACTCGCAACCGTGGAACTCTCGCAGCGCATTCAATCCGTCCGTTCGTCGCCCACGCTCGCAATTACCGCGAAAGCTCGGGCGCTTCGCGATGCCGGAGTGGATGTGATTAGCTTCGCGGCCGGTGAGCCCGACTTCAATACCCCCGCCCCGATTTGCGACGCCGCGATTGAGGCCATAGCCCGCGGCGAAACGAAGTACACGGCCAGTGCCGGGCTTCCCGAGCTCCGCCAGGCGATCGCCCGCACGGTCGTGTCGCGCACCAACAGCAAGGTTGAACCGGCCCAAGTGGTGTTGAGCTGCGGTGCCAAGCACTCGGTTTACAACGCTTGCCAAGCCGTGTTGAACCCCGGCGATGAGTGCATTTTGCTTGCCCCGTTTTGGATGACCTACCAAGACCAGGTGGTGTTGACCGGCGCGACGCCGGTGATTGTGCAAGGTTGGGCGGATACCGGATTTGTGCCGAGCATCGAGGATGTTCGCGCGGCGATCACTCCGCGCACCCGCGCGTTGATCATCAATTCGCCCTCGAACCCGACCGGCGCGGTGTTGCCGCGGGCATTCCTTAAGGAGGTTGCCGCGCTTGCTTTAAAGCACGACTTGTGGCTGATCTCAGACGAGATTTACGATCAACTGGTGTACGACGGCGCTTCGCACGAAAGCATCTACGGGCTGGGCGAAGAAGTCCGCAACCGCACGATTTACATTAATGGATTCAGCAAGACCTACGCGATGACCGGCTGGCGGCTCGGCTATGCCGTTGCGCCCAAAGCGGTCGCCACGGCGATGTCGAACCTGCAAGACCAGGTGACAAGCAACCCGACTTCGTTTGCGCAGTTTGGCGCGATGGCCGCGTTGGAACTTCCCGCCGAGGATGTCGCCGCGATGCGCGACGAATTCGACGCGCGGCGTCGCTTGATTGTTGGGGGTCTCAACGATGTACCCGGCTTTACGTGCCCCACACCCGGCGGTGCATTTTACGCGTTTCCTGATGTGCGGCCCCTGTTGGGCGGAGTTTTTGCCGACGACGCGGCTTTGGCCGAATATCTGCTGGAGGAAGCTCACGTGGCGGTTGTGCCCGGTTCGGTGTTCAATGGCGCAGGTCATCTGCGATTGAGCTATGCCACCAACCAGGACAACATCCGCGAAGGCTTGGCGCGCATTCACCGCGCGATCAGCAAAGTACGCTAATGGTTATTCCGTCGCCCATCCCGCTTAAGAGCCAGGAGCTATTCCGGCTGGCGATGACGCATCGCTCGGCGGCGACCAACGTCGTGCGGGACAGCTACGAGCGCCTGGAATTCTATGGCGACTCGGTGTTGGGCCTGGTGGTGGCGCAGTACTTCTATGAGCACCAACCGGACTGGGACCAGGGCCTGATGTCCAAAGCGAAGTCCAGTGTGGTGCAGGAAAATCCGCTTGCCGAGACGGCTCTGCGTTTGGGTCTCGACGAGTTCTTGGTGTTGAGCACCGGCGAGGAATCGACCGGCGGCCGCCAACGCGCCTCGATTTTGGCTGACGTGTTTGAGGCGGTCATTGGCGCGATCTACATCGAATCGGGGCTGGAACAGGCGCGCTGGTTTATCCTGGAGCAGCTGAATCAGTATCTGATCATGGTGCGGACGGGTGACGTCAACCCGAACGACCACAAGTCCAAATTGCAAGAGGTGGCGCAGGCCATTTGGCGTAAAACTCCGACCTACCGTGTGGTGGGCGAGTTCGGTTTCGCTCATGAGCGTCGCTTTCAAGTCGAAGTTTTGTTCGACAATGAGGTGATGGGCGAAGGAAGTGGAAGAAGTAAGAAGGAGGCGGAACAATCGGCCGCCCAAGACGCTCTAGAACTCATTGAACGGGTTCGTCGTGCGCGTGAGCACATGGCGGACGATCGTTCAGATTGAATTGAACCGCGAAATTGCTAGGATGAGACGGGTAAATTTACTAGAGTTTCCCCAGATTCATGCTTGGAGTCTCGGATTGCGGTTGTTTTGGCAAGGATAGTGCTCGTACAATAGTCAACGAGGAGAAGGTCTCAATGAATTTTAATCGAATTTTTACGGTTGTAGCTCTGGTGAGTGTGGTGGGAGCGGCAGAAGCTCGACTTCCGCGGAACTCTTACATCACCCGCCCCACCCCCACGAAGGAATCGTTCATCAAGCTGCTGAACAACGAACCGGTCGTGATGGACCGCTACATGCGCCACTTCGCCATGACTCGCAGCGAAGTGATGGCTTACATGTCGCAGATTTCGCTCTCGACGGTTAAGGAAGGTGGTCTCTACACGGTTTATAACGTCCCCGCCGCCACCGGCGAACTTCGCAGCAAACTGCTGAAGATGAAGAAGGGCGAAAAGATTTGGGTCGACCGTTTTGGCAACCCCGTGATGGTGGTGGTCTGCGGTAACCCGATGACCCGTGGCCCGAAGACGGTTGTTGCTTTGGATCAAAGCCGCCGTCCGCTGCTGACCGACACGCTTGAATCGCCGGTCCGCGTTGGTGACGAAGAAATCCGCGTCGAATCGACGCCGAGCCCGGTGGCCGAAGCTCCCGAAGTGGTGGCCTTCCAACCGGCCATGCCGACGGTGGAAACTCCGGTGACGGACGTTGTGGAACCGACCCGAGTTGTGGAGAACGCTTCGTTCAGCCGCCGCATCGGTGGTGCATTCCTCGGTCTGATCCCGCTGGCGATCATCGGTACGAACCGCAAGTCGAATCCGCCGGTTCCGGAACCGGCCTCGGGTCTGATTCTCGCGGCTGGCGCTGGCCTGTTCCTTGCTCGCCGCAAGAAGTAAGGCTCGCTGGACCTAACCTCAAACTGAAGCCCCCTGCCATCGGCAGGGGGCTTCGTTTTGCCCTGCCAGCACTGGCTCGGTCGGGGTATAACGTAAGGGCGTTGGCGGATCGTCTAATGGCAGGACAGCGGTTTTTGGTGCCGTCAGTCAAGGTTCGAGTCCTTGTCCGCCAGCCACTCGCACTTCCAATTACCTAGCTCCCAGTTATTGTTGGAAGGTGTTGCTCACCAGTACCGCAACATGCATTCGATAACCTGCACCACCTGCTGCGACGTCAGCAGTGAGGACCCACGCCCCTGTCCACTGAAGACGGCGTTGCCCTGATGCTGCAAGACGTGGACCTCCCCGTTGATTTCTTCGGCACGGCGGAAGTCCATGGACCGGCGTCGGGTGCTAAAACACGTGGCCGGTGAATAAGGTGGATGACCCCGCCCCGAGCAGTTCCAGAACTTTCTTCTCCGCCGATTGGCGGATGAGTTGGGGGAGGGTGGCGAGGTCTTTCTTGGCCACAGTGAAGGTCAGAGTTGCTTTCGTCGAGCGTTGAAGACTCGCGTCGATGTACTGCACGAATACCTTCACATTCACCGTTTCACCCTCCACGGAGTAGGTTGCCGAGACGCGGTGCACGTTCGGGTGTTTGGCCACCTCGGGCCAGTACTTCAGCGATTCGGATTTCGCGAATTCCTTTTGCATCATTGGCTCCAGGTTCAGGGGGTCTTCCTCGTCTTGGCTAAACGAGCCCAACAGAATAATCGGCTTGGGCGGTTTGAGGCCGACCATCCCGCGCTTGCTCGGGCTGGTCACGCCCAGATCAAACGACTGATTCGTCGGCGACGCCTTTAGTTCGGGGCGTTGAACCGCCTTGAGGCCGACCTCGTTTTTTAGGCTCTCGACCCGCTCGGCGGCATAGCGCAACCACGTGCGCACATCCAAAAAGAGTTCGCCGCCGGGCGCCTCACGCAGACCCTCGCCGTTGGCGCGGTCAATTGCCTCGAGCAGCGAATAGGTCAGCATGCCGTGCTCCACGTTGCTCGCCTCGTAGCTCAGTTGGTCGGCGGCCGAGCCGGCCAGCACCCACGTGCCGGTGCTCTCGCGAATGGATTCGTAGGCGCGTTGATAGTCGCTGGGCACCGAGCGGGCCGCGAAGAGAGACTCTTGCGCCGCGCCGCTGTGGCAGGTGTCCAAAATCACGACCTGCTTTTTGGCGGGAATCTGGCTCAACGCCAGGCGAAGGTCCTCGCCCGAAATCGTCGCCGTCGCCGCCGAAAGCTCGCTGAGGTCTGCCGGGTTTGCTTCGGCTGTCAGATAGAAGTAGCCCGATTTTTCGCCGATTTGGCTAGTGCCGTGGCCGCTAAAGAACACAACAATGATGTCGCCGGCGGTCGCTTTGCTTTGCACATCTTTGAACCACGCGAGGATGTTTGTCCGGGTCGGGCGGTTTACCGGCATGGGGTCGGATGTCACCAGCGTGGTGACGTTCACCTTGCCCGGCAGAAGCTGGCTAGCGAGGTCCTTCACGGTGCGACCAAGCACGCGAGCATCGTTGGCCGGCGCAGTTAAGTCGCCATCTTCGCCCACATAGTCCGAGGTCCCGGCGAACAAGGCGTATACCTTCACATCGGGCACCTCAAGGTCCTTGGGGACACCCAAATCGGTAAGGTTTGTCGGGCTCGTCAGAGTCCCTTGCTCGTTGGTCGCATTGACCTCAAGATAGTTCGATTTCTGCGAGCCAAGCTCGAGCATGGATTGCGGCAAGAGATACTGCTTATAGTCCTGGGTGTCGATCTTGAAGTAGCCAACGCCGTCGCGAGTGACGATTTCTTTGCCGTTGAGAAACACGCGGACCTTGCCAATACCGCCGCCATCGCGCTCGGTCAGCGAGATTTCAAACTCGGTCGGCTTGCGGGCCGACTTGGTCACCTTTACTCCGGGATAGAGCTTGAGCGATTCCAGCGAGGGCACCGGCCGCAAGGCTTCCAAATTGCTGCCAAGCACCTTCGCCATCAGACTCGGTTCATAAAACTGCTGCTTCAGCTGCTCCACGCTAATGGGTTCCAGGCCGCCTGACCAGCGCAACACGTATTTCGCGCCGTTGACTCGGGTGGGGTCCACCGCGTCGTAGCGTCCGGCGGGGTCCATGGCCAGCCAAGTGAAATTGTCGGGGTCGTCGGTCGCCACTGCCTCGTCGGTCAGAGTTACAAAGTTCGCCAACCGCTGATTGGTCATGGTCGGCGGCTTGCTGGCATCAGTCGTTTCTGCGCGCGGCTGCGAATCATAAAACGTCACGCCGTCGGTCGCATCAACGGTCGCGATTCGCGTTCCGCCCGGGTGATAGATCGCTTGTTTGAGCTCGTCGGTGGCCCGGAACTCGGAGACGATCGCGCCGGTGAGGTAGTCCACTTGGCGTACCTTGTCGCCGAGAACCGCGAGCACCCACGGCTTTTCCGGGTGGATGCGCGCATCCAGGTCGTCGTACTCCTTGTTCTCAATCTTGCACACGGATTTGCCGGTCGCCACGTCAACCGTTACGATGCCCGAATAGTTGATGATCACGGCGTTCTTATCGCCTTGCACGAGCCGCAAACCCGTGCTATCGGTCATGCCGTAATCCTTCAGGTTCTGCTTATAGCGCACGACACCAGTTTCGGCGTCGTAGTTAATCAGGGTCGCGTTGTCGGCCACCAAAACCGTCTTGTTATCCGCGGAGATGCCGGCGTGCATGGCCATGCCGAAGTGCTCGCCGAACTCGGCCACCACCTTGCCGGTGCGGTGGTTGTAGCGCACGAGTTTTTCGACCTTCCCAACCTTAAAATCGGAAACCAAAACGGTCTGCTTGTCATTGAAAAACTGGAGCCGGAAGATCATGTTATCGGGCTCGGTGGCTTGCACAATCGTGTCGTCGCCCAACTTGTCTTCGGGGCGCATCGCGCCCACGCCGAGCTTCCCATCCGTATCCAGCACGGCGGCAAACTTGCCATCATCCGAAAACCACATTTGCTTGAAGTTGTCGGGCAGGCCGTCGCTGGCCGAACTCACGCCAACGCCGCGCGCTCCGGCATCGGGGAACACCGCGCCGAGGTCCACACCGATCATCTTGTTGTACTCCGTGAAATCGGGAATCAGCATGCGTCCTCCCAGCTGAGTTTGTACGGGATAGCGGAGCGCCGGCAAAACAGCGGGGGCGTCGCCACCACTCAGGTCCCACAGCCGGTGCGGGTACTTCGCGCCAAAGCCGATCTCCTTGCTCTCGTACTGTGTGAGCATCCAATCACCGTCGCCAACAAACCTGATGTGGCGCACGCCGGTGGTAGCGGCGATGATGCGCTCGTCGTAGCTGTTCGAGCCCAGGTTAAACTTGCGGATCGCCCCGGTTTGGTAGCCAATCCAGAACGACTTCCCATCGGTCGAAAATGTGGCCGCCGTCGGCCCGGCAAACTCCTGGCCCGGCTCCTGCGACTTCGCCGTGTTGACGTCCCACAGAATCATTTCGTCCACGTCCGAATAGGTGCCAACCTTGGTCCCGTCGGCGGACACTCGGATCTCGCGGATGGCGTCGGAGTTGCCTTTGAGCGTGCGAACCAGCGCGCCCGTGGAGCGCGAATAAAGCTGAACCTCGCCATTTGCCGAGTAAGCCGAAACCAGCTCTTCGTTGGTGCCGAGGAAATGGCCGAACACGTCGGCGTTGCTGCTTCCGGCGGCCATGCGGTGGGCAAAGTTCGTCGGCCACGTGCGGACGAGGGCGCCGGTCGCGGTGTCAACCATCGCCACCTGCCCCTGAAAGTGATTCGCGTTGACGTCGAATTCGCCGACGGTGGTCACCAGCAGCGATTTGGTGTCTTTGCTGACGACCATGCCAAACGAAGGGCCGGCCCAACCGCCTTTGATCTGGGTTGAAATCTGTTTGTCGGGGCCGACGATCACGCCGCCTCGCGGACTCACGGCGGCGAACCCTTGGGGGCCAAAACTCTCGATCGCCTGCACGACATTCTCGCCGAGCGAATGCGTCACGTTTGTCAGTGGATTGCCGGTTTCGGCAATGATTAACTGCCCCTTTGATGTACCGATCGCGATGCGCGAGCCGTCACTGGAGATCGCCGCGGAGAAAAATTCCTGCCCTTCCTTGGCCGGCACGGAGGCCAGCATCACGGCGGTCTTGGCGTCCCACACGCGGGCCTCTTCCTTTCCGACCGTCAGAATGCGCTGTCCATCCCCGCTAAACGCGACGACATGCACCGATTCGGTGTGACCACCGAGCACGCGCAGCAAGGTCATGGTGGTGGGATCCCAAAGCCGCGGTGAACTCGAGCGGTCGTGCGTAATTAGGCGCGTGCCGTCCTTCGACTCGATCATGTCGAACACCAGATTGTTTGACGACATCGGGATGAGCCTCACCTTGGGTTCGCCGATTTGCGCCATCGGCCGAGGCGCGAGGGCCGGTTGAGCGTAGCTAGCGGCCAGCAGCGAAAGGGCCGCGAGACCAAGGAGGGGACGAGCAAGAGCAGTGCGCATGACGGGGTTCACCAATAAGATTCGGACGGAATTTGACTTACAAAAAGGGCGGGGAGAGCATTTCTCCCCGCCCAGTGCGGGGTTTTTACAGAGGCAGGAACGATGCGTTAATGCGATCGGCCGAGGTTGCCTCGGCGTTCGGCGTCTGCGTAAAGCCCTTGTCATCGAGCAGTTCGGCAATCGCGCTCACTGTGTCGCCGATCGGCAGGGCGGGTTCCTCGCTCAGAACGGCATTGAGCACCAGCGTGAACAAGCCGTGCGCTTGCATGTTCGGGCCGCTCACGTCGGAGCTGGTTTGGTTGTCCTTGCTGGCGAAAATGAAGCACGTGGTGGCTTCGGTACCGGCCATCGAGCGAGCCTTCACTGTCTGAGAAACTGCCGCGAGTTTGTTGGCGAGCGCCATCTGTGCCTTCACCATGTTCTTCGGCAACAAGTAGCGGTTCTTACCGGGTCGGATTTTTAGACCCTTCTTGAACATGACACCCATGCTGTCCAGGCCGAGGATTTCGTTGAGCGTGGCGGGCGGTTTGCTCATGCCACCGGCAAAGCAGCTGTCAAAGAGGAACGTGCTGCTGATGCCCGCGTTGCGAAGGAGCGGGCCGAGTTCCTTAAAGAAGTCGCTCGTCACCAAGCGCATGTCTTGCAGAACGATAACCGACTGCTTGCCGCTTGCCTTTTCCTTGTTGTCAATTTGCGAACCGTGGCCGCTGAACTGAAAGAACACGTGGTCGCCCGATTTGGCGCTTTGCACCAGCCAGCGCACCGCGTCGACGAACTTCTCGCCCGTCACTTCTTTGTCGGCCATCATCTTGAGATTAGCGGCCTTGACCCCGTACTTCTTTTGCAGAAGATCGTAGTAAGCCTTGGCGTCGTTCACGCAGCCGCTCAGCTTGTTGTCCACTGGCTTGCCGTTTTCGTCCTTAAACGGGTTGCCCGTTGCGTCGGTGGGGTTCGGGTAATCGTTAACACCCATGACCAGACCATAAGTTTCGGCAAATGCCGCTGTTGCAAAAGAACCGAAGGCGATTGCCACTGTCAAGACTTTCATTGTTTTCATAGTTACCTTTATCCGTAAAGGATTGTTCGATCCATCAAACGCCTTCACCCGCCGGGTGTTTCGCAAGATTTTTGGATTATTTATGAATCCCCGTATTTTCTATTTTGACCGTAACTGCGGCATGGCGTGGCGCGTCGGGCGCAATTTTTGCTATGTTTCTAACCGTGAAAGTGGTTGTTCTCACCGGCGCGGGGATTTCGGCGGAATCGGGCTTGGCGACGTTTCGATCCGACACGGGACTCTGGGCGGAGTACCGGATTGAGGACGTCTGCACGCCCGAGGCGTTGCAACGCGACCCGACGACGGTGCTCGAGTTCTACAACCTGCGTCGCCGGGAGGCCGCGAGCGCCGAGCCCAACGCGGCCCACCACGCCCTGGCCGAGTTGGAACGCCACACTGAGGTGCAGATCGTTACGCAGAACATTGACGACCTCCACGAGCGCGCGGGATCGCGACGAGTACACCACCTGCACGGCGAGGTGTTCAAGGTGCGCAGCATGGAGAACTTCAACCTGGTGATGGAGGCGCGCGACGACATTATTGTGGGCGACCTCGCGCCCGATGGTTCGCAGCTGCGCCCGCATGTGTGCTTCTTTGGCGAAACGCCCTATGGGTTTGAGCTGGCGACGGACTGGGCGATGCAAGCGGATGTGTTTGTTGTGATCGGCACGAGCCTCAACGTGTATCCCGCCGCCGGGCTGGTGGACATGACGCAGGCCGAGCGCATCGTGCTCATTGACCCCGATCCGCCCCGCATTGGCTGGCTCGAGGGTCGTCTGGAAGTAATCAACGAACCCGCCTCGCTTGGGGTGCCGAAGCTTGTGCGGGGTTTACTTGCGAACGAACCAGCTTGAAATGCACCGCCGAATCGTGCCAAAATAGTACAGATTCCGACCTCGCCTAACATTCCCCCGGCGTGGTTCGTAGAACGAGACGATTCCCATGATTCAGATTTCGAATTTGCACGCGCGCGTCGAGGACAAAGAGATCCTCCGAGGCATTGACCTGACGATCAATCCCGGCGAGGTGCACGCCATCATGGGGCCGAACGGCTCGGGCAAAAGCACCCTTGCCAACATCATCGCGGGGAAGGACGGCTACGAGGTCACCGAGGGCGACATTCAGTTTCAGGGCGAATCCATTTTGGAAATGGAGCCCGAAGAGCGAGCCGCGGCGGGCGTGTTTCTCGCCTTCCAATATCCGATTGAAATTCCCGGCGTGAGCAACACCTACTTCCTGCGCACGGCTCTGAACGCGGTGCGCAAGGCACGCGGCGAAGCGGAAATGGATTCGATGAGCTTTATGAAGTTCATGCGCAGCAAGCTGGAATTGCTCCACCTGAGCGAAGACCTGCTGAAGCGCAGCGTGAACGAAGGCTTCTCGGGCGGCGAAAAGAAGCGCAACGAGATTTTCCAAATGGCCGTGCTGGAGCCGAAGTTTGCCGTGCTGGATGAGACCGACAGCGGGCTGGACATTGACGCCCTGCGCGTGGTCGCCGACGGCGTGAACGCCCTGCGCGGCGGCGAGCGGGGCATCCTGGTGATCACGCACTACCAACGCTTGCTGAACTACATCGTGCCCGATTTTGTCCACGTGCTCATGGGCGGTCGCATCGTGAAGAGCGGCGACAAGAACCTGGCGCTGGAGATGGAAGAACGCGGTTACAGTTGGCTAGAAGACGAGGTCGCCGCCGGAGTCTGACGCGAGCATGGTTACCGAATTGCCCACCCAACTTCTCAACGCCACGCCGACCGGTCGCACCGTCGCCGGGTCGCTGCAAACCCGCGCCTGGGACATGCTCGGCGGAGTGACGTTGCCCACGCACCAATCGGAAGAGTGGCGCTACATCCCCATGCGCTTGCTGAGCGAGATCACCTGGCAAGAGCCGGTGGCGGCCACCGTTTCGGCGGCGGACCTGCTGGATATTCCGGTCGCCTCGCAAGCCGAGAGCCTGGCCGTGATCGTGAACGGCACGTTCCGCGCCGACCTGTCGCATGGTCTTGAAGGTTTGGCGGTCGAAGGACTGGCAGCGGCGATCTCCATGGGCAAGGCCGATAAGCTCGGTCAACTCGCCGATCTCGACACGACTTCGTTTGAAGTCGCCGCGCACCACGGCGTGCTCCGCAAGCCCGGGATTGACCTCTTCGCACGGCTGAATACGGCCACCTTTACTGACGGCGTTTACTGCCGTCTGGAGAAGGATGCGCAGGTCGCCGCGCCGATCGTATTCTTGTTCTTGACGACGGGTTCGGCAACTCGGGTGTCGCCGCGGGTGTACTTCGTGGCCGAGTCCGGCGCGGAAGCGACGATCGTCGAAGTCCACGCCACGCTCGGTTCGGAGCCCACCTTGAGCCTGCCCGTGACCGAAGCTTGGATCGCGCCGAACGCGAAGATCGAGTACGTGAAGTTGCAGATTGAAGGCCCGGCCGCTCGCCATATTGCCCTGACCGAAGTCGAGCAAAGCGGCGATTGCACGTTCAAGCATTACAACGTGTCGTACGGCAGCCTGCTCACCCGCAACGATGTGAACTGCGCGATCATCGGCCAGAACGCGCACACCCGCCTGGATGGCGTGACGTGCATCGCCGGCGAGCAGTTGGTGGACAACCACACGCGCCTGGACCACGCAATGCCGAACTGCGAGAGCTTTGAGGCTTATAAGCACTTGCTCGACGGCAAGAGTACGGCGGTGTTTAACGGCAAGATTTTCGTGTACCAAGACGCGCAAAAGACCGACGCCAAGCAGACAAACCAAACGGTGCTCCTCTCGCCGACGGCGACCATGAACACCAAACCGCAGCTGGAGATTTTCGCCGACGACGTGAAGTGCACGCACGGCGCGACGGTCGGTCATTTGGAAACGTCGATGCAGTTCTATCTGCAGTCGCGCGGCATCCCCGCGAGCGAAGCTCGCGCGCTGCTGGTGTACGCCTTCGCCGCCGAGGTTTTGGACCAAATCGAGTCCGAGCCAGTCCGCGAGGAGCTGGAATCTCTGTTGTTCGCGAAGTTGCGGCAGAGCTAGTCGGCTATCAGCAACTGCGGGTGGGTGATTCGGCGGCCCAAGTTCGGGGGCAAAACCGAAGTTAACGGAACGCACAAAGAATCCGGCGAACGAAAACGCCTCCGGCACCCGATCATGTATCCTATCACCACGAACAGCGTGGTTCGATAAAAACATGAGCCTGGACAATCTGGATTTTCTGCAGGTTACGGAAGCAGCGGCGCTTTCTTCCGCTCGATGGGTCGGCAAGGGGAATCGCGACGAAGCGGACCGTGCGGCCTGCGAGGCAATGCGTTTCAAACTCAACGAGATGTCGATGGCGGGCACCATCGTCATCGGCGAAGGTGAGCGCGACGAGGCCCCGATGCTCTTCATCGGCGAGGAACTCGGCACCGGCACGGGCCCCAAAGTGCAAATTGCGGTGGACCCGCTCGAAGGCACCAATCTGTGCGCCAACGGCACTCCCAACAGCATCGCGGTCTTGGCCGCCACGGTCGAATCCGGCGGTTGGCTGATGCATGCCCCCGACTGCTACATGGAAAAGCTCGTCGTCGGCCCGGAATGCAAAGACATCGTCGACATCACTCTCCCGCCCGCGGTGAACGTGCGGCTGATGGCCAAGGCCCAGGGCAAGGATGTGGACGAATTGATCATCGGCATTCTCGATCGTCCCCGCCACGAAAAGCTGATTGACGAAGTGCGCCACGCCGGCGCACGGGTTCACCTCATTCCCGATGGCGACCTCTCGGTGGCCATTGCCGCCCTCGATCCGGATTCGGGCGTGGACGGCCTGATGGGCACGGGTGGTGCGCCCGAAGGCGTTCTTTCCGCCGCCGCCGTACTTTGCTGCGGAGGAGGCATGCAAGCCCGCCTCGTCTTCACCAAAGACGAGCAGCGCGAACGCGCCGTGAACATGGTGGATGGCGACGTCAACCGGGTGTTCCGCACGGAAGATTTGGCTCGCGGGAAGGTCGTGTTCGTGGCCACCGGCATCACCAGCGGCGACTTGCTCAAGGGCGTGCGCTACAAGCGCGGCGCGGCCTACACCGAGTCCATCGAAATGCGGTCCGACACCGGCACGATCCGCCGGATTGAGACCATGCACCAAGATGGGTTCGCCGAGTTCTAAAAAGGAAACCCTGCCAAAGATACTGGGTTTTAGCCAAAAGCTGACACGCGGGAACTAAATCGGTAAAAATGGGAATCTGAGAGCCAGATTCCCATTTTTCTTCGGAACCCGAGTGAAGTGGGCGGCGTCAATAGGGGTGTGCTCAGGGGCTAATGTTGGCGCGTTGGCACATTAATTGCAATTCAGTCTCAGTCGGTCTTGTTCGGAAAGACCGGTGAGCGACTTATGTTCTTCGATTCGATGGATCACGAGGAAAGCGTACCAAGCTACCTTAACCGGCTTACGCAGGAACCCCTGTTGTCGGCGGAGGAAGAAACGGGTCTGACCACATCAGCCCAAGGTGGTTGCGCCCGATCTCGTCAGCGCCTTATCGAATCCAACATGCGGTTGGTTATCAACATCGCCCGCTCTTATCGCAGCCGCACTTTCCCCCTCGAAGACCTTGTGCAAGAAGGCGCAATCGGCCTGATGCACGCGATCAATCGCTTTGACCCCAGCAAGGGTTTCCGCTTTAGCACCTACGCAACCCACTGGATCCGCCAGAGCATTGGCCGCGCCATTGATTACAAGAGCAAGGCGATTCGCCTGCCCGCCCACATTTCCCAGAGCCTGCGCCGCATCGACCGCGAGCGAGTCCGCCTAACCCGCGAACTTGGCACCGAGCCCAGCCACGATCAGCTGGCCGCGGCCATGGGCATTAGCCCCCGTAAACTTCAGCACATCATGCTTTCCGGTCAGGAAATGCTGAGTCTCGATTCCAAGGTCGGCGACGCCGAATCCTCAACGCTCGGCGTGATGGTGCCCGACACCGAAATGGATGCCGCTGAAGGCATGATCACGCAAGAACTCACGCAAGAGCTTCACGTGATCATGATGGAACTCAGCGAGCGCGAGCGACGCGTGATGGCGAATCGCCTTCGCATGGACACCGACGGCGACGGAATGGAGCGCGACGACCTCGCCCGTGAGCTCAAAATCAGCCGCGAGCGCATCCGCCAGATCGAACTTCAGGCGATGAAGAAACTGCGCGCGGTAGCCAGCGATCGCCTTCGCGAGCTGCTCAACCGCTAGCTTTTCAGCCAGGCGACGTACTCTTGCAGGCGGTGAATCCGCAAATCGGGCGGTCCGTTGCGGCTTAGTCCGTGGCTCGTCGTCACCGGGTAGCGCACCATCCGGGTCCGCACGCCCAGCATTTTCAGCGCGGTAAACACCTGCTCGCCCTGCTCAATGTGGCAGCGCAAATCGCCCACCGAGTGAATGATGAGCGTGGGCGTCTTCGCGTTGCCCATGTGCTTGATTGGGCTGCATTCCCACAGCACATCAATGTCGTCGCGAAACGCGCAGCCGGGCCATACGCCGTCGGGCACAAACGGGTAGTCGCTGTTGCCCCACTTGCTCAGCAAGTTGCTCACGCAACGATCGCTCACCGCGCGATGGTACGTCGGGTCGTGGGCAATGGCCCAGTTGACCATATAGCCGCCGTAGCTGCCGCCGACAATGCTCACGCGGTCGGTATCCACCTCGGGATCGGCCTTCGCGTGGTCGGTTAGCGCCTTGACGTCCGCCCAATCCTGTTGGCCCCATTCGCCGAGGATGCAGCGCGCGTGCTCCTCGCCATAGCTGGTCGAGCCGCGCGGATTGCTGAGGAACACTTCGAAGCCGTGCGCCGCAAACATCTGCATCTCAAAGAAGAACGTCGGCGAATAGAAGCAAGCCGGACCGCCGTGCACGCTGATGACCGCCGGGCGCTTACCTTTGCTGGCACCCACCGCGCGGATGCGCCAGGCATGCAGGTCGTAGCTGCCTGGAACCGGGACGTGCAGTTCTTCCAGGCGGGCAACCTCGCAGTCCTTAAGCCAATCGCGATTGACGGGCGCGAGAAGCTTGATCTTGCCGCCCTTGATGGTCACCATTTCCGTGGGCGACTCGGGGGTGCAAATCCAGCCCCAAAACTGACCCTTGTGGTGCGCGGTCACGTGAACCTCGCCGGTGATATGCGCGATCTTTGTCGCCGTTTCGGTGGCCAGGTTGACCTCGGCAAGCGCGTAGTCGCCGCGCTCGGACCACGGAATCGCCACCCGGTCCTCGTCCAGCCACAGGATCTGCGGGTTGCTGGCGTCGCGGGCATCGCCCAGCGGATGGCCGCTAAACAAGAGGTCTTGGTCAGCCATCACAAGCCGATGCGCGCCGGTTTTCAGGTTCACCACGCCGAGTTGTTGCCGGCGAATCCCCCAGTGATGCGGCTCCGATGGGTCGAGCACGTAGGCAACTAGCTCGCCGCTGGGGCTCACCGAGACCATGCTCTTGCCGCCGTTCCCTGAGTTCAGAACTCTTCGCTCGCCTTTGAGCGGGAACAGTTCGAGAATGTCGGCGGAATACTCCATGAACGGCTCCGTGCGCGGATCGTGGGCGACCACGAGACCCGACGAATCGGGGAGCCAAGCGAAGTCAATGCCCGCCCAACAATCGCTGACGCCGAGCGGTTCGGCTTTGCCGCCGCTCCAAACCATGAGGTGCCAGGTGCGGTCGCCGAATTCGCCGTCGCCGTCCAATCGCCAGGGAAACTGGCTGAAGGCCAGAGGCGGCTCACTGGTTTTGGCGCGCTTGCGTTCGGCCTTGGCGGCCTTGGTGGCGTGGGGGTCGGCGGGCCGATAGAGAAACGCGAATTTGTTGCCGTCGGGCGAGACCTTCATCGCGCCGATGCTGCCTTCGGGCATCTCGAACACCAGCTCCGGCTTGCCATCCTTGAGCGTGAACACCGCCGGTTTGGGCTTGTTGCGGTTGCTGCCAAAGAAGAGCCGTCCGTCGGCGGAGAACTGCGGTTGGCCATCGGAAACGCGGCCTTTCGTCAGACGCTTGGGGCGCCCGTTCGACCAGTCCACGAGGTTGGTTTGGTAGGTGCTGGGCGTGGCGACAGATTTGAGCGCCGCCACCACCTGTTTGCCATCGGGCGACACGGCGACATGGCTGATCGACTTGATCCGCAGGATGTCGTCAAATTCAAGTGGGCGACTCATACTGACGGTTTTAACCGAACGGACAAGGGAATCATTCCCCGCGGCGCAAGATTCCTAAGGTCATCCCAGCGTAGTACACTTAACAACGTGGCACATTCGCCAAACATGGACGCGATTCGTGAGGTCGCTTTGCGGGCGATGCCCGAGGCAGAATGGGAGATCCATCGGCCCAAAATTGAGCGTATTTTGGAGCTAAAGCGGCAGAAGAATGCGGTGATTCTCGCCCACACCTACCAGAGTCCGCAGATTTTTCTGACCGTAGCCGACGTGCAAGGCGATAGCCTGCAACTCGCGCGCGAGGCCACCAAGGTGGAAGCCGACATCATCGTGCAGGCGGGCGTCAAGTTCATGGCCGAGACGAGCAAGGTGCTGAACCCGCACAAGACCGTGCTCATCCCGAGCTTGGAGGCTGGTTGTTCGCTGGCGGAGGGCATCACCGGCGCCGACGTGCGCGTGCTCAAGGCCCAGCATCCAGGTGTGCCCGTGGTCACCTACGTCAACACCAACGCCGACGTGAAGGCCGAGTCGGACATCTGTTGCACCAGCGCGAACGCGGTTGAGGTGGTGGAGAGCCTGGGTGTGCCCGAGGTCATTTTTCTGCCCGATCAGTACCTGGGCAAGTATGTGGCGAGCCAAACGAAGGTGCGGATTATCAACGGAACCGGCTCTTGCATGGTGCACGAGCGGTTTACGCCGCAAGACATTTTTGAGCTTCGCCGCTTGTACCCCGGCCTCATGGTGATGGCGCACCCCGAGTGTCCGCCCGAAATCTTGAATGAGGCCGACTACGTGGGCTCGACCAGCGGCATGACGCGCATGGTTCGCGAGTCGGGACTTAAGCGCATTGCGCTGATTACCGAATGCTCGATGAGCGCCAACGTGGCCGCCCAAAACCCCGAAGTTGAGATCGTCCGGCCCTGCAAATTGTGTCCGCACATGCAGCAAATCACGCTCGACAACATCATCACCTGTTTGGAAACCGGGCAGTTCGAGATCACGATTCTGGAGGACATTCGGGTGCGCGCGCAACAGGCAATTGATCGCATGCTGCAGGTGCGGGCGGGGGTTCGCGGCGCGTGATTGCCGCCGACCTTTCGCAGTTCGATCAGGTCGTTGATGCGCCCGTCTTGGTGGCGGGTTCGGGAATCGCCGGGCTTTCGGTGGCTCTGCGGTGCGCGGGTCGCGGAGTGCATGTGCTCACGCGGCGCACGCTGTTCACCGGCGGAAGTAGTTTTTGGGCTCAAGGCGGCATGGCCGCGGCGGTCGGGCATGGCGACTCGGCCAAGCTGCACGAGATCGATACGATTGCGGCCGGCGCCGGTCTAACCGACCCGGGCGTGGCCCGGGTGCTGAGCGAACAGGCGAGCACGGCGGTGAACTTTCTGCGCGATCTCGGCGCGAACTTTGACCTCACCGAATCCGGCGACTTGGCGTTGGGTCGCGAGGCCGCGCACCAGCGGCCGCGGATTTTGCACGCGAACAAAGATGCGACCGGTGCCGAGCTGATGCGCGCGCTCATCGAGGGCGTTCACCAGCACGAGAACATTCGCGTCCACGAAGACGTGCTCGCGACCGAGCTTGCGCTCAATGAGCAAGGCGATGTCATTGGTTTGGTTGCTCGTCAGCAGCATCGGCTGCTGTTGTTCCGGTCGTCGGCGGTGGTGCTCGCGACGGGCGGCATCGGACAGCTCTATCGCTTCACCACCAATCCGGTGGAGGCGCGCGGCGACGGCTTGGCGATCGCGGCTCGGGCGGGCGCGATGCTCACCGATTTGGAGTTTGTCCAGTTTCACCCGACGGCCTTGCTGACGCCAGTGGATCCGTTGCCGCTCATTACGGAGGCCCTTCGCGGCGCGGGGGCGGTGCTCGTCAACAAGCATGGCGAGCGGTTTATGGTTCCGATTCATCCCGACGCGGAGCTTGCGCCGCGCGATATTGTGGCGCGGGGCGTGGCCGATCAAATCGCGCTCGGCAACCGTCCGAGCCTCGATGCGCGGGCCGCGATTGGCGAGCGGTTTCCGGACGAGTTTCCGAACATCTTCGCTCAATGCCAGAGCATCGGGCTTGACCCGCGGACGGAACTGATTCCTGTGGCGCCGGCTTGCCACTATCACATGGGCGGCATTGACGTCACGTTGAGCGGTCAATCGAGCTTGCGCGGCCTTTGGGCGTGTGGCGAGGTCAGTTCCACAGGCGTTCACGGGGCCAATCGCCTGGCCTCGAATTCGCTGCTGGAAGCCGTCGTGTTTGGCGCGCGCGTCGCCGAGGACATCCTGGTTAAAACCGACGGGGTGGTCGCCAGTGCGCCCGTCCACCTGCCTTACTCAGTGCCGATGATCCGCGACATGATGACCTCGCCGGTCGGGGAAACCTCCATCGCGACGATGCGCGAAGTGATGTGGGACAAGGTCGGGCTGAACCGTAACGAAGTCGGCTTAAACGAGGCGTGCCGCACGTTTTCCGCGATTCTCGAACTCAGCGGGAACAACAACTACGGGGTGGCCAATCGCGCGCTCACCGGCCTGATGATGGCCAAGAGCGCGTTGGAGCGTCGCGAGTCGCGAGGGGCGCACTTCCGCAGTGACCATCCGCAAAGCGACGATTTGATGCGGCGACACTCGCGCCTTGCCTGGAATCAGACGGCAAGCGTGGCCACCGTTTCGTTGGAAGACCGCATGGTCGAGGAGCCCGCATGAACATTCCGCAGCATCTTGTTGACGAAGCGATCAGCCGCGCGCTGGCCGAGGACTTTGGCCTCGCCGGTGATCTGACGAGCCAAGCCACGATTCCCGCGGACCAACGTGGCACGGCGGTGCTGCTCGCCAAAGAGGCGGGGGTTGTGTCGGGGTTGGAGGTCGCGGCGCAGGTGTTCGCTAAGCTCCATTCCACCGCGACCATTAAAGTGCTCGCTCACGACGGCGACCCAGTCGCCGCGCGGACCGACCTCCTGAGCATTACGGGCTCGGTAAGGGCGCTGCTCGGGGCGGAGCGCACGGCGCTCAACTTCGCGCGGCATATGAGCGGCGTTGCGACGGCCACGGCGCGCATGGTGGAGCTTGTCGCCGGGACGAAGACGCAGATTGTCTGCACGCGTAAGACCACGCCAGGTTTGCGGGCGTTTGAAAAGTATGCGGTCACTTGCGGCGGCGGACACAATCACCGGTTCGGGCTTTTCGATGCGATCCTCATTAAGGACAACCACATTGCCGCTTGCGGAGGGGTGGCAGCGGCGATTCGCGCGGCGCGAAACCACGCGGGGCACCTCGTGAAGATCGAGGTCGAAGTGGATTCCATGGCCAAGCTCGACGAAGCGCTCGCCGAGGGTCCCGACGTGATCATGCTCGACAATATGTCGCCAGATGAGGTGCGTGTTGCCATCGCTCGAATCGCGGGACGGGCTCGCACCGAAGCCAGCGGCGGCATCACCAGCGAGACCGTGCGTGCCTACGCCGAGGCGGGCGTGGACCTGATTTCGGTGGGCTGGATTACCCACAGTGCGCCCAATCTCGATCTTAGCCTTGACTTTCGCGCCGGTCCAAGCGTCTGACCCATGGTGAATTCGCGCAAGAACCTGCTTTGGGGAGCCGTGGCCGTGGCGTTTGTCGGGGCCTCGGTGTACTGGGGCGGTCCGCGCCTCAAGCAGTTTTTGCGCCTCGACCTACTGGCCGATTATCGTCGCCCAGCGGGCGATTCCGATGCGGTGCCGATGCTGAGCATGGGTCCGGCCGATCTGGAACTCTACGCCGCCGAGAAGAAGGTCGGAACCTGCTCAGTGCAAAGCGCAACCGTCACGCGCGATCGCAACACCATCCACTTTGTCAAAGTCTCGAACGGCCTTTACCGTGGCAAAAGCGGAGAGCAGTTTGGCTTTAAGGGCGAGGAAGGTAGCTGGCAGCGACAAGAAGGGATGCTGCTTTGCAACGGGCTGGTCAACCTGACCAACAAGAACTTTAACCTCAACTCCTCCGAGCTGATGTTCGTGCAGGCCGACCAAGAATTGCGCGTGCCGCAGGAGATTAAGGGCAAGTTCTACGGCGGCGAGATTAGCGCCAAGAACCTGCGCTATCGGCTCGGCTCGGGCGCATTTAGTACGGGCGCCGTGGCCTGGAAGGGGCCGGTTCAAGACGAAACTCTCAGCCCGAAGAAGGCCATTTGGAAGTTTAGTTCGGCCGACGGCGGCACCTCGCCAGACGGCGAAATCGTGACCTACCGCACCGCCTCGGCAACCGACGGCGAGATTTTGGTGAAGGGCGACACGATCGTCCACAACCGCAAGACCGGCGTGATCAAGGTCACGGGCAAGGTGCGTTACTACGGCAAGGACGTCAACATGGTCTGCGAGACGGCCACGATTTACCGCAAAGAAAAGCGGGTCTTGCTGGAGAAAGATGTGGCGCTACTCGTCAAGCCGGTGGAGGACAACACCCTGCGCGAGGAGGAATTTGAGCCGCTCCGCCCGGTGGTGCCGGAGAGCATCGCGGCCAAGCGTCCGGCGGCGCCACCCGACGATGAATCGCGCAAACTCGACCGCGAGGTGCTGGATCCCGCGACGCGGCGCAAGTATCCGGTTCGCGTAATCGCTGAGCGGATCGAGTATTGGTACGACGAGTCGGTGAAGCGCGCCAAGATTTCTGGCTCCCCGCAAGCCCGGCAAGAACTCGCCGGCGGACGTTGGCGGCAGGTGTGGTGCAAGAGCGCCATTTACGATGGCGTGGCCGACCGCCTGCGCTTGGTGGGCGAGGCATTTGGCGTGCGCATGCGCAGTTCGCGCGGCGACGACGTGCTGAGCAATTGGTTTGAGGTGAGCACCAAGGAAGGCAACGAGTCGTGGCGCAGTGGCCAGCTCAAGGGCGAGTTCGTCGAGGACGAAGAACCCTCGACTCCGACGACGCCCGGCGATCCCCCGCCCAGCGGCCTCGGAGATCCGCCGCCACCCGGTCTCGGCACTTAGGCTAAACTGGCGCAATGCTCTTTGCCGCCATCGCGCTCGCTCAGGTTTCGGTAACCCCCGCCCATCGTCTGCAAGACCAATGGTGGCGCGAACGCCACGAGGCATGCGTGGCCAAAACCAAGAAGGGCGGCTACGACCTCATTTTCATTGGCGATAGCATTACCCACGGGTGGGAAGGCGATGGCAAGGCGACTTGGGACAAATACTACGCTTCGCGCAACGCGGCCAACTTTGGCTTTAGCGGCGATCGCACCGAGCACGTGTTGTGGCGCATGGAGAACGGCGAGATGGTGGGCCTCAAACCGAAGGTCGCCGTCATCATGATCGGCACCAACAACATCGGTCACGGCTCTAGCGATCCGGCGGCCACGGCGCTGGGCATTCGCCGCATTTTGGTGAGGCTGGAAGAGACCATGCCGAAGACCAAGGTGCTGCTGCTTGGCATTTTCCCACGCGGCGCGACCGCCGCCGACCCCTATCGCCAGAAGGTGGCGGAAGCGACGGGCACGATCGCCGGGTTCGCCGATAAGCGGGTGACTTTCCTAGATATCGGTCGCCACTTTATGACCCGCGACGGCGACATGTGGAAGACCCTGATGCCGGACCTTCTCCACCCGAACGCGGACGGCTATCAGATTTGGGCGAAGGCGATGGAGCCTACTTTGGCGGGCTTGCTGGGCGAGAAGCCGCGGCTCTAACGCCCGCCGGGCAATCGTCGTCGTGCGTGCCGGGTAGGTAGCCGAGGCTCATGAGGAACTCGCCGACGATCTCTCCGCCGGTGAACTTGAACGTGTTCTTGAATAGCTTCACCCAAGCTGGCTTGTCCAGCGCGCGGTGGCTTTCCAGCCACGCCGAAAAGCTGCCGTGCTCGGCGCGGATTTGTTGGATCTGTTGGGCGTTGTGGATGGCGGCGTTGACCTTCAGCCGATTGCGAATGATGCCCGGATCCGCGAGCAGACGCGCGACGTCGGCCTCGCCGTAAGCCGCGACCTGGTCAACGTCGAAGCCTTCGTACGCTCGCCAGAAACCTTCGCGTTTTTTGAGAATCGTCTCCCAGCTGAGCCCCGCCTGGTTGATCTCGAGCACGAGGCGCTCGAAGAGACGGCTTTCGTCATCGGTCCAAAATCCGTACTCGTTGTCGTGATAATCGCGGTGCACCGGATGTGCGCGATCTGTGAGGACAAAGGCGCAATAACTAAATGACATAGGCCTAGTATGGCGGCGCAACCGTCATAATGTACGCATGAAAAATTGGTTGCTGCGATGGCTCGTGATGACCGTCGCGCTGGTGCTTGCGGCGGGAATCACCGCCATGCTCGGGCTGAAAATGAGCGCCGACACCAGCAGCAGCGACGCCATTGTCAAGCTCGTGCTGGCCGCCGTGGTGCTGGGGCTCATCAACGCAACTCTGGGCCGGGTGCTCAAGCTCATCGCCTTGCCGCTTAACTGTCTCACGCTCGGCCTGTTTTCGCTGGTGATCAACGCGGCGATTTTCTACTGGGTGGGCACTATGCGGCTGGGGTTGGTGGTCGGCGACTTCCTTTCGGCGTTCGTCGGTAGCCTTTTCTATTCCGGGATCAACGCGATTTTGAGCACGATTGTGGACGACAAGTAACTCAGCCGGATGATCAAAAACTACCGCATCCGGCGCATTTTGGCCCCCACCGTGGGGGTCCGTGGCGCCATTATCGCGGCGGTTTTTGGGTTCATCTTGTTTGCGCTGGGGTTCATGGTGAGTTTCCGCGCGATTCTTGGCCCGCTCGTGGAGAACGTGACGACGCACTACTCGTCGTGGGTCAGCCGATTGGTGCCGGAGGGGCAGGTAGAAAAGGTCACCCACGTGTTGGGCGGCGGCGCGCTGGTGCTGGGCTTCTACATGGTGTTTCGCGGTCTGCGCAAGTTGCTCCGGCGACTCATTGAAACGCTCAACCCGGCTATGAAATCCGGCATGGTGAACACCTTTGTTCGGCGGCAGCAATTGGCGCAGGGCCCGAAGATCGTCGCGCTGGGCGGCGGCACCGGCCTCAGTACGCTGCTGCGTGGCCTTAAGCAGTACAGCAGCAACATCACCGCGATTGTCACCGTGACCGACGACGGCGGCAGCAGCGGGCGGCTCTCGGCTGAAATGGGCATTATCCCGCCGGGCGATATCCGCAACTGTCTGGTGGCGTTGGCCGACGCCGAAAAGGTGGTGGGCGACCTTTTCCAGCACCGATTTGGCAAGGAAGCGGGCAGCCTGAGCGGCCATAGTTTGGGCAATTTGCTGATCGCCGGATTGATCCAGCGATCCGATGGCGACTATGACCGCGCCTTGAAAATGGCGAGCGAGGTTTTGAACATTCGCGGGCGGGTGTTGCCCTCCACCATGGAGCGCGTGGGCCTGCGAGCGATGCTGGAAGACGGCAGCGAGGTGACCGGCGAAACCACGATTGCCGCCAGCGGGCGTCGGATTCGCCGCCTGTATGTGGAGCCGCCCGACTGCACCCCCTTTGCCGACGCGATCGCCGCGATTGAAGAGGCCGAAGTCATCACCATCGGGCCGGGCAGCGTGTTCACGAGCGTGATTCCGAACCTGCTGATTCCGGAGATCGCCGAGGCGATTGAACGCAGCAACGCGCTGAAAATTTATGTGTGCAACGTGATGACGCAGCCCGGCGAGAGCGACAGCTTTACCGCAGCCGAGCACCTTGTGGCGTTGCAGGCAAACGTGCCGCACCGCGTGGTGGACTACGTCGTCGTGAACAGCGGGGTGCCGAGCGCGACCACGGTGGAGAAATATCGCACGAGCAACCAGTTTGTGGTGGAGCCCGACGTGGACCGCATCCGCGCGATGGGTTTTAAGGTGCTGCTGGGCAACTTTGTGAACGAACTGGACTATGTCCGGCACGATCCGTTCAAGGTCGCGGGCCGAATCGCCGATCTATTCCAGAAGAAGCGATGAGTGGTCGATTGCTAATCTTGAGCGGTCCGAGCGGGGTGGGCAAGGACACGGTTTTGGACCTATGGCAGGCGCGCAACCCGCGCGTTGTACGCGTGGTGGCGCACACCACTCGCGCACCTCGCGTCGGCGAGCGCGACGGGCTGGACTACACGTTTTTGGATGTGCCGACCTTTTTGGATCGCGCGGATGCGGGCAAGTATTTGGAGTTTAAGCACGTGCACGGCAACTACTACGGCACGCCGCTGGACCACCTTGAGCAGCTGTTGGCGGCGGATAAGGTGGCCGTGTTGAAGATTGACGTCCAAGGCGCGATTGAGGTGATGGAGTTGCGTCCGGACGCGCTGACGGTGATGCTGTTGCCGCCTTCGTTTGAGGAGCTGGAGCGTCGAATTCGCGCCCGCGGCACCGACTCGGCGGAGGTGATTGAGCGGCGGTTGGTCGGCGCGCGCGCCGAGCTCGACGAAGCCCCCCGCTACCAGCACCAACTCGTGAATCACGAGGTGGAGGATGTTCTTGCCGCGCTCGATGAGTTGATTGGGTAGGCAACTCTGTGTAAACTGCGGGGCATGCTCGCCATTGTCAGCGGCCTTTTGCTCATGTCTGCCTCCGGATCGATTTTCCCCGCTAGCCTGCGATGCGAGGGGCTGAGCGAGCCCATTGGCATTGGCCTGGAGCCGCCGCGCGTTTCGTGGAAGCTCCAAGCCCAAAACTCGGCCGACAAAAACCTGCGCCAAACCGCGTATCGCGTGGTGGTGAGCGGGCCGAAGGGCGTGCTGTACGACTCGCAGCGGGTCACGAGCGCGGAAACTTTTGGGATCAAAATCCCGATGGCGCTGGCCACCAGCGCCGCCTACACCTGGCGAGTGCAGGTGTGGGATCAGGATGGCCGCGAATCGGAGCTGAGCAAATCGGCCCATTTCGCGACCACGGACCTGGCCGCGGGGGAGCGATTGCCCTGGATTTCGGCTCGCCCCGTGAACCCGCCGACGGCCAACTTCGAGGGCGCGAACTGGATTTGGTCGGCCGGCGCCGACGAGACGGTGACCTTTATCAAGGACTTTTCGGCCAAGTCGGGCGAGACGGCGACCCTAAGCCTGACCGCCGACGACCAAGTGGAGGCGTTTTTGAACGGCGAGCGGGTAGCCGCGAGCGATGGAAACATCGACGCGTGGCGGCGACCGCTCTTTGCCTCTCTCAATCTGCACGCGCAAAATCAGCTCAAGATCGTGGCGCGAAACGAGCCCCGCAGCTCCAGCGGAATGATCGCGCGGGTTGACTTTTCCGACGGCCGAAACCCATTGCTGAGTGACAAATCTTGGCTGGCCAATGGCTCGCAGGCCCGCGAGATTGCCGCTTATGGAAGTCAGCCGTGGGGTCGGGTTGCCGGGCGTCTCTATCGCCCGGCGATGCACTATCGGCGCGAACTTCAGGTTCGAAAAGGGCTTGTTCGGGCGAGTCTCACGGCCACTGCGCTCGGTCTGATTGACATCTATTGCAATGGCCGGCGGGTGACCAACGACCTGTTTACGCCGGGTTGGACCGACTACGAACGGCGCATTTACACGCGCACTCACGACGTGACGAAGCTCATCAAAACCGGTGCGAATGCCATCGGCGCAATTGTCGGCGACGGCTGGTACGCGGGTTATCTGGGCTATTCGGGAACGCGCGCGCACTACGGCGATCGTCCGGCCATGGCGGCCAAGCTGACTCTGCAATACGAAGACGGAAGCACGGAGACGTTGACCGGCGACGAGGCGTGGCGGGTGGCTGCCGGCGGCACGATTCGGCAGGATTTTCTGGCTGGCGAAACGATGGACGCGCGTCGAGAACCAAGCGGATGGAGCCGCGCCGGATTCGATGATGCGGACTGGGCGGCGCCCGAAGTGATCTCGCCCAAGGCGGGCGCGCTGGAGCCGTTTCCGGCCGAGCCGGTGAGAGTTTACGATGAGGTCGAGCCGATCTCGATTCGCCCGAGCGGGGATGGCAAGTACATCGTGGACTTCGGTCAGAACCTGGCCGGGTTCGCTCGGCTGCGCTTACGCGCCAAACCTGGGCAGGTGGTGAGCATGAAATTTGTCGAGGTGTTGAACCGGGATGGCACCATTTACACCGCAAATTTACGGGGTGCTGAAGCGACCGATGTGTATATTGCGAAGGGCGAGGGTACCGAGGTTTGGGAGCCGCGCTTTACCTTCCACGGGTTCCGCTATATCCAGGTGAGCGGGCTGGATCGCGCCCCCACCAAGGCGACGCTTACAGCCTTGGCCATCAGCTCCGCGACTCCGGAAGTGGGCCGAGTGGAGACTTCAGATCCGATGCTCAACAAGCTCGCAAAAAACGCCTGGTGGACGCAGAAAATGAACTTTATTGATGTGCCGACGGACTGCCCGCAGCGTGATGAGCGGCTCGGCTGGACCGGCGACGCGCAGGCCTACATTCGCACGGCGAGTTACTACTCGCATGTCGAAAGCTTCTTTAACAAGTGGAACACAACATTGGATGATGCGCAGCGCGCGGATGGCCAATTCCCGATGGTGGCCCCGCTGAAGGTCGCCGAAAGCGATGGGGGCCCAGCATGGGCCGATGCCGGCGTTATCTGCCCGTGGACAAGCTACGAGTTTTATGGCGACCGAGAGCGTTTGGCGGAGCACTATCCGCAAATGGTTAAGTTTGTCGAGTTTTGCTTAAAGCGGTCGAAGCCAAACCTGTTACCGCCCGATCAGTTTCACTGCTTTGGCGATTGGGTAAGCCACAACGCGGATACGCCCAACGATGTTATTTACTTATCGTACTTTGCGGGGAGCGCGCGCATTGTTGCGCAAGCTGCGGATGTGCTAGGAAAGGCAAGTGATGCCGCAAAATATGACGAATTAGCGGATCGCCTTCGGGATGCGTTTGCTGAACACTATTCGCGAGCGGACGGCTGGGTGAAGGGCGATACTCAATGTAGCTATGTGTTGGCGCTTGTCTTTGACTTGTTGCCCGCCGATCGTGCGGCCAAGGCCGCCGAGCGACTTGTCGCCGATATCGAAAAGCGGAATTGGCATTTGAGCACAGGGTTTGTCGGTACTCGTGATCTTATGCATGTGTTGACCAAGGTTGGTCGCAGCGATGTTGCGTTGCGCTTATTGCATAACAAAACGTTCCCCAGTTGGGGATTCTCGATCGAGAACGGAGCCACAACAATTTGGGAACGTTGGGATGGTTGGACACCGGAAAACGGGTTCCAAACTCCGGTGATGAATAGCTTTGCGCACTACGCGTATGGTGCGGTTATGGGCTGGGTCTTCGAGAATATCGGCGGGATTCGTACGCTCGAACCGGGGTTTGGCGTGGTCCAGATTGCGCCGGTGTTCGATCCGAAACTGAACTTCGCGAGGACAACCTACGACTCGATCCGCGGCCCGATCCTGACCGATTGGCGTCGCGTGGGTGGGAAGATTAAGCTCACGGTCACCTTGCCGCCGAATACGCGCGGCGAGGTCAAACTCCCGCAAGGGACGAAGGAAGTTGGTTCGGGGAAGTGGGAGTTTGAGGTGGACGCTTGACGGAACTTGAGGTTCTGACTCAGTTCGCCGCTGACAATGCAAATCTCCAGGAGCTTGAGGAACAGCTCTTTGATTTCAATGTCTTTGAGGCTGCCGGGCTTACTCGGCAAGAGATTCGTCACTCTCGCTTCTTGGCGTATTTGCTGAATCCTAGAGCGGCTCACGGCTTGGGAGACACGTTTCTCTCGAACATGTTGGGAATGGTACTCACTGATGAGGATGACCTTAGACTCCATGAAGCCCATGTTGAGTGTGAGGTGCATAACATTGACATCCTTATCCTTTGCGAACGAAATCGCCTTGCGGTGGTGATTGAAAACAAAGTCGGATCGGGAGAACATTCAGATCAGTTGGCGCGATACCTTAAGGTCGTTGAAGATAACAGGCCTGGTTGGAAGGTAGTGCCGATTCTACTTTCTCCGTGGGGCATGAAGCCTAGTGATGTTCGCTACCACGCCCTTGCATACGAATCGGTGGCAGGAATCTTGGTCGAAGTGTTGGCCGACGAGAAAGCCTTGCTTAAGCCGGACGTTCGCGTTGCTATCCAACATTACGAGCGATTATTGAGAAGAAACGTTGTGAAAGATACGAGAGTTAGCGAACTTTGTCAGCAGATTCTTAAGAAGCATCGTCGAGCGATTGAGATCCTGATAGACCACATGGAGGATCCAAGGCAGCGGCTTTGGCGAATCACCGATCAGCTGTTCGAGGAGAGAGGATTTGTGAGAACAGGAAAGAGGTGGTTACCGGAGGAGTGGCTCATGTGGGTTCCAACTACTGATGAGTCTGTCACGGGATATGTCTTCGGGTTTTGGATTGATGTGTACAAAGGCCCGGTGCGATTGGTCTTATCGCTACATCCAAGCGCGCCAGAGGTGGAACAGCGGCTTTTGGAAGTAGTAGCCGTAGAGTCCGATCTCTTCAGGAGCTTCAGAAAGGGTCCTGGAAGGGATATGCAGATATTGGCGATTGATCTCTCGCCAACCTTGGAGCCTTTCGGAGAGGAGGAACTTTGGTTGAAGGGCATCCAAGATCGATTCCGGCACTTCGTGACTTCATCGTTGCCCCAAGTGGCTAAGGTGCTCAAAGGTGACCCACCCTAAGCTTGGGCTTGTGCTTTGGTCCGGCCACCGCGTAGGAGTGTGGATCACCGATCGCGGAAGTGCCAAATCGGGCTGGGCGGGTGGTCCTCAATGATCAGGATTGAGTAGCCGTGATCGTTCATCTTATCCAGTTCGGGAAGGCTGACCGAGCCCTTAAGGATCATGATCACGCGGGATTTAGTCTTTACGAACGTATATCGATCACCCGAATCAAAGTTAAACCCAGCGGATAGTGCCTGATCACGCACCTCGGCGACAAGGTCGTCCGCGCCATTGGGATAGTAGTAAAGGTACAAGACTGTGTAGTTGGGGTCTTTGCCATCCTCGCTTGGCGCGAGCAGAAATACTTCCGGAGCGACGGAGCTGAGGCACGCGAGGCGTGTCTCTGGGGGTGGAATCCGGTGCAACAAGTACGTGCCGAAGCATAGAGCAGCCACCGCACCCAAGGTTACAAAAAGCCACTTTGCTTCCGTTCTCGTCATCAGCCGATCCACCTAGTTTTTACCAGGTGAGAGACACAACTTAGCCTCAATTGTGTATCCTCAACCCAATGGGGGTGGGGGTGAGTTCGAGCGCGCTGTGGAAGGCGCACCTGTTTGGGCAGTTTCGCGTCGAGCCGAGCGGCGGCGGAAGCCCGATCACCCGCTTCGAATCGCGCCGCGCCATCGCCCTTTTGGCGTACCTCATCCTGCACGACCAGCAGTCGCATTCCCGCGAGGTTCTCGCCGATCGAATCTGGCCGGAGACGGACCCGGTCACCGGGCGCAACCGTCTCAAGCAAACCCTGGCCTCGCTGCGACGCCTTTTGGAGCCGCCAGGCTACCCCGCCGGCTGCGTGTTCGCCGCCGATCGCACGAGCATCGGCCTGGTGCCGGGCGCCATCACGAGCGACTACCAAGAAATGCTGGCCATGTTGAACGCGGGCGACACTCAAGCCGCCACCAAAATCGGCGCGGCCGGACTGCTGCCCGATATCTACGACGAATGGCTCGACGACCTGCGGTTGTGGGTCGAGGCGCAGGATTTTCAGGCCGAGCCCGAACTCGCTCGTGCAACCCCGGCCACCCCAGCTAGTGCCACAAAGAAGCGCATTCCGGCCTCGCCGACGCCGTTTGTTGGGCGCGAATCCGAGGTCAAGGAGTTGCTGCAATCGCTCGCCTCGGCGCGATTGGTCACCGCGACCGGCTTTGGCGGCATCGGCAAAACGCGCCTCACCATGGAGGTCGGTCATCAGTGGGCGGGCGGCCCGGTATTGTTTGTGCCGCTCGCCGAATCGGCGACGCCCTCGCAAGGGTTCGCGAAGCTGGCCGAGGCCCTCGGCACCAAGCTCAAAAAGCCGTTACAAGCGGTGGAGGAACTCAGCGCCACCATCGGCGACGAGCCGCTGTTGCTCATTCTCGACAACCTGGAGCAGTTGGTCGGCGAGGAGTGGGCAGAGGCGATGTCGGGCCTGCTCGCCAACTGCGCCGAGCTGCGCATTTTGGCGTCGTCGCGCATACCGCTGGGTGTGCAGGGCGAGCACCATGTGCCGGTGTATCCGCTCGCCACTCCGGGCGCGGATGATTCGCTGGAGCAGATATCGGCTCACGCCGCCACGCAACTTTTTATTGACCGGGCGCGCCGAACTCGCGCGGATTTTCAGATCACCGAGCGCAACGTGGATGCCATGCGCGAGCTACTTCAAGCCCTGGCCGGCGTGCCGCTCGCACTGGAGCTTTGCGCGGCTTGGGCGCACGTGGTGTCGCCGCGGCAAATGGTCGAGCGGCTCAGCGCGTCCGGCGAAATGCTCACTTCGCGCCGCCGCGATGCGGTCAGTCGCCAGCGCTCGCTGCACGATGCGTTCGCCACCACCCTCAACCTCATCACGCCAGGCCAGCGGCAATTGCTGACGCGGCTCAGCGTGTTTCGCGGCGGTTGCACGCTGGAACTGGCGCAACTCATCGGCGGCGAACCGATCTCGCTCAGCGACCTGAGCGGCTTGCTCGATGCCGCCCTCATTCGTCGGAGCGATGAGGATTCGGGGTCGCGGTATTGGATGCTGGAGAGCCTCCGTGATTTCGTTCAGGCGGACGAGGCGGCGCAGGCCCAAATTCCTGGCCTCAACGAGCGGTTCGTTCAGCACTTTGGCCAATTGGCTCAGGAAAGTCGTCTGCTCACCAAGCGACTCGACCTGGGGCTGGAAACCGAAATCGAATGGATCGAGTTTCTGGATGCGGAGTGGGAGAATTTCACCGCCGCCGTGCAGATGGGTCTGCGCAGTGGAAACTTGGAGGCAGCCGGCCAGATCTGTATGGGCACCGATTGGCATTGGGTGACACGGGCTCGCGATCCGATTGTGGCGCAATGGATTGGCGACATCCTGCTGGCTCACGAAACAAAGCAAGGTCAGCCGCTGAGCGAGGATGCGCACCTGATTCTCAGTGGCATCGCCGGGTTCCAATCGAGGCTCCGGATTGACTACGCAAAGGTCATTGAATTGCTTAAGTTGCTCGGAGAAATCTCCCAAGACACGGCCAGCAAACACGCTCGTGCCGAAGTGCTTTACCACTTGGGTCAAACGAAAATGCTCCGCACCGATCCAGTTGACTTCTTCGAGATCATGGAGGAATCGGCCCGGCTGTTTCGTGAGTGCGGCCTCGTTTGGCGCGAGGGAATGGCGACCCGCCTCATGGGCACCATGTGCATCAATTTGAAGGAGTACGATCGGTGCGACGAGTACTACACCAAGGCTGATGCGTTGTTCTTGAGTGACGGACGACACTATTCGCGAGCCCTGATGGTGTTTGACCGGGCGAGGGTCACTTTCGATCGAGAAGACTATGAGGCGACGGTCTACATGCTCGATGAAATTCGCTTGGAGGCCGAGCGCTACGGAGACATCAAGTTGCAAGCGCGTACGGCGAACCTCCGCGGGATTGCTGAGGAAAAGTTAGGACGACCCGAAGATGCGCGAGCGAGTCTGTGCGAAGGGTGGGGGCTTTACATTGGCGTGCGCGAGGTTCCGGGTGCGCTGTATCCGCTCTCGAACCTGGCGAGTTTGCAATGCCGTCAAGGTGAGCTTATCTCCGGGTTGCCTCTTGCCTCCGCCACGCTCAATCAGTGGCGCATAGTTCACGGCATGGAATTGGTGGACGAATGGGTGGATGAAATGCTTGAGTTTCGGGCCGCCGGTGTCGCCCGATTCGGCAAGGAACTGACCGACCACCTTTGGCGGCAAGGCGAGTCCATGTCCATTGACGAAATCACCGCATTCATTGCTAAGCTTGCCTAGTAATTATACTAGCAATTTCTCCATTTTTGAACCTAGCATTGCGATCGTAAACTCTGGCTTACGCTGGCCTTACGGTGGCTTTGTATCATTCCGTTTGTTCTGATCTCGAAATCCTCAGAACGAAGGAAAACGATGAAACACAATCTGTTAACTCTCGCTCTTGGCGTTCTTGTTTGGCATGGTGCCCAGCCGGCCCAGGCCATCATTCCCGCCACCATGCTGGCTCCTTTGGCCATGCAACAAGAAGACAATGCCCCGCGCCTCGTCAAGGCTCGCCTGACCAATGTTGCGTTTGGCAACTACCCCTCACTCGAGGCGAAGATTGGCGAAGAAGTGAAGACGTTCCTGGTTTCCACCGGCACGGTTTTCAACATCAACAACCAAGGCAAGAACCTTACCGGCGTGGCGCAAACCTGCCTCAATCAAGAGGTGTACTTGCTGACTCGCCGCAACGATAGCGGCGTGGTGGTCGACAAGCTGTGGGATTACACCAACTGGCTGGCCTACACCACACGCCACAAGGGCGCTCAGATCGGCGCCGTGAAGTACTTCAACGCGCGCTCGATTGGCATTGCCGACCTGACTTACCTTATCAACGATGAGACCAAGTTTGTAAAGGGCACCGCCACCGTAGGCCGCAAGAAGTTGGAAGGCATCACCACGCTGTATGTCAGCGGCGACGTGAAGGACGGCATGCCGGTGGCACTGATTGTCGCCGACAGCCCGGGCGGCGTGAACGCTCAAACCGCGACCAACGGTTCCGGCAACACCCGACCGCCGTCGAACTCGCGACCGGCTAGCACGGGCAGCGGATCCATTGCGCAAGGTTCGGGCAGCGGCGTGTCGCCGACCGAAAAGGCGAAGAATGGTCGCCCCGCCTCGACGGGCAGTGGCGGCAAGTCGCCGACGGAGCGAACTAACGGCCGTCCGCCTTCGACCGGCACCGGCAACAAGAATGGCACCGGTACGACCGGAACTTCGCCCACCGAAAAGGCAAAGGCGGGTCGTCCGAAATCCACGGGAACTACCACCTACAGCCCCACCGAAAAGGCAGCCATCCTGCAGAAGGGCATCGGCATTTCGATTACCTTCACGATTCTGGATAGCAGCGACATGATTACCAATGCCAGTACTCCAGGAGGAGTGCTTAACGAGGTGGCCGAGAAGGTTGGCGTGGATGATAAGGTCGTCGAGGTCTTTGGCCTGTTCCGCTTTAACGGCGAAAAGATGTGGGAGATCGAGCGACGCAACGCCAAGAAGATGGCCGCGAACGACGGCATGCAGATGTTCAATGGCTCGGTGAACCACTTTACGTTCAACACGGCGACCCTGAAGCTGAAGGGCTTTTTGAAGGACGACGACAACCTGAGCAATGCGGACATGCTGGCCGACATTGACACCACCATTGACCTTTTGGGTCAGATGAACAAGGGTTGGTTTGAAATTGCCGTCCCCGGCAAGAAGGTCAAGCTGAAGTACACGGTCTTCGGCGGGCGGTCCTAACGCCATGAAGGCACGAGCATTCCTTCGACCCGCGATGGCCCTAGTTGCGATGACCATGCTAGCTCAAGCTCCCTTTGCTCAGCAGATATCGGACGCCGAGAAGAAGCGAACCCAAGACCTTTGGCCGAGCCTGATGGATGCGATTCAACCGCACCGAAACAGCCTGGAAAGTTGGTCGGTGGAATTCGATTCCACTAAGTGGTACGCCCAGAATCGGGTCTCGCCTTCGACTCCGGCGGAGTTTAAGAAGGTGATGGACGACCTCGCCGCGATCGAGAAGATCATCACGAGCGACAAGTTCAAAGGAGTGCTCGGCTACTGGGGCGGACGCGACGACATTATTCAATGGCCGCAGAACTGGCTGGAGATTTGTCAGGCACGCCTGGCGATTACCCAAAAGGTGGTGAAGCGCGAACTCAGCCGCATCCTCATGCCGCAGATGATGGTGTACGAATCGATGACCGAATCGGTGCGTGACTTTGACGGCTGGGGCCTGAGCGAACAGGGGCTGGACATTGTGATGGGCAAGCGCGACGCCCCGCGAAAGGCGGTGCTGGCAAAGGTGAAGGGCCTGATGGATTCGGTGGGGCTGCCCGCCGACACCAAGGTGGAGAGCTTCGAAAAGGCTTGTGATGACCTTGTGGCCGCCGCTCAGGCTGCGGCCAAGGTGGCCAAGCCCGCCGCGACCTACACCATGACTCCGGTGGCCGATGCGCTGAAAAAGCGCTGGGCCTCGGGACCCTGGGCCAACCGCAAGATCGTGAAGGTGAACACCGAATCGAACGTGTGGAAGATCACCAAGAACGCGGTCGGCACGCCGCTGTATCGCACGGTGGCGGTGGTAGTGCAGTTCCGGATTGATGGCTACGGCTACCTGATTGAGTACTCAACGCAGGTGAAGGAGAACTACATGGGCGGCGGAAAATACGCCTACGTGACCTCCAACATCTCGCCGGACTACCGCATCATCGCTCCGAAGAGCTGACCTGTTTTGTGCTTGCCCTTCCCCCTGTCGCCGCTCGGCGGCAGGGGGCTTTTTTGGGTTGGTTATGAGGGCCATCGGGTAGCTTGCAATAACCGCGGAAGGCAAGAAAATCCTCGATCGCGTCTGGAGTCGGATTGAAACGAGTAGCCTGGTCGGAACGGAGATGACGTCTTGGTAACAAACACCAAGGGCTACAGGCGACGCAATATTGTAGCCAGCATCTGCGGATCCCGACAAACATCAAACTCCCAGCGGCCCAACTTTCCCCAGTTGTTGACAGCGCTAACCCACCGCCGAGCAGCCTGGTGCTTGGCTTGCGTCTGATCATTCTCCATCCCCTTGACTTCCAGAACTAGCGTTCGGCCATCTCGGAGTCGCACTAAGTAGTCTGGCTCGTAATAGTGGGAGACGCCTTCGTAGTCGTATGGGATGAGAAGGAATGGTCGCTCATTCCGAATATAGAAAGGCGCGAGATCGTGCCGTTGCTCTAAAACAAAAGCTGCGGTTTGCTCCCACTCCGAATCGAGCACGACGGCATTCACGTGCGATCGCTGGCAAGCATGGACCGGGCGTGTCGTTGTGAAATCAATATCACGGGTTGTTCCAATGGGCTTAAAGCGATTCAACAAGGGCATTAAGGGTGCTTCGCCTTGATCATCATCGGGTTCAATCGCGTCGAGCAATCTCTCCTTAATTCGCTGCACATATTTCTCAAGACCAAGTTCTCGGTGGTCTGTACCTCGCCACATCACCTTGGACTCGACATACCGGTGAACGAATCGTACGACTTGGGGATACAGTTGATGGCGGGCAAATCCGCGCGTGCGACCAGAGCCGCCGACGGGAGCTTGCGCACCTTCACCAACCAGGGCCGCGACCACCTGGCGAGCGATCTCAAACTCAATTGCCTGAACGTGCGTTTGAGCGTAGTATTGCTGCCGGTTATGTTCGATAAACTCTCCAATTCCGCCACCCGAGGCTGTTCCTTCGGCATATCCCGCGGCGACCTTCACGAACGTAGCGGTGGGAGTGGACTCCGGTTCAATGATGAGCTTCTCCATTGCATCAATGTCAGCACGGATCAGGGGACGGTCCAAGGCATAAACATATCCCTCAACATTTGGAAAGCGGATCTCAAAACCAGCCCGCTCCGGGTTTGCCTTAATGTGATTGACGGGTTTATCAATGGGGGTCGAACTAGTCTTTCCCTTGTACGGAATCACGGAAAAAGGAATCCCATACACATCAACAAACTCTTCGGGTAGTAAGCCAGTATCAGGGTCGGACGTGTAGTTCATCCGTCGAAGACCACGTCCAACAACTTGTTCGCAAAGGAGCTGCGATCCAAATGCCCTCAGACCTAAAATGTGCGTCACATTATTGGCGTCCCATCCTTCCGTAAGCATGGAAACAGAAACCACGCATCGGACGTTTTGGCCGGGTTGCCCTAAGCGACCAACTGAGTTTACGATCGCACGGAGGGCCTTTGCGGCCTTATCTTTTGTTGCGGACGGATCCTCTGACTCAACTTTCTCTAGGCGTTTGCTGTCGATGGCAATGGTCCGATTTTCACCCTTCGAATTCTGGAACAAATGAGGGAATACCTTGCCGCTACCATACACAATTCGCTTTTTATCTTTCTTCTTTTTGGTGACTGGCTCACCATCGTCATCGGAGTCCTCATCATCAAGTTCACTATCAGCGTCCTCAACCTCCGTTTGACCAGAAATGTTCTCATAAAACAACTGGGCGATGTTGGTGTTGTCGCACACAAGAATCATCACTGGCGGAGCCTTTTGCGCGAGATCGCTTGCCTCCTGAACTGCATCGAACTGCTTTTCGTATTCGCCCGCCAATTGCAGCAGAGCATCCTCAGCTTTGCGCCAAACCACCTCGGGCTTTGGACGACCGTTAGACAATCGTTCTGATGCCGCTAAGTCTTTCGTGATATTTTTCCAGAGTTTAAAGTACTTCGGATCAGGCTTCCCGGTTGTATCAGAAACGGGCAAGCGCGGAATCTTTGTGATTCCGCTTTCAATGCCATCGACCAATCCAAAATCGGAAACAATCCAGGGAAATGGCTCGCCCTCCGGGTACCCCGACCCTTTCAGATAGAACGGCGTCGCCGAGACGTCAACGCAAATTCTCACACCACATGCCTTGTGGATACGATCAAGGCCCCTCACCCAGACCGTCGCTTCTTCTCGCTGATCTTTGTCTTCCCCCTTTAGTTCTACAGCAATAGGAGCCGGTCGGTAAGCGTGGTGACCTTCATCGTTCAGCACCATGATTGGTGCCATGCCATAGAGTTCTCCGAGGCGATTTCGGGCAAAGGCTTCATCGGATTCCTCCCCTTTCTGAACCACTGCATAACTTTTGCCGCCCTCGGAATGCTCCGACTCCGGGGCAAACGAATGCCAATTGGTGACCACCACCTTTCCCGATCGCAAGAGGTCGCGATACTGGGGAGGAATCATATCAAACTCGGTGTAATAGTCTCCACCAGAAGCGTCTGTCCGCAAAACCTGGAGGCGCTCTTTGATCGTAAGGTTAGGGCAGCAAACGAGGGCGGCCTTTGGAAATCGTTCGTCGCTTGGCACGCGGGCTCGATTGCAGAATGCCCAGCTAATGAGCATCGCCATCACCACCGTCTTGCCGCTGCCGGTGCACATTTTCGTACACATACGCGTCAGTTCACCATCGCTCAGGGTGCCAAAGTCCTCGTCGGTGAAGTCCGGAATCCAGCGAGGTCGGCCACGCTGCCCATCGCGGCGCAATCCTCGAATCTCATTCAGAAAAATGATGGTCTCGACCGCCTCAATCTGGCAAAAGAAAAATCGCCGCTGACGGTCGGGGCGCGTCCAATGCCGTAACAAGTCCTTCGTCACGTTGGTGGCGCCTTCCCACTGAGACTCGCGCCAACGTTTCACGTCACGACGCAGCTTGTTCACCATCACCATGTCGCGTCGTTGCTCCTCTAGTTCTAGGGTGAGCTGCTGCCGACGAGTATCGCGCTCATCCTTGTACCAATAATAAGAGGGTCGTCGCCCCTCGCTCTTATCGGCGACTCCAGATTCTCGGTTGTAGTCCCAAAAGTGAGTAGGTTCAACGTATGGCGAACAAATAACCGGAGATTCGACCGGTTGAATCAGGTTGGGGTCGGCCATGCTCTAACTTCCTCCGTCAACCTTGTGCACGCGCATCACCTCGTTTCCACGCGGGTCAATCACTTTGATGGCGACCCGGCCATGCGAACCCTTGGGGAACGGCAGCGAAACAGTCCCCGCGAAGGCTTCGAACCGTTCCGGGTCCACCGTGCCAACCAGAGCCTTGCTCAACTTGCCCCAAGCATTTTTGTCGGGGAAAAACGCCTGGGTGATACAGAAGCAACGTCCGTCATAGTTAGCGTCAATAAACCATGCGGCGACCTTCTCGGCACCAGTCGAGCGAACTGAGTTCGTTACTGGGTCATAGATATCAACCCCCTCCATTTCGACCTGAAGCTCGCCGCTTTTCAGCTCGGTAAGCTTGGTGCGAGGTGTGCCCGAGACCGTGAAGATTTGGCTCGAGGTCGTTGTCTTCAGCAAGTCGCCCATGTTCACGTCGGGGCGAATTTGCGCCATGTGCAAGCGCAAATGTGGATCCGGGTCATCTTGGATGGCAGCCTGCGCGGCGCCATCAAACGAAAACCCAGCGAAGACTAAGGCGTCGAATCCGCGCTTGGCGGCAAAGCGAATTCCGTCTTCCACCATCTTCGCGCTAAGCGAACCATATTGGGGTGCCACCACCACCGCCACGCCGTGTCGGGTGCCGTCAATGGTCCACTCTCCCTCGCCATGCAGACCGGGAGTGGGATACGATTCCAGCCGATCGAAGGTGACCTTCTTGTTGTTGGGGAAGAGCACACCGTCCGCCCTCAGCAATCTCACGATCTTATCAATGTAGGCTTCCGAATTCTGGGGCTCGGATTTGGTGGCTTCGTAAGTTGTTTGCAAACCCGAATCCCCGTCACCGAACGATTCAAGTTCTTCGGGCGCGCCACCAATGGGCGACCCGGTGTCCAAGTCAATGCTCTCTTCCGAGGGGATGACGCCTTCGACGGTGAAGGGGCTGCAAACCCGCAGAATCTTCTTCTCGATGAGGGGTTGGTCAACCAGTTCTTCCTGCTCGGCCCTCGCGTCAATGCAGGCATTCACCTCATCCATCTTGCTTCGCCATGCTTTGCGATACGCGGTGATGGCTTCGGCGAGGGTCGCCGGATAGTCGGGGTCGGTGTCGAAAGGAATCTCCCATTCTTCCCACTTGGTTTCGGGAAGTTTCCATCGGCGTTCGTCGGCGTCGGTAATGGGGTCTGCCTTGTCTTTGCGCTTCTTCTTTGCGTCGTACTTGGCCAGCAAGGTGGCGCGCAGTTCCTTGGTGTCCGATTCGGCGAGTGCCTTGTTCGCCGCCGCCAACCGCTCGGCAAGAATCGGCTCCCAGGTTTCAAAGATAGGGTCGAGCGCTTGGTTTTGGGCAATGCTCTTGAGCGTAATGTGGGGGACTGTCCGGCAGTCAAATGTACACGCGGCGTTGATTGTGCCGGTGGGATCGCTCAGCCAAGTACCGTTTGGGTTTCGCTCTAAGTCTTCGGCACTGATGCTTCGCAGTTTGTAGAAGTCAAACTTCGCCGTGAGCAGCCGTTGCCGAGCAATGGAAAGGGCAACTCGGCTGCAATCAATCGTAATCCAGCGGCGACCCCACTGTTCGGCAACGAACGCAGTCGTGCCGCTGCCGCAGGTGGGGTCAAGCACTAGATCTCCAGGGCGGGTGGTCATCAAGATGCACCGCTTAATGACTTCTTCGCTAGTCTGAACGACATACCGTTTGTCCGACGAACCGCTGGTTGTTGTCCAAAAGTTGTTTAGCTCCGTAACTGGAAAATCATCCGCATAGTTTGCCAACCGCAAAGTGGTTTCTGTTTCGATACAGCGGCCTGAACGCACGAGCCTCTTCATACCTTCTTCATTCGTTACCCAAGATGCGCCCTGTGCTCTCCCGGGTGGATCTTTCATCTTCCCATGAAATGCAACCTTGAAAGTAGCATTTGCATTAAAGCCAGCGGGACTAAGAGCTCGCGAACCAAACACCTTTGAGTTCTTTGGCAACTTCGTTGGGTCATCTGACTCGCCGTCAAGTATCTTGCGTCGAAGACCCGATGACTCTTCAACTTGGCTCCAAACAGAGTCGCCGATGGTGTCCCGAGGAATGTGTATCCTCTGAAATTTTATCTGCTTAATATCCTTAGAAAACCAGATAAGGTAGTCACCCAATGCAGGCATGAGCCCGGAACCTAGACCGCCAAGTTTCGTGCGAAACGAAATAACGGATACAAAGTTGTCTGCACCGAATATTTCATCCAACACGGTTCTGACCCGATGTAAATTTTAATCACTAATCTGAAGGAAAATGCTTCCCGAATTTGCGAGTAGTTCTTTTGCTATCAAAAGCCGGTCACGCAGATAGCTTAAATAGGAGTGGACCCCAAGCGTCCAAGTATCCCTGTATGCCTTAACCATTTCCGGCTCCCGCGTAAGGTCTTCAGGTTTTTCCTTTACGTCTCTCTTGCCAACTTCCGATTGAAAATTTGACCCATACTTTATGCCGTATGGCGGGTCGAGATAGATCATCTGGACTTTGCCCGCTAGTGCTTCCCGCCTGGCCAGGGAAGCCATCACCGACAAACTATCACCGAGAATCATTCGATTCGACCAATCCACATCGTGTTGATAAAACTGAACTGCTTCACGATATTCTTGATCCGGGTCGGCGAATAGAGATCGGGGAATATCTTGTCGCGCCGCCGTCGCCAGGATCGCCTTGGCCGAAACTCGCTCGTGAATATGGAGTCCCACCGGGTCCACGACGCACGCCTGCTGCTCGCGCTTACCGGTCCACTCTAGCCATGGTTGGTGCTGCCGCAACGCCGCGCTCAGCATTTGCTGTTCCTCGGGCGTGAGGGGGCGTTTACCCGCTTCTTCAACGAGTGCCGGCAGGGCATCGGCTTTCCCTTCGGCATCGAACCGGAGCACCGGCGGGAGGTGCGGATTGTAATCGTAGTTGATGGGGCGTTCGCGCGAAACTCGACCACGAGCCTCGAGCCCTACGGGAGGAATGTTCTTGCGGGTCGCCGCCGGATGGCGTAAGTCTACGACTTGGTCTTCACCCGTTTCTGATTGCTTCTTCCTTGCCATCTACTTGTCTCCGAACTATGCTATCGGAATTCTACCGTTCCTAGGCGACAGTCGGTGGCATGGATCCGCCGGAGGGTGATGGGGTGTTTGTTAGGCTAGCCACGGAACCAGCGGCGAAGCGTGGTTTGCCGGAGGACGGCGTTTGATTTGGTGGACCGTGTAGGGCTCGAACCTACGACCCGCTGATTAAGAGATTAGTAGTTGACCCGTCCAAAGGCGTCCCGAATCGTCCATTTGAATCTGATAGTTGAACCTAGATCGTCCCAATGCGTCCTGTTTCGACCCCTCATTTCCACCGCGTTAACGGCGCGTAAACGGCGGATTGTGCCCTCGTAAACGGCGGATTTGGAGGTACTCTACCCTGTACAAACATGGCGAAGCGAGGGCGACGAGAACGAGGGTCTGGGAGCATCTACAAACGAGGCTCGGGCTACGTGGCGCAGGTGCAGGACGGCTGGAAGGAGAACGGCAAGCCGCAGTACCGTCAGGTGCGGTGCAAATCGCAGGCCGACGCCGTGCAGGCTCTCAAGGAACTCAACTCCCTCTTAGTCCAAGGTAGGGCCATCCCCGTTCGTGGCGGGCATACGGTCTCTTCGTGGCTCGACGTCTGGCTGGAGGAGCACATCAAGGTGAATCGCGAGGTCAAGACGTACGAGTTCTACCGACTCATGTGCGAGAAGCGGATCAAGCCGTACATCGGGCGAATCGAACTCCAGCGAGTGACTCCAATGGACGTCACACGGCTGTTTAAGACCATCGAAGCCGACGGCGCGAGTGCGAACACCATCAATGCCGTCCGACGCACCCTACGGGCCGCATACGGGGTTGCCATGAAGTTTGGTGAAGCTCATGACAATCCCGTCGCCAAGACCTTCGCGCCTAAGGTTCGCCGCCAACCCAAGGTGTTCTTCGATGCTGAGCAAGTGCAAAAGCTCCTCAAGGCTCTTGATGGGTCTCCCGTCGAGAACCTCGTGAAGTTCACACTCGCAACCGGGATGAGGATCGGTGAAGCAACCGGGCTTACCTGGGACGGTGTTGACCTGAAGCAGAAAACTGTCTTGGTGAAGACCCAGCTCCAGCGTATGGGATCGAAGATGGTGCTCAAGCCTCTCAAAACAGAAAAGAGCCTCCGAACGATGCCGCTCGTCGGTCATTCACTCGAAGCGGTTCGCACGGAACGCAATCGGCAGGAGGACGCTGGCTTTGAAAACGAGCTTGACCTTGTGTTCCTGAACCCATGGGGCCGCCCCTTTGACCCCAAGTACGTGAACGACCGCCTTCATGAAGCTCTCGAAGCCTCTGGTCTTCCCCGCGCCGGGATGCACTCGCTACGGCACTCCGCCGCGACGTTCATGCTCATGGCAGGAATGAACCTCCACCAAGTCAGCCGCTACCTCGGGCACTCTCAGATTGCTTTGACTTCGAACTTGTATGGGCATGTGCTGGATGGCGCGATGCGGGACGCGGCGGAGCAACTCCAGCGGGCATACGCTAATCAACCACCGCCAACTCACTGACATCTCGATGTTTACTGAAGGTGGGGAGTCGTCCGCCGTGGAGTCAAGAAGGTGCACTTGTCCCCTGCGCTGGAGAGATCGCACGGATTCGGGTCTGGAATTCAGATTTTATTGAGGCGGCTGCTTGTTCCGCCACGTCTTCTAGCTAGTGCCGCGGGTCGTCTGAGGCGAAACGGAGTAAAATACAGTTTGGAGGACACTGACCTTGGCGAGTGTGAGCGCTGAATCAACATATTACGCTCTGATCGAGTTTCTGGGCTACTCATCCTCCGAGCAATACCGCTCAACGAGCGACGATCAGCTTCTCTCTGGTTTCTTTCGATTAGCGAACGAGGCCGAGATCAGAGGAGCCTATGTGCTTCAGTCAGATTCGGGGCCATTCCCGTTCGCCTGCGTAGTCACGGCAGATTCGGAGGGCGATGCTCGGAAGAAGAGGAAGCAACTTTGGTGCTTGGGGCTCACGTATCTAACGATTGTAGTCCTCCCCGGGGCCATCCGGGTTTACACAAACTCTAGCTACAAAGAGAGTGATCCAGAAGTCGGGTTGTTACTCTCTGATACCGAACCGGTACGATGGCCCGAAACACTACGCAGCATCACCGCCGAGGCGATTGATTCGGGCGATACCTGGAACTCGCGCTTTGGAAGAGTCATTGCGAATAACCGGGTTGATCGCCATCTTCTCGCTAACCTGGCGAGCTTGAGTAACTACCTAACAAAGACTCTTGATGTTCCCACCACGACCGCGCACGCGCTAATTGGAAAATACATCTATACGCGCTACCTTCGAGACCGAGGAATCTTGACTGACGCCTGGCTCGCTCAGCGGAATATTGATCCAACGAGTGTTTTCGGTACCACGGCCACGGTTCAGGATTTTAGGAACCTTGTGGAAGCACTGGATACAAGGTTCAACGGCCAGCTTTTTCCGATCGACTTTGACGAAGAAGTTGGGCTGACGAATACAGCAGTGTCTACTGTCGCCGGTGCAATCTCGGGAAACCAGCCGTGGTCTGAGCAACTTCAATTCGAGTTCGTCTCCTACGACTTCAGCTACATTCCGATTGAGACCCTTTCCATCATTTACGAGCAGTTTCTAGGAGAGCAGGGGTCACAACGAGAGGCCGGTGCATTTTACACACCGACAAGTGTTGCAAGCTACGTGCTCTCAGAAGTCGAGAGAGTTAGAGCACTCACACCTAGTTGTAAGATTCTCGACCCCGCGTGCGGCTCAGGGGTCTTTCTCGTTCTCAGTTATCGATATCTCATCGAACAAATGTTGCGAAGTCGAGATACCGCTCCGACTCTCAGCGAACTTAAGTCTATTCTTACTAACCAGATATTCGGAGTAGAGCGCAACCTAGAAGCGTGCTACGTCGCCGAATTTAGCCTTCTTTTGACGTTACTGAGCTATGTAAGTCCGCGCCAGTTAGAGCACCATGATGATTTTAAGTTCCCGAATCTCAATGGTTTTAACATCATTCACTCCGACTTTTTCAGCCCCAATCTGCCATTCCTTAAGAGTCAAGTGAAATTCGACTGGATTCTGGGTAATCCACCTTGGGGTGAGTTGGAGAGGCGCGAGCCAGATTCCCAGTTGTGTCTAGATTACATTGCCACTTTGCCCAAGGGGTCTGTGAACCGATTCAGGATTCACGAGGCGTTTCTTTGGCGCTCAAGGAGTCTACTTGAGAACGAGGGAGTTGCGGGCTTAATTCTGCATGCCACTTCGTTGAGCAACGAGCAGAGTAAGTCTTTCAGGCAAGAAGTATTCAAATCCTGTAGAGTTAGGCGAGTAACAAATTTTAGCAACTTCACCTATCGCCTGTTTCCTACAGCACGCCAACCTGCCTTTGTGATTGTGTTCCAGGCAACTGAGCCTCAGTCTACTGACCAGGTTCTGCACATCGCTCCATTCGTAGCAGAGCAACCGCACTTACGAGGGACCTCAGCAAAGGCGGGGGTTCCGTTTCTAACGCTATTTGAGCACAATTTTCAATTGGTTTCTAACAAAGAGGCGATTTCCGGTGAAGCCAGACTCTGGAAGGAATATCTATGGGGCACGAATCGTGACAGGCTCGCTCTGGGCGAACTCAGGGAACTATTCAGTTCATCAATAGGCGAGCTCGCGCGATCACGTGGCTGGAAAATTAAGCAAGGGCTTTCTCTACGCTATCGCGATTCCGATGAAGTGATAGAGTACATGCCCGAACTTGAGCACCTGAGAGTCCTGGATCATCAATCTCTGCCAAATAGATCAAATCCATTTGAGATTCCTGAAAGCGCTTTGTTAAGTCCGACGCCTGGCGAACAGTATATTCGCACTAGAAGTGGCAGGGGGGGCTTGGCGGTAGCATATGCTCCCCACATGTTCATTTCTGTAGGCGAGGCGATTTATTCAGACTGTGACTTTGTACTTCGCCATCCACAAATTGGGATCGCTTGTGACCACTCTGATTCAGCTTGGTTGAAGGCAATTTGCATGCTTCTGTGGTCTAGCGTCTTTCGTTACCTGATGTTCTTTGAGTCGTCATCTTGGGGTGTGAGTACAAGCACCATCGGGATCAACTCTGTGCGCTCAATTCCGATTCCAGCGTTAACGGAAAGAGAAGTTCTTGCTCTAGCAAGTCTATACGAGGAAGTTCGAGCATCCTCTGACGAGCATTTGCATGGTCGACAAGGCCGTTCGATCCCATTCGAAATGCGACATAAGATCGACGAGACAATAGGAGTTCTTTTTGGAGTATCTGAGCACTCGCTGATTCACGCTGAGGATTTTATTCACTTTCGTTTCCAGTGCATCCAAGGCAAGAGTCCAAAATATCTAACTCGGCTTCCACGCGATAGTGACTTTATGGAGTACGGCAAGATGTTATCCGTGGAACTGAGCGAGTTTACTGGTGTAGTTCACAACGTCGAGTTCGAGGTGAGCAACCTCATAGTGACCTGCAAGATTGAATCTGGAAGGGAAATATCATCGGTTCTTGTTTCTCATTCATCTGTAACTCCAGCAGCTGCAAATCAGATGGGCACTGCCGAGCTGAAACGTCAATGGCGTTATGTCAGGCGAAGTCTATACGTTGTCGGGCAAGACAGTGCCCAGATTGTGAAGCCAGCACATCGAATGTTATGGACTAGGAGTCAAGCACTAGGAGACAGCGACCAACTGATCGCAGACTTTATCAATGAAGCGAGGCTCCGCTAGCCGTGAGTCTTGCTCTGAAATATGCTGAGAGCTTTGTACGGCACTCTGTCTCGTTGATTGCTCTTGGATTTGAGGACGCTAGACCGTTGATAAACGAAACTACCGAAGAGGAGGTGGTTACCGACCGAATCACACGGGCTGCAAACGAGCGATTGCGGATTGGAAATGTTTCTCGAGCGTTGCTTCGGCTGTCTATCTCGGATGATGCCAAGGTCTCCAACACTGATCGTGAGGGCAAGCATCGGAGGCGAATAGATATTCGCGTTGAAAGCACTGCGATTGCTGGTAGACCGACGCTTGAAGTTGAGGCGAAGTGCCTTCGGCGGGGTTCCCACCCGATTGGAAATTACACTGGCTCCGACGGGCTTGAGCTATTCGTCGCTCGAGAATATGCGGCTAGTCAAAGCTATGGAGCTATGCTCGGGTATGTTCAGTCGAATGACGCGACTTACTGGATTGCTGAACTGCTAAGAAGTCTGCGCACGAAGCCTTCTCTCGTGGGAGACTGTGAGGCGCTAACCGGCTTCTCCTTCGAGCATGGACATAGGAGTCATCACAGTCGGTCAGATTCGACGACTATTGCAATTCACCATTTTCTACTGTTGTGCCGCTAAACTGCAGTTAGTCGAACGCCGTTGCAGCGATGAATCGCATTTGGTGCGAAGTCAGCATGTCTGCGTTTCTTGGAAGTATGCCTCGCTGCTACTTCTGCTCCAAGCTGATCTCGGTCGAAGAACGATCTCTGAGGCGGAGGGTTCGGATTGGCGAGATCGAGAAGAAGAAGTACGGCTCGGAGCGGGCTCGGTTCGTGCAGAGCCAGTACGGAATGCGGGTGGTATGTGGGGCTTGTGCGGCGTTCCAAGACCACCGGGTGCGGCAGAGGGAGCTTCTAGACCTGCACTTGTTCGTGACCGGGTTGGTCGTGATCGGGGTGCTCTCGCTCGCCCTCTGGATACTCTGAAAAGACCCCGCGTTGTTGCGGGGTCTGGTTGGGGTGTCGTTAGGAGTCGTAGGTGACTCCCTTGATGTAGTCGGCGGCTTTCTGAGCCTGTGCCGCGGCGATCACCACTGCCTTGGGATCATCCCCAAGCACTTGGAGCCATCCGCTAATGTAGCTAGCTGAATCCTCACTCAGAGAGTTGTCGAGACCAACTGTGGCGCAACAGAACGCGCTCGTGAGCTCCGCCACGAGCTCCTCGCGGCTGTAGTCGTTTGAGCCAAACCGGGCCACCTCCGTCACTCCCTTCCGGTTCAGCCGTTTCTCATGACCCGTACTATGTGCTAGTTCGTGGTACAGGGTCTGAAAATACGAATCAGGAGTGCGAAACCGCTCAAAGGCTGGCATGTGCACGCTGTCGCTGCTCGGGACGTAGTACGCAGACCGCGCATTTTTGTGAATGCTTGGCGGGTTTGGCATGGAACTGACCAACAGGTCAGCTCGCTCTATTCGGGCTGTATCAGCCAGGAGTGGCGGCACGTACACGGGTTCAAGCTCTAATCCATCCACCTGCTCGACGTTGAAGACCGTGAAGTAGCGAAGCATCGGGGTGCGCCGCTTCACGAGCTCTCCGGTCGCTTCTTCAAGTTCTTCAAACTCCAGCTGCTTCCAGAACACGACAAGCGTGCCTTTCTCTCCTTTTCTCACTCGCCCACCCTTCTCCTCGGCCTGTTTGAATGTGAGCCAGCGCTGATCGGCAAACTCGGTGAGCCCGAGCAGGAACACGTTGATCCCCCGGTACGTCCTTCCGGTCGTGAGGTTGATTGGCAAAGCGAGGGCGTTTCGCCATGGCCTTCGCCACGGGACGACCCCTCGCTTCAAGGATTCGATGATTTTGCTGGTTACGACTGCGTACAGTTGGCTCATCGAAGGCCCCCTGCAGGAATACTTCTTCTGTCCATCGGTTCTTCTCCGAGGGCGAAAGAGAACTCACACGTCCTTCGCCCTCAGAGGGCACCCTAATGGCAGGAGTGACGTAGCCGCAACTTGCAGTTCATGCAAGCGAGAAGTGGAGAGGATAAGGGGCGGCTAGTTAGCCAGACAGCGACCCAAACAGCTCCGCGCGCATCTGCTCGAAGTTCGAGGACTCGCCCTCTATGTGTCGCACATGGGCGATGCACCGCTGCGCGAGCGCAAAGTCCTTCATCTGCAGGGCCAACCGAAAGAGATCGAAGGTGCTGTGGAGGTGCCTCGGGTTGGATTCAATTGCCCGCTCGTAGGCGCTCCTCGCAGCCATGAGATCGCCGATGCGCTGATACACTCCCGCGAGGTTGTGCAACGTCTTGTATCCAAAAATGCCACTGTCCGCGCTGCTGAAATGGCTTCCGCGAGGGGCGCTGAGCACCTGCTCATACGCCGCGGCCGCTTCCGCTAGTCGATCCATTCCAGAGAGCAACAGCCCCTTGTGAAACAGAAGTTCAGGATCGGCGGGAACCTGCGCGAGTCCGAGCTCCACAATGCGCAGAGCCTCTTCACGGTCACCAAGCTCGCGGGTCGAAACCGCCCAGAGCGCATACGCCTTGCGGATGTGAGATTCCTCCTGCGTGGCCACGCTAATTGAGCGCTGAAGCCACTCGCAGGCTTCCTGATGCTCGCCGTTGTAGTGGGCGGTCATCCCAAGATTAAAGAGGACGAACGGATGGTCCGGGCGGTCAGCAAGATCGAGCTTGAGCAGGGTGTCGTCGCGCCGGCGTTTCTTTGCCTGGCCCACCTCGCTCGTGTCGTATCCGGTGTGAAGCACCTCGGCATCAATCCGCGCGACATCGAGCCCTTTCTCCCGGATCGAGGGCAGAATCTGCTCGTGGATGCGCCCCTCGAAGGCAAAACCCTGGTGGTTGCGAAACACCTTCACGTGATCCACCGTCGTCCCGAACTGCGGGTCGTCATTGACAAACCGCACGCTCATCACGAGACCACCTAGCCCCGGAGGTGCTCCGAGCACGGCGCTGAGCATCGCAGTTCCCGAGGCAAACGGCAGTGTGTCATCCGCATCGAGCCAGCAGACCCAGTCGCCCGTGGCGTGTGAGAGCGACTCATTGCGAGCCAATGCAAAACTTTCCGGCCAGGTCGATTCAAACACGGTTGCGCCGTGGGAGCGAGCGATCTCGATCGTTCTATCGGTTGAACCCGTATCCACGATCACAATCTGCGTGAAGAAGGGCTTGGCGGAGCTGAGACACGAGTCCAAAACTCGCTCTTCATCGCGCACGATCATGCAAAGGCTGATGTTCGCCTGGCGTACCTGCTCGGCAAGACCCGCCACAAGCGTTTCGGGGCGGCGGTCTTCGCGAAACTGAATCCGCTCTGGCGTGATGCCCGCTAGGTTAGAAGCAAACCCCAGCTCCAGGTCCCAGCGCCACTTGTCGTAGTAGCGAGCCTCATTCAAGGCAAACACCTGCTGCTTGTCCTCGCTGTGCCGGTCCAAGGAAGCGTTGCCCTTGTGATGCACGAACGCCCGGCGGCTGTAGACAAGGCGATACCCTTCGCGGCGCAACCGGTGGCAGTAGTCGTTGTCTTCAAACATCCCCACCCGGAAGCGTTCATCAAACTCGCCAATTTCGTCCCACACTTTGCGAGGGATCATGAGGCAAAAGCCCGTGAGCATGTCGCAGTCCTGATCCGGGTGGTTCGTCGCTCGAAGGTCCTCGGCGAAAAGCGGCATGGTAGCGAGCGAGGTGTACGTCACGTCCACGTGCTGGAAGTGACCCACGTTGTTGCTCACAGGCCCGGCCGCGCCGATGGTCCCAGAGCGCTCCAGGGACTGCGCGAGGAGTCGAATGGAGCCGGGTGGCACGATGGTATCCGAGTTGAGGAAAAGAAGCGCATCTCCCTTGGCGACGCGAGCTCCGCGGTTGCAAGTCGCCCCAAAGCCAAGGTTCTCGGGGTTCTGAACGAGCTTCGCGAACGCAAACTCCTGGACCACGCTCGCCGCATCGTCGGGAGAGGCATCGTCCACCACGATGACCTCGTGAATCTCGCCAGTGCACTGCTCTAAGCTTTCCAAGCAGAGCCGCAGGTCCTCGGGGCCGCCGTAGAGGGGAATGATGACCGAGACCTTCGTCCGCATCTGCGCGGGTTCTTGTTCTACTGCTCGCAACGGGTCTGCGCCACCGCAAGCACTGAGGTACTCCTCCCAGGCAAGCTGGAGTTCTGCGGGAACGTGAATCCGCTCGGTGGAGCCGTATGCGCCAGGGTGAGTGGGGTGGAGGTTTCGCATCGAGCGGTCCCGGTCCCAGGGCTCCCAGACCTCGCGGGTCCAGTGCGGCAGTACCTCATCCTTATGCGCCCACGTTGAGGTCTTGCGCCGAATCCGGCTGTCAGGTCCAGAGTAACTAAGGTGGTGCATCACGCCGTGCTCCGCCGAGAGCATGAGCGGGCGTGAGCACGAGAACTGACGAAGGTAGATGTGATCCACACTCGCCGGGGCGAGCATGATGGGTGGCATGAGCCGTTCGGGCGGGCGGATGACGTGCTCGGGGCTCTTCCAGTACGTGTCCATTGCGCAGTACACGCAGTCGGCAAGACCCACTTCGGCGACCTTGCGCAGTGACTCCATGAGCTGCTTGCTGATGACCTCATCCGTGTCGGGGATGAGGAGGTACGGGATTGCTTTCGAGCGAGCCCAGTCCAGCGTTGCTCGCCGGTGGGACTGCTCATCCGGCCAGTCGCCGAAGATGACTTCTGCCCCCAGAGCCGTTGCCTTGCTGGCCGCGAGTTCCCAGTCTCCGGCGGCCACTCGTGAGTGAGGAACTCGGCTGACGAACACAGTGACCGGGATTCCATCGAGCGCGGCCATGACCGCTCCGAGGTAAGTGACGTCGTCGCTGCAGATGATGGCGGCGTGAATGAGGCTCAAACGAAGGCTCCCAGCGCGTCACCATGCTTCATACTGGCTAGGCTACCCCGGCTCCTCGGCAAGAATGTGGTTGACGATGGGGATGCGCCTAATGTCGGTTGAGGTGATCAGTCCAGAGGACTTCGCCTTCGCCTTCTTCCCCGCTTTGATGCGCTGGGCACGGTGCAAACGCCGCGGCAACTTTCGCGCTCGGACGTTCTTCGCATGGTGAAGCGTCGTCTCACCCGCGCGGGAATCCCGCCGGTGTTTTCCAATCACTCGTTCAGAGCAACCGGCATCACGGAGTTCCTCGCGAATGGCGGGAGCTTGGAGACCGCGCAGCAGTTTGCTATTCATGCCAACAGCAGGACGACGAAGCTCTAAGACCGAAGACCCACCAGACTCGAGCTCGAAGAAATCGTCCGTATTCGGTTTTGATCACTTTGCAGAATTCTGCCTGCGGTTGCAGAATGACTATATTGCTTGATTGGGGTGCACAGGCTCTAACAAGTGGTCAAGCACGTCGCCAAAGATGAGGCAGTCGATGTAGTCAAGCGGCAGGGGCAATTCTTCAAGAGCCTCGACATCCACGTGAATGACCTTGGTGAGATGCTGAGTGGCAACGATAGCGGCACCCTCGTCCTTCTCGATACCCAGACTTCGCAACCGCGCTCACTGATGAGATGTGAGCCAAGCAAACCGCCAGCGCATCCAAGCTCCACTACTCGGTTACAATTAGGTGAGACTGCGCGAGCGATATTGAGGTTAGCAGCCCTGATAATATGCTCTCACATTGCCAAGATCTTCTAAATCTCAGTGTGACATCACTTTCGGGGACTTGGTCACCGTTTGCCAACATTAACCCACGACATCTTGGGGTCACCTTACCTCTAAAGCGATCATTTCAATGGCGAAAACTGACTGAGCCGGAAAGTGTGCAATCTCCCTGCCGAATCAAGGACCCGTACATACCCTATACCTACGATTATGCTGTCATAATCATTTGGCAACTCAAATCCGAACTCGCACTTCGATAAGGCGAGGTGATCATCCGCAACCGAAGCTCGCCACATCACTCCTTTGCCACTCTCCAAAATCTCAACGACAAAAAACTCGTTTCCACTGCAAAGAACCTTCACCACATTAGCAAAGCCAGCCGACTTTCGCACCAAACTCCTTTTCAGGTCTCGGTACTCAATAAAGGACTCGTCTTTCTTCGCATTGAAGCTAAGAATCCAGATTCCCTTGTCCGCACCCTTCGCACTTCGCACGACTCCACGCGGAGCGCCAATCTTCTTTCCGCGAGTATCAATAAAACTCCTCCCTCCCAATGCATCTCTAAGCAACAGAACTTCCGAGCTGCTGGCCAGACAGGTCGAACCACGAGAAACACTCACTTTCTTTCTGTTGCCGACCCCTGCAAGTTCAGTGGGCGACGTAGAGTAATAGCTTGTTGAAGTACCTGCGCTGAATTGCGAATCGACCCTCTTTAGTTCACTAAATATGCCAGCCTTAAGCTCCCCAAGGATTGTAACGGAATCACTGTTAAGTTTTCCAAGTATGGGGCTTATCTGTCCGCTCAAAAGTAGTCTTCCGTTTTCAGAGCGAAAGCTACGCAGGCTTTGAGATGTGAACTTTGGCATGGTAACTTTTCGACGCGTACCACTGTGATCCGCGTAAAGGTCTTGCCAAAAGACAGGGGATCCTGTCCGAAAATAAATCTCTTTCTCGCTTAGGCCGAATACTTGAAAGCCTTTAGAGTAGTTTGGTAAGCTCGGGAACAAAATCTTTCTTGACTTAACATCATATCCTACCAGGTCGCGGACACCAAGCTCAAGGTTTCCCACCTGACGAATATGATCATAAGTTGGCGTTGAATGTAGAAGGAGTAGAGTTTCGAGTATCATATCACTGCATTAATTATTTCTAGAATTAGCATGATGCCGTCTTTTTCATCGAACTGCGCGGATGCACTGTTCGCGCACACCAAAAATCCTCTCAGAGCATCACTTAAAGAGTACTCGGAAGCTCGAGCAGCTTTTTCGCAATCACCGACACATTTGCAGGGTTTGAGGGTCGGTACGTTGTTGCCGCCCATTCCCGCTATCGTAAGGAGGCTTCCCATTTCGGTTGCCATAAATGTGCAGCAAGAATTTGCGGAAGTGGCGGGATTGCACGGAGTGCAAGAATTCTTTAGAGCTTCTAGCAAGATCGAAAGGCGTTCTCGGTCCCTCTTAGACAATTTGTCCACAGAGTATCCTTTGCAAACTCGGTGAGCCAGGTCAGCACGCAACTTACTGCACGCGACACATGCACCATATGGCGACTTTTCGCCAGAGAGTATTAGCGGAAAGTAGCAATCGTCAAAGGCACAATCACCGACTGCAAGGCCCGAGGGGTCAATTAGTGTTACCGGGTTTCCAGAAACATACACAAAGGGAAGTTGGTGTGGCCACAGTGGGTCCCTGGTTATGAACTGCCTCGTCTTGACACTTATCCATCGCGCCCGATTGTACTGCTCTGCAAAGGTGAATCCCATAAACTGAGCTCCGGATTGACCGGTCCAGGCAAAGAACTGCGTTGGGACAGCCCCGAGGTAGGTGCTGCCATAGGGTTTGTACCGCGTGTAGCTACTGCCGCTTCCGTCCGACAGGGTCGTCCCAGTTACCGAGCCAAGGAAGTCCACGAGCAAATCTTCGCGATTGTTACTTCCGTAGGCGGAGTAGATGACCAGGCTATCCACAAGTCCGAACCGCCAGTAGTCTGGTTCCGAGGAAGCATCCTGAGCGAGCAAGAGGTCCTGCCCATCCCAGCACATGATGACCTGACCGAACGCTTTGTCCTTTGTTCGAAGAAGGCCATTCGAATGGTAACCCATCGTTTCTATGCCATCGCTCGTGAGACGATTTTCTTTGTCAAAGGTGAAGGTGGTGAGACTTGCCCCGACAGCCACGTTCGTCATGTTGCCATTGACGTCGAACGTGTAGGTCGTCGTAGTGCTTCCTTGGATGCTCGTCACGAGCCGCGACGCCGCGTCGTAGGTCATCGGCACCGGGCTAGTGTTTTCGGTGTTGGAGAGAATGTTGTCCCGCGAGTCAAACGTGTAGGTGTAGGTGTGGTTAATCGTGCCGCTCGTTTGCGCAGTGCTGATGCGGTCCTTCGCGTCGTACGTGTACGTCGTCTGAGAACCGTTTGAGTCGAGAATCCCTACCCGGTTGTTGTTCGCATCGAAGGTGTAGGTGAAGCACTGGTACTGGTTATCCTTGTCGATCTCGTCGTGGATCACCGTGTTTCTGCCATCGGCGTCATAGGTGTTCTTCTGCTTCCGACCGTAGTCGTAAACGGTCGTCGTCTTGAATCCACGCGAGTCGTATTGGAAGGTTGTAACGATGCCGTCCGGATCACGCATCGCCCTAGTCCTTCCGTCCTCATCGTAATAGTAGGTGGCTTCTCCGCCCTGAGGATCGACGAGCTGATGTCGTTCGCTGGCCGCGTTGTAGGTAATCGCCTGCACGTACACACCTGGATCGGTCCTCCCGGTCAACTGGTTGAGAGCATCGTAGACCATCGAAGTGGTGCTGCTCCAAGAACGCATCAAAGCTGTTGGTAGGAATTGCCCAAGATGGTGTGGTTGTCGCCGAAATCCCAAGGGAGTACTTAGCAGAGTCCGAAAAGCTGATGGAGCTTCCGTGACTTTATCGCAATCAGAGGAGGCATATCGCAGAATGGTCATCTTATCTTCCACACACCCTTGTGAACCGCTAACTGACTAGCGCGAATGCAAAAAGTCTTTTGAGTTACATAATCGGTAAAAATCAGACTACCCCTTTTACTGCCCATGAGGGCCACTTTTTCAGGTAACGGCCTAACGATAATTGTGTCGCCGTTGCACATAAACATGCAGTTATTGAATCCATGCATCGGGCTGTCTATCATGCCGTATATCACATGGTCGACTTGACAAATACGTCCTGGGCTAGCAAATGCCGTAACATCTTTTGCCGGATTCCAAGTACTTAACTTAGAATCACGATGAAGTACACGCGCGAATTGAACGTCCGCTGTTGATGCAGTGAAATAGGTTACTATAAATTTATCATTTAATAGTAGACCATCCCTTCCTGCAACTTGTTCGCGACGGATTAGTGGCAAAAGGACTCTGCGGCTCTCACCTATCTCTTTGGCAAGATAAACTTGGATTCGTTCAGCACCAATTCTTGAGGATTCTTCCGCTGCAATAAAGTACCCATCAACACTTGGACTCACACGGTGCAGACGTCCATCATCTGAATAATCGCCAAATAGTAGAAAGGAAGAAAAGGCGCATAGCACAGATCTATTTACTGCTCGCATATAATAATCCAGTTGTCGACAGCACGCCAATCCGGCTTACCGGTAGCACTTGCATTTCCACCCAAAATGGGTTTTCCATCTGGCCCCCAGACTTGAGATGAGCCACCACCGTCAAGCCATACGAAGGTGCTTCCCGACGGGCACTGCTTTTCAGCGCACTTCCTGAACGTTTCGGCGGCGCACCCTTCCGCAATAATCAGGCTTACGAGTTTGCCGCGCCTGTCGACACAGGCGCCAGTCCTGCCCGGATTGTTTCTAGGTCCAGGAGACGGTGGAGTTCCAACGATGCCCGTAACGAACCCGTCATCTGTGACAACGGGCCACTCTTTTCGCGTTTTTGGGTCCGGTGCTGGAGTACCGCATCCGCCGACTCTGGGCTTACCAATTGGGTCAAGCGGTCCCATCGGGTTATGGCCTGCAAAGAAGCCGCCGTTTACACATATACACTTTTTGCCTGGATAGAGCTTCTTTGCTGCTTCTTGACACCCCCTGCCGCCTATTAGTGCTGTTCCACCACCTTTTCTGGGCGGCCCGTCAATTATGCCGCTGCTGTCTCCCTTTTCAGGTGTGATCACTAGGGTTTTCCCGCAGCCCTTACAGTTAATCGGCCGGACCGTGTATGCGCCGGACGGATCAATCCACGTCACCGGATTTCCATTCACGTATCCATAGGCTAACTCTTCTGGCCAAAGTGGATCCCTCGTCGTGAATTGGCTGGTCGTTGTCGAGAAGATGCGTGCCCTCATGTGATTCTCTAGGTACCTCACCACCGTGGATCTCACTCCCAGCGAACCAACGTAGCGATAGACCAGAGGTGGCCCACCGCCCTCATGGCTGAGGAGAATGCGGCCATAGGGGGCGTAACGATAATCTTGCGTCTGCTTTGCGCTCGAGCTCATGATCCCCGTCACCGAGCCGAGGGCATCCACCATGTAGTCACCTGTCCTGGAATCCCAGTAAACACGCCCATCCACCACAATGTAAGGAAAGAAATCGTCGGCAACATCGTTCGCCTGCATCACCACATTGCCGAGAGTATCCCAACAAATCTGCGCGGTAATGCCGAAGTTCTCGTCTTCGCTGGAGATCATTTCTCCAAAGCCGTTGTAGGACGTCTGCGAGAGTCCTCCGCCCTGCGTAACGCGGTTTTCCTTGTCGTAGGAGAAGTTTCTGGTGACCGAAGGCTCCTGCACTTGCGTCATATTGCCGTTCGCGTCAAACGTGTAAGTCGTCACGGCTGAGCCTCTCGTCGAAGTCACCAGCCTCGAAGCGGCATCGTACGTCGATGTCACCATCACTCCAGACTCAGACGAGTTGATGATATTGCCGCGCGAGTCGTAAGCGTAGGTGAACGTATGGGCAAGGGAAGCATTCGCCTGACTCAGCGTAATCCGGTCCCCGGCATCAAAACTGTACGTCGTGGTCACCGCCAGCACCGCATCGAATACTGAATTACGATTCCCATTCGCATCGTAGCCGAATGTGAAGTCTTGGAACGTATCCATTCCTGCTTCTGAGATTTGTGAGATTTGCCGATGATCGCTGTCAAATCCGGATATCTCGATGTATCCGCTGGGATGCGTTACGGTCGTCTTGAGATTCCGAGCGTCGTATTGAATCGTAGTGTAGTCACCGTTCAGATCGTAGTAGCCACTACTGCGGCCATCGTTGTCATAGGTGTAGCTCGTGAGATGATTCACGAACGCGTTCTGCAGGCGCAATGACGTGTTTTGGCCAGCCGCGTCGAACGTGTAACCCTGATAGTTGCCAAAGTTATCTCGCTTGCCTGTGACGTCATCCATGGCGTCATACACCATGGTAGTGACGCCATTCCAATCGGTCATGGTGGTGAGATTAGAAGCAGGATCGTAGGCAAAGGTTATCCGGTTACTGTCCGCGTAGAGCCGGGCCGTTTCTCGCCCTGCGTCATCGAAGGTGTAGGTGGTGACATCGCCACTCGCGAACTGGCGACTGACTATTCGTTGGACGGCGTCATAAGCGTAGGTCGTGCGGTGATTGAGCTCGTTCGCAATGGCGAGCATGTCGCCTCTCGCGTTGAACACCATCGAAATGATGCCTCCGGCGGGGTTTGTAATCGTGGTCTGCCGACCGTCCAAATCATAGGCATAGGTAGTCGCATCACCCAGCGGGTTCTTCTGCGCCGTCACTTGGTTTGCCGAATCGTACGTAGTGGTCGTTATGTAGCCCCGACCATTCATCACCGTGACGGGGCGGTTCGCCGCGTCGTAGCTCGTCGTCGTGCGGTTGTTCAGCGGAGTTTGCGAGACCGTCGCTCTTCCCGCTGGATCATAGATAGTCGTCCAACGGTTGCTTGCCGCGTCGATGCTGGCCGTCAATTGCCCCGCGGCGTCGAACACCTGCGTCGTTCGGTTATTGAGCGGCGACTGCGAGGCGTACCCCCGGTTGAGGGCGTCGTAGATGGTCGTGTTGACCCGGTTCAGCGGGTCCTTCACCGATGTTTGGTTGCCCGCCGCATCGTAGGTGAAGGTCGTGAAATGCCCCAGAGCGTTGCGCACGTCCTTCGTGCGGCCCGCCAGGTCGTAGGTCATCGTCGTGCGGTTGCCGCGGGGGTCTTCGACCGCCGTCTGCTCACCCGCGCTGTTGAATGTGTAGGTGGTCCTATTACCGACTTCATCGACACTTGCCCGCAGGCGGTTGCTATCGGTCGAATAGACCTGAGTTGAAATCTTGCCGAGCGCGTTCGTGACGGTCGTCAAATTCCCAGCGAGGTCGTACTGGTGCGTCGTTAAATTTCCGAGCGCATCTTGCATGGCCGAAACCTGCCCCGCCGCGTCGTACACGGTCGTGGTGCGGTTGTTCATCGGGCTCTGCGTGGCAATCCGGCGACCTACGTTGTCGTAAATGGTCGTCGTCCGGCGTCCTAAGCCGTCTTGCGAGGCGATGGGGCCTCTCGCGTCGTAGATCGTCGTCGTCACGATTCCCGCGCCGTTAATCATGGACACGGGGCGGCTTGCTTCGTACGCCGTCGTGACGCGGTTATTGTTCGCGTCTTGCACGGCGATGCGCTGCTTGGCGATGTCGTAAATGAGGGTCGTTCGGTAGCCGAGGCCGTTTTGCACCTCAATGAGATCACCCATGTTGTCATAGGTGTTCGTGGTGACCTGGTTCAGCGCGTTCTGAATCGTCGCGGGTTTGGCGTACCGGTTGTACGTCATCGTCGTCCGATTGCCAAGCGGGTCAATCTCAACCTGCAGGAGGCAAGAGTCGTAGACGTAGCGGCGCATTTCGCCCGCGGCGTTCGTGATGCTGATGACGTGGTCGGCGACGTCGTAGGCCATCGTCGTCACTCGCCCCAGCTGATCCTTCACGGTTGTGCGGCGGTTCAGAGCATCATAGGTGTAAGTGACCACCCCGCCATCTGAGTACATGGTCGTGAGCACGTTGCCGCGCGTGTCGTAGCTATGGGTCGTGCGAAGTCCGCGCGGATCGACGCTTGCTTGCAGAGTTCCGTCCGAGTTCCAAATGTAGCTCGTGACGCGGTTCAGCGGGTCGGCGCTCGTGATCATGCGCCGGTTTCCGTCGTAACCCATCTTCGTCACATTGCCGAGAGCATCCGTGACAGTCGTTAAATTGTTGCTCGCGTCGTATTGGTAGGTCGTGATGTTGCCGAGGGCGTCTTTGCTCGTGAGCGGAAGGTTGAAATCGTTGTAGGTGAGGCTCACCACGTCGCCGTAGGGCATGGTTTCGCGAACCTTGCGAAACTTCGTGTCATATCCATAGGTCACGACGTAGCCCGCGGCCATCACCATGGTTTGGACATTGCTATTCGCATCAAGAATGAATGTTGTTCTCCCGCCTGCCGGGGACATCGTCACCGAGGTATTTGTGGCGTAGCTATATGTCCACACACCGGTTCCGGCGGACATCGTTTCGACCCGGCCATCGGCGGCGTAAGCATAGGTTGTGGCGTAGCCGCGAGAATCCGTGATGGTTGAGAGACGGTTATTGGCGTCGTACTCGTACTGGGTCAAACAACCAAGCGGGGTTTGGAACGTCAGGAGCTCATTCCCAGGGCTTGAATAGGTGAGTGTCCAAACACGGCCACCCCAATCGAGAATCGTGGAAACTCTCTGACTGGCATCGTAGGCGAACGTGAGCTTATCGCCGCCGGGCACGGTAATTGATTCTAGTTTGGAGCCCGGCGAAGCGGCGTACGTGTAGGTGTGACGGTTGCCCGAAGCGTCTTCCACCCTACCGATGGTGAACTTGCTTTCCGCCACAATCGTTTGGCTGTAAACAATTTTCTTGCCGTCGGCAAAGGTCTCAATGAAGTTCGTTCCGTCGTAATCAAGCTTTGTCCCACTCACGTAGCCAGTGATGGCGGTAAAAGTTGCAGGGGTGCCCCAGCTCCAGGCTCCGGAGAAGCCGTAGATTTTGCCATCCGCTCGGCGGACGTAGACTTCGTTTGAGGTTTCATTGGCCGCAAGCTCAGCTTCGACGCTCGCGGAACGACGCTTGCCCCACTTGATGTCGGTACTCGTGCTGTTCGAGTTGTAAAACAGACTGACGTAAAGGTTGAACCCCTTTGCCTTGAGTTCAATTTCTGGGTCAATCGTGAGATGACCAGTGGCCGGATCGGGTTGCGGTCTCGTGGGATGGTGGAGAACCGGATCGATGACGACGCCTTGCGACTCGGCGCGAAGGGCCATGTCCCATGGCCACTGATCGGGGGATTGTCTCATGATCAGTCAAACACCGCTGGGCATAAAGGGGCCGCGCCTGGTTTGCCCTGCGGGATGAACACTGGGCAATATTCACCGGACCCGGGAGGCATGGGCAAAGGCGACACTCCGCTGGAGTAGTTCGAGCACCAACTGCCCTGCGGGATCGAGCAGTTGCCGCCGCTCTCACAGCCACCAGTTTCATGCTGGGTCGGGAAAGGTAAAGCCTTCATGTTGTCTTCTCAAATGCACTTTGCAACGCTGCGATAGCTCTGGGTGGACAATCCCCTTTTCCTTCCGGAATCTCGCCGATGAGTTGCTTCAAGTCTTCTTCCGTCCAAAGATGTGCAGTGGCGACTGGTTTGCCTCTCAGCAACTCCGCGATGAGGCTTCCACACGCAATGCTCGTGGGACAGCCATACGTCTTATACGCTCCGCGCTCGATGTTCTCGCCCGACACCTGGAACCACAGTTCCATGAAGGGACCGTCTCCGGGGACTCCCGCCACACCGTAGTGAGTGGCACTGGGGAGCGGACCAACATTGCGCATGTTGTGGATATGGTCCAATGCCAGCGGAATGATCATCTCAACAATGTCTTACACTACCCCCGGCAAAAATAGTTGCGTTTTTCCAAGAATTTTCGAATATTGCCCATTTCTTAACATAATCCTGAGTTCAATCGAAACTGCCCTCGGACAAGACAAATCCTCACGGGTGAATCCGTGCGGTGGAATGGGGTCAGGCCCGCGCGGGCCATCGATCAGCGCGACCTACATGGTCCGGGTTTCGGCGACCTTGTCGATCCGACTGGAAGACTTCATCGATCTCGTACGAACGCAGCTTCTACGGCTTCACGAAAAAGGCGGTGTGCAACGCGATATCCACGTGCACCCGCGCCTGGTTGAATATCTCGACAGCTGGATTGCAGCTGCTGGCCTTCGCCCTTTTGATTTCCTCGTCCCCGCTTTCGATGCGCGGGGAACGGTGCAGACAGATCGGCAGCTTTCTCGCTAGGATGTTCTTAGCATGGTGAAACGCTCGTTCAGAGCAACGGGCATCACGGAGTTCCTCGCGAACGGCGGAAGCCTTGAGACCGCGCAGCAGCTGGCCAATCATGCGGACAGCAGAACTACAAAGCTCTACGACCGAAGAGCCACCAGACTCGAGCTCGAAGAGATTTTCCGCATTCGGTACTGACCGTGTCACTCATCTACGTTCCGATGCAATGTTAAATTCCGAATCAAGGCCGTTGAAACAAGAAAATTGTTGACCACCTGTGATCAATTCGCAGATCAATATCTTCGTTGTCAGGGTCTGTTCTCAGCCTGAAGTTCTTTTCGGCTCCTACAAGATACACGGCATTTCCGTTCGGGTGTTTCCAAATGACAGATCGTTTCCCAGTTAGCGTTTGCTCTTCCACAGTCTCTTGAATATAACCTATTCGCTCAAGCTCGCTGTCAAGTGACAAAAGTGATTTATCAAATGACTCATTAAATGACATTATTGAATAAAGGGCGTCGTGATTATCTCCGTATCCGCGAAGTCTTCCTTCTTCTTGTACCTCCCTATTGGCAAGGTAAGGAATATTCAGTCGTGGTCCACTAACGGCACTGTTGCAACTCGCCCAAATGAGCAACAAGAGTGTGATGGCACCTCCCGATCCGAAAACCACTTTTCTTCTCCGGCCCGTATTTCCATTATTCATAATTGCGTAATATTACGGTACATAGCTTGGACCATCCGATGGCTTTATTCGAATAAAACCAAGAAGTGGTTCCAAACAGCGTTCTAAACAATCCGGGTCTGCTTGACAATCTCTGTTGCGTTTATCATGACTTGCCCCGCAGCAATGCATCAACTCGTGCATGAGAGCTTGCGCATAATTGAGTCCGTCTGGACAGCCGTTCAAGCAAACACGAATTCGGCAATTACTTCTCCAACTTCCTCGTGTTGCGCCCATACAGCCTCCGGGGGTTAGATACTTACACGCATAGGAGGACTCGTAGCATGCGATATCTACACCATAGCCTGGGCTTCCCATTCCATGCTTGCAAAAGCACTCTCCCTCTTTTTCTGGTTGTGCTTCACCACATTTCTTCCAACAGTCATCGATCAAGGCTCTGTTCGCACAAGCCTTTCGCATTCGTTTCTGGATTTCAACCCAGGCTGCCCTAATTGGATGATCAGCCGGGCAGTCCTCAAATGGTTTTGCTAGACCGGTTGGGTCGATCCATGTGGTCGGATTTCCTGCGACATATCCGTACGGCAGCTCGCGTGGCCACAGAACATCTCTGGTGATGAACTGCCTTGTCTTCGTGCTTAACCAGCGCGCCCTGTTGTACTGCTCAGCAAAGGTGAGTCCCATAAACTGAGCTCCGGATTGACCAGTCCAGGCAAAGAACTGCGTTGGCACGGCCCCGACGTACGTGCTTCCATACGGCTTGTATCGCGTGTAGCTACTGCCGCTTCCGTCCGAAAGGGTCGTCCCGGTCACCGAGCCTAGGTAGTCCACGAGCAAATCTTCGCGGTTGTTACTTCCGTAGGCGGAGTAGATGACCAGGCTATCCACAAGTCCGAACCGCCAGAAGTCTGGCTCCGACGAAGCATCCTGTGCGAGCAAGAGGTCCTGCCCATCCCAGCACATGATGACCTGGCCGAACGCTTTGTCCTTGGTTCGAAGAAGACCATTCGAATGGTAACCCATCGTTTCTATGCCATCGCTTGTGAGACGATTTTCTTTGTCGAAGGTGAAGGTGGTGAGACTTGCTCCGACCGCCACGTTCGTCATGTTTCCATTGACATCGAATGTGTAGGTCGTCGTTGTGCTCCCCTGGATGCTCGTCACGAGACGCGATGCCGCATCGTACGTCATCGTGACGGGGTTCGTCTGCTCGGTGTTGGAGAGAATGTTGTCCCGCGAGTCAAACGTGTAGGTGTACGTGTGATTGATCGTCCCGCTCGTTTGCGCAGTGCTGATGCGGTCCTTCGCGTCGTACGTGTACGTCGTTTGCGACCCGTTCGAGTCGAGAATCCCCACCCGGTTGTTGTTCCCATCGAAGGTGTAGGTGAAGCACTGGTACTGGTTGTCTTTGTCGATCTCGTCGTGGATCACCGTGTTTCGGCCATCGGCGTCATACGTGTTCTTCTGCTTCCGACCGTAGTCAAAAACGGTCGTCGTCTTGAATCCACGCGAGTCGTATTGGAAGGTCGTGATGATGCCGTCCGGATCGCGCATCCGTTCAGCGCGTCCATCAAGGTCATAGTACGTAGTTTGTTCCCCTCCTTGGGGATCAATCACTTGGGTTCGCTCTTGCGCGGAGTTGAAGGTGTAGGCCTGAACGTAAGCCCCTGGATCAGTCTTTCCGGTGAGTTGGTTCAGGGCATCAAAGACCATGGTGGTCACGCCGTTCCAGTCGGTGAGCGTCGTCATGTTGGAGTTCGCGTCATAGACCATCGTCATGCGCGTTCCCCCGGCGTAGAGCCGGGCCGTTTCTCGCCCGGCGTCATCGAAGGTGTATGTGGTCACGTCGCCACTTGCGAACTGCCGAGTAACAATGCGCTGCACCGCGTCATAGGCGTAGGTCGTCCGGTGATTTAGCTCGTTCGCAATGGCGAGCATATCGCCTCTCGCGTTGAACACCATCGAGATGATGCCTTCGGCGGGGTTGGTGATCGTGGTTTGCCGTCCGTCCAGATCATAGGCATAGGTCGTTGCATCACCCAGCGGATTTTTCTGGGCTGTGACTTGGTTTGCGGAGTCGTACGTGGTCGTCGAAATGTAGCCGCGCCCATTCATCACCGTGACGGGGCGGTTCGCCGCGTCGTAGCTCGTGGTCACGCGATTGTTGAGCGGAGTTTGCGAGACCGTGGCTCTTCCCGCTGGATCGTAGATCGTGGTCCATCGATTGCTCGCCGCGTCGATGCTCGCCGTCAATTGCCCGGCGGCGTCGAAAACCTGCGTAGTCCGATTGTTGAGTGGGCTTTGCGAGGCGTACCCCCGGTTGAGCGCATCGTAGATGGTCGTGTTGACCCGGTTCAGCGGGTCCTTCACCGACGTTTGGTTGCCCGCCGCGTCGTACGTGTACGTCGTGAAATGCCCGAGAGCATTGCGCACGTCCTTTGTGCGACCGGCGAGGTCGTAGGTCATCGTCGTGCGGTTGCCGCGTGGGTCTTCGACCGCTGTCTGCTCACCCGCACTATTGAATGTGTATGTGGTGCGGTTTCCGACCTCATCGACACTTGCCCGCAGGCGGTTACTGTCGGTCGAATACACCTGCGTCGAAACCTTGCCGAGCGCGTTCGTGATCGTGGTCAGATTCCCGGCCAGATCATACTGGTGCGTCGTGAGATTCCCGAGCGCATCTTGCATGGCCGAAACCTGCCCCGCCGCGTCGTACACCGTTGTGGTGCGGTTGTTCATCGGGCTCTGCGTGGCAATTCGGCGACCTACGTTGTCGTAAATGGTCGTCGTCCGGCGTCCTAAGCCGTCTTGCGAGGCGATGGGGCCGCGAGCGTCGTAAATCGTGGTCGTCACGATTCCCGCTCCGTTAATCATGGACACCGGGCGGCTAGCTTCGTACGCCGTCGTAACGCGGTTGTTGTTGGCGTCTTGCACGGCGATGCGCTGCTTGGCGATATCGTAAATGAGGGTCGTTCGGTATCCAAGTGCATTTTGCACTTCGACTAGGTCACCCATGTTGTCATAGGTGTTTGTCGTGACCTGGTTCAGGGCGTTCTGAATCGTCGCGGGCTTGGCGTACCGGTTGTACGCCATCGTCGTGCGATTGCCGAGCGGGTCAATCTCGACTTGGAGCAAGCACGAGTCGTAGACGTAGCGGCGCATGTCTCCCGCCGCGTTCGTGATGCTGATGACGTGGTCGGCGACGTCGTAGACGCTCGTCGTGACCCTTCCCAGCTGATCCTTCACCGTGGTGCGACGGTTCAGGGAATCGTAGGTATAAGTGACCACCCCGCCATCTGAATACATGGTCGTCAGGACGTTGCCGCGCGTGTCGTAGCTATGGGTTGTGCGAAGTCCGCGTGGATCGACGCTTGCTTGCAGAGTTCCGTCCGAGTTCCAAATGTAGCTCGTTATGCGGTTGAGAGGGTCCGTGCGCGTGACCATGCGCCGGTTCCCGTCGTAGGCCATCTTCGACACGTTGCCGAGGGCATCGGTGACGGTCGTTAAGTTGTTGCTCGCATCGTACTGGTAGGTTGTGATATTGCCGAGCGCGTCTTTGCTTGTGAGCGGCAAGTTGAAGTCGTTGTAAGTGAGGCTGACCACGTCGCCATAGGGCATCGTCTCGCGGACTCTGCGAAGCTGTGTGTCATACCCGTAAGTTACGACGTAGCCCGCAGGCATGGCCGCGGTCCGAACGTTGCTACTCCCATCAAGAGTGAATGTTGTTCGGCCACCCGCCGGGGATATCGTCACGGAGGTGTTTGTGGCGTAGGAATAGGTCCACACACCGGCCCCAGCGGACATCGTTTCCACTCGGCCATCTGCGGCATAGGAATAGGTTGTGGCGTAGCCGCGAGAATCCGTGATGGTTGAGAGCCGATTATTGGCGTCGTATTCGTACTGAGTTGAGCAGCCAAGCGGGGTCTGAAACTGTGTAAGCTCATCGCCCGAATAGGTGAGTGTCCAGCGACGAGCTCCCCAATCCTCGATGCTGACCACTTTGCCGCCGGAGGAATTAAAGGTGACCTTATCGCCGCCGGGCACGGTGATTGTCTGCAACACCGACCCGGGCGAGGAAGCGTATGAGTAGGTGTGCCGGTTCCCGGAAGCGTCTTCAACCCTGCCAATGGTGAACTTGCTGTTCGCAACGATGGTTTGGCTGTAGACAATTTTCTTGCCGTCGGCGAAGGTCTCAATGAAGTCCGTTCCGTCGTAGTCAAGCTTTGTCCCGCTGACATAGCCAGTGAGAGCGGTGAAGGTTGCGGCAGTGCCCCAGCTCCAAGCTCCAGAGAATCCGTAGATTTTGCCATCCGCCCGCCGGACATAAACCACGCCTGAAATTTGATTGGCCGCAAGCTCGGCTTCGACGCTCGCGGAGCGACGCTTGCCCCATTTGACGTCGGTACTCGTGCTGTTCGAGTTGTAAAACAGGCTGATGTACAGGCTGAATCCCTTCGCCTGGAGTTCGATTTCTGGATCGATGGTAAGATGCCCCGTTGCCGGATCGGGTAGCGGTCTCGTCGGGTGATGGAGAATCGGATCGATGGAGACGCCTTGCGACTCGGCTCGAAGGACCGCGTCCCACGGCCACTGATCTGGGGATTGTCTCATTAGCCGTCAAACTCCGTGGGGCAGAGGGGAGCCGCGCCTGGCTTTGCAAGCGGCATAAAAATGGGGCAATATTCACCGGACCCGGGAGGCATGGGCAGAGGCGACACGCCACTGGAGAACGAGGAGCACCAGGCACCTTGCGGAAGCGAGCATTTTCCGTTCTCGCAACCTCTGGGTTCGCTCTGTGTCGGGAAAGGTACGTTAATCATGGTCAGTTCTCAAATGCACTCTGTAACGCTGCGATAGCCCGAGGAGGGCAATCTCCCTTTCCTTCCGGAATCTCGCCCAGTAGTTGCTTCAAGTCTTCTTCCGTCCAAAGATGCGCAGTGGCGACCGGTTTGCCCTGCAGCAACTCAGCGATGAGGCTTCCGCACGCAATACTCGTGGGACAACCGTACGTCTTGTACGCTCCGCGCTCGATGTTCTCACCTGCGACCTGGAACCACAGCTCCATGAAAGGACCATCACCGGGAACTCCCGCCACGCCGTAGTGGGTGGCACTGGAGAGCGGACCAACATTGCGCATGTTGTTGATATGGTCCAATGCTAGCGGACTGAACATCTCAACAATGTCTTACACTACCCCTGGCAAAAATAGTTGCGTTTTTCCAAGAATTTTGGAATATTGCCCATTTCTTAACATTAGGCTGAGTTCAATTGAGCCCGGAAGAACCGCAGCCATTTGCTTGCTGTCCCAACCAAACTCGGCCCAGCCAAACCAACCGCTGGAGGCGGGAATTCTTGATTTGGGCCTCCAACCGAATCGCCACGAACAGGGACCAGGTTTACCGGTGGGGCACAAAGCCAACAATCTTGGACTCCGGTCCAGAATGGCGTGTGCACGAACGAAGCCTGAGCAATCACGCGTCGACGTTCAACCGCGCGTGGGTGTGTAACTGCTCGCAAAAGCTCTACCAAATCGCACGAATGAAAACCGAACAATTACGCGTCATCACGCAACCGCGCGAGGGTGTGTAATTGCTCGCAAAAGGCCTGCCAGATACAATTCGAGTGCCGAAAATCACTGGTTTCTCTGCTCACAGAGCTGATAATGAGCGGTCTGAAACGAATGATTTCCCCAAGCAGTTCCTGAGGTTGGATTTTCACACCGCCAGGCACAAAGGAGATTTCACCACTGAGCGTCTGCGCCATCGCAACGAGGAGTGCCTCCTGAGGTGTGATCGAGTACTCGTGCGCCCGGACGCACTTAGTGAGTTCCTGATCAAGGTAGCCCATTGCTCGGTTCACGTAGCTTCCCTGAAGGGCAAGTTGCTCCGATTCCTTGGCTTTCTCAGATATCAGCTGCCTTCTCGCTTGATCAAACTCTGCTTGGCCGATGGCTTCCTCAAGGCGAAGCTCAAGGAGCCGTTCAAGCTTCCGCTGGATCGCGCTCATACGACCTTCGATCTCGCTCGCGGTCGTCGACAATGCCGCCAAATCCCGTTCTATCATCCTGGCCACATCGGCCCTTGCGACCTCCACAAGCCACCCAGGCAAGGCGATGCTCTGCATTAGGTCCATGAGAGCTTCCTCAAGCGCTTCGGCCCGAATAGCCGTCTTAGGACATCCCTTGTGGCCAGTGCAGTGGTAGTAGGTGTAGGTTCCTTTGAGATTGCCATCCACCCCGTATTTGCGCTTTGTTTGAGCGGTGATCGCGCAGCCGCAGCGGGAGCACCGAAAAATGCCTCCGAACGTGAACTTCTTTGGCGCGAACTTTCCGGCGCGGCCGGGTTTTGCACGGAGCCGCTTCTGCGCAAGGGCAAACTGCTCTTCGGAGATCATCGGCGTGTGTGCGCCGCTTCGAAGCTCGTTCTTGTAGCGAAACTTGCCTGCGTAGAATGGGTCAGAAAAGACCTTATACATGTATCCCTTTCGTAGGGGTTGTGACACTTTGCCACGAACGTAGTGCATCAACCCAAGGCTTCGCAGGTGCGATTCGATTGCGCTAACGGTCCACCCTTCGATGAAGAGCTGCCAACCCTGCTTCACCAGTTCGAACGCCGCTGGGTCAGCATCGATCTCTTTCGTTTCAAGATTGTTGCGGTATCCGAGCTTCGCCTTGTACGGAGCCCATCCTTTGTCGGCCTTGCTCGTGAGGCCACGCTTCACGTTCCGCCTCAGGTCCTGAATAAAGGCTGTGCTCATCCCATTCTCCACCGCAAGCAGAAGCGCACTGTCTTCGGAGTCGTACACTTTGGTTGGCGTTACGATCTTGCGAAGCTTTCCTGTTTGCAAGAGATGAGCGATTCGTCCCCCATCGACAGGGTTTCGAGACAGTCGATTGAGCGCCCATGTGAAGACCTCAGAGACGATGCCCTGCTCAATACTCTTGATGAGCCGTTCAAACTCGGGCCTCGCGAAGGGGTCCTTGGCGCTCTTGGATTCCAGGTACTCGGTCTCGATTGTTATCGTCCGCTCCCTGGCCAAGCTTCGAAGTACGTTCAACTGATCATCCAGGCTCTGCACCTGACGGTCTTCTGATTCACTCGACTTTCGGGCGTAGATGACTGCGGGCATGGCTTTGCACTAAGTGGATGAGGAGGACCTGCTGAAAGACTCGACCCGCCGTTACAGTATCGAAAGTTATGCCCAAATGGGACTGTACGGCCTCTTGAAACTCCTGAATCCCGGTCTGGGTCGGCGTTGGGAGCCACATTAGGTCGAAGACCCCGCGCGGGCGGGGTCAGGGCTTTGTTGTGGTGACGGTGAAGGACTCGCAGAGCCTCTCCACCACTTCCTCAATGTATCGGTGTTCCACGGCCAGTGACTGACCGAAGAAGGTGTGGTGCCACGGAGAAAGCTGCGCAAAGTGATCCGATCCCGCTTCCGAGGTCGGGCGAATGAGGAAGATCGTTCCGTGGTTTTCAACTTCAAAGTCTGCATGGGGTGTTTCAATGCTCATGGGTTACTCGTGCCGCGACTCGCGGCGAAGTGCACCTTGCCCCGCGTCATGGACTCCTGTGCAAAATGTAGATCGCTTGAGCAATTACTCGCAGAAGTGTCACAGCAAGTCTCTTCGCTTCAAGCTCACGGACCTTCCCGGTCTTCCTACAATAATGTGATCGATAAGGTGAATCTGAAGCAGTTCTCCGGCAAGCCGGATAACCCTTGTGACCTCAATATCCTCAACCGATGGCTCCGGGTCTCCAGAAGGGTGGTTGTGGGCAAGGATAATCGAGCATGCATTCGCCAGGATCGCTGCTTTGAACACCTCCCGGGGGCTGACGATGGAAGCGGTGAGGTTGCCGATGCTGACGGTATGAACGCCAATCAGATCGTTCTTGGCACTCAGCATCAGAACGATGAGGTGCTCACGGTCCTCCTCGACGAGGAACACCTCGCATATCTTCATCGCATCCTCGGGACTTGAGAGTTGGATTTGGCATGTGGTGGTCTCGCGGATCAGCCGGACGCGCACGACGGGATACTCGGATTGGAAAGGTTCGTTCTCCATAGAGTCAGGCTCCACTTTGAATAGCCGGACGTCATCTCATGATTCATCCAGGCGGTGTGCCGCTCATTCGCACGTGCATCCCGTCACCCTAGTTTCCCGTATTCTCTTGGGGATGATCGCTGTACTCAGTGCCTTAAGCAACCGTGAAATGGCGCTTTTGGTCTGGTCTATGGTTGGGCTGATCTTTGCCATGAGAGTAGCTGGTCCCCAAGTTCAAGGAGTCCTGCGAGCGTTTTTTGTACGCGCAATCTTTATGTCGCTCATGCTTCTGGGAGCGTACGTCTCAACTGTCGTATTTGCTCTGTACAAATATGGCTTCTGGCATCCGGACCTCCTCAAGGATACAATCATTTGGTTTGTTGTGACCGCCACAGTGACCCTCTGCGACTCGGTCAACAAGGGCAAGGAAAACCTAAAGTTCTTTCGAGACCTATTATTTGACAACCTAAAGGTTGCCGTCGCCCTTGAGTTTGTCATCGACACATTCGTGATGCCGTTAGGCTGGGAACTCGTGTTAGTGCCAGTCGCATTCGCTCTGGGAGCATTCAACGCGATTGCTGACAGCCGAGATGAAAATTCCGTGACTCGAAAGCCCATAAACTTCCTCATTGGCTGCATGTCACTGGTAATCCTTAGCTACGCCGTGTTTGAGTTGATCACAGGTTTCCGAGAGTTTTCAACTGTCGCGACTTTGAGAGAGTTTCTCCTAGCCCCAATTCTGAGGGCTAGTTGCCTTCCTTTCTTCCTAGCCTTTGCTCTGTGGATCGGTTATCAGGAGCTCTTCATTCGAGTGGAGCTTTGGATGAGGGACAAACCTGGACTATGTCGAATTGCAAAACTGCAATGCCTTCGCACTTGTACTGTGCATTTTGATCGTCTCGCGAAGCTAAAGGGGAAATTCTATTTGGAGTTACAAGAGTCAGATTCACCCGTAGCCGTCAGCGAAATCGTGGGCAGGTACGCTTACCCAGCACCGATAGATCCGGCTGACGTCTTGACCGGGGAGGTTGTTGCCGCTCGATTAATTCCTTTTGAACTTGCTTCGAATGGAGCAGCGGCCCAGATGGTTTTGATTGACTGGAAGAATACAAGCAACCGAGCTATCGCTGCTGCGTGGGCCGAGATCACTCCGTTCGACGAACAAGGGAAGAAGCTTGAAGGCGGGTCGCCAGAACAGTGTGTCTTCTCTTACGAAGACAACAACATGGAGAAAATCGAGCCAGGAGAAACATACATCGAGCCCGATGGGCTTGGTTTCGTCCTCTTCCCGATGATTCACAGTTGGGCAAACCATGTTGAGGTGCGAATGGTTCGATTCGAGGCTGACTGTAGAGACGCTCGTTAGACCGCCCCCGTCTGGCTAGACACTTCTTGGTTTTGAGATCGAGTTTCTTGGAAGAGCTTCTGAATGACTTTGAGTGAGAAAGCGAAAAGGCATGAAGAAGGGATGAGAAGAACCGATTGCGAAGCAAGAGGTTTGAGTATTGAAGCCGCTTCACGCAGGTTCAAAAACCTAGGCTTGACCTGGCCGCCTCTCGAACCGTGGGTCCGACCGGGGTGGAAACCGGCTCTGGGACTCCCGGGTGAAATGAACTTCGCTCCCTTTGCGGCTTTTGGGGATGGTCAAAAACGCTCGCACTTGTGTTCGGTCGTTCTTCGGTGCGAGGATTTGTGAGCACCACAAACAACCCGCGAGAGACTACCGCCATGACCACATCACCCCACCACTTTGACCCCACTATCTCGCGCCTTGGCGACATTCTCTCCCACACATCTCGGTACAGCTTCAAGGGTCCCTCGCGCTTAGCGCAGGACGCCGGGGTGCACCCTGCCTCAGTGTTCCGAATCCTTCGTGGAGGTGGGAACCCATCGTTCCTCACCATCACTCGAATGACGGAAGCCATCGAGCGAGAACTCGGCTTCCGTATTGACCCCAGAGACATCATCGCCGAAGGAGGTCGGTTCCCAACTGCGTTTGCCTGCGATGTCACTAGGAGTAAACCGAGCCTTCCCGAGAGCGCATACGACGAGTTTGGAGACCTGAAGCCAGCCTTCCATGGAGTTGAGCCCGGTAAGTGGGTCACCTCCAAGCACCCTCGCGGTATCCATCAAAGTTAAGCCTCTTATCATGCTGGAGAAAGACCTTCTCTCCGTTATTCGTGTGTCCTCATTCCATGTGCAGATGCTGCTCGTTCGGCAACTGCTCGACCGGCTGGGATACAAACACATCCAGTTCATGGGTCGGCGTGAGCGCAAGGAGAAAACCTACCTTGGTGGGCACGAGTTCACCGCCGATGATCGCCTCGGGCTCTTCAACGTCCAGACGGTTGTCAAGTTCGTTGGCCAGGAAGTCCGCGTTCGAATGCTCGATGAACTGGCTGGAGTTGTGCGGCGCACCGGTTCCGACTACGGAATCCTCATCGCAACCCACGGACTCACTCGCTCTGCTGAGCTTCACCTAGGCAGCCACGAGCCGCTTCGCATTCGCGTGGTGACCGGGCCTGAGTTTGCACGGCTCCTCATTCAGCACAAGATTGGGGTTCGAGACGTTCCTACCCTTCAGGTGGATGAGCCGTTCTTCCGCCACCTCGACCGGATGTCTCGCCAGGTCAGCCGCTTCATCGAAGCTGTGAAGTGAGCAATGTAGACCGAATGACCGCCATTGCGATTGAGCTGCTGAAGCTCCACGTCTCGCAGGCGGGGATCACCCAGCTCTTCAACCTCGGAGACCTTGATGAGATCGAGCGGCAACTCATGTACCTGCCGTATCGGAAAGCAAAGCGCCCCGGAGCTTTCCTCATCGACGCCGTTCGGCACCGCTACTCACCTCCTAAAGAGTTCACCTATGCCAAGCATATCGCCCCAGTTTCCACCTCCCGTGACGGAGTGGACGAAGATCCCGAACTCGCATTTGGACCGTCTGCTCCCGATCCTTTCGAACCCTGAGCTTCGGCTCTTGCTTGTGATCTCCCGCCGCGCCTATGGTCTGCGGCGGTTTCACATTCCCTTTGTAGCTTCTGTGGAGCAGCTTGAAACGTGGACCGGGCTTGGTCGAACATCGGTTCAGCGAGGGCTCGCTCAGCTCGCTCGTCGAAACCTCATCCGTGTGGCCTGAGTTATCCACAGTCTGCGCCGTGAGCCGTCCACATTTGAACCGATTTTTGCCCACACTAACCACGCGCGATACAAAAGCAAAAAGAAAGAATGAAAGAAAGCGCGCGCGAGGAGTTATCCACATCACCAAATTGCGAGCGTTCAACCGACAACTTCCGGAAGCCCCGGAAGTATCCAGGCCCTCGCCTGGACAGGCAGACAGGGTGGTGGGTGGGAACTATAGAGAATAAATAGGGTTTCCTCCGAATCCGGTTACGGTATTACCGTATTTGAGCAACCTCCTGAAACGTCTTGCAGCTACCCCAAGCAATGACCTCCTCCCCTGTCCTACGCCCGAGGTTTCCTCGAAGAAGAAAAGGACTGCTCTAAGCAAGCAGTCCAGTTTGAGTCGTCTGACCTAGCGAGGAACCTCTCGGCCATGCAGATCTTGCCGGGCGAATGACGCCACATGATGTTCAAGCACAACAAAGGACCAAGCCAAATCCAAGTCGCGAATGATTCTGTACTCCAGCCCTGTCTCTTCCGAACGATATTTTTGGCTCTGGTACAGTACACATACTGATCCAGGCACATTTCCTTTCCGCAGAACATCTACGGGCGTGGCAGTGTTGGTAAATGCAAAATCCAATGCCGCAGACTGAATCTCATGTCGAGGTATTGCTTTCGCCGACGGTAATACGCGTAAATACTCTAATGTGCAAACAAACATTTTCAATCACCACACATACTGTACAATAATCGCTGATAAAAGATAGTAGCCCATAGATTCTTCAAATATTTCGGTAGTGGGCATGCCTGAAGAAAGATTCGAAATCGGCTGGATCGACATGCAAACGCAACTGATTGTCGCCCGGCAGTGCAGAAGCATCGAAGAATCGCACTCTCGCCAGGTCGCTCATTTGAATAAGTGCGCTCAGTGACCGAGCTCCGTGGTGATACCGTCTCGTTTGCAAGAACGCTTGCAAGACACTCGGACTGTATTCCTCAAGTCCAGGGAAAAACCTGTTAATCTCACTTTTAATGAGGATGGCTCTCTTGAAAATGTAGTAGAGCTTCCATCCCGGGTCTAGATCGCGACCCAGGCCGGAGTCACTCCTAAGGGGTTCTCCGGTCCTATCGGAAGTACTCTTCCTCTCGAGCTGTAACCGAGCATATTTCAAAACATGAGGCAGGCCCTCGCGCGCGTTTACGTCAGAAATATCCAGGCTACCTAGCAACCTGCTCTTAAAATCCATCCCCTTTGCAGCCTTGAAGCCGTCGAAGAGTGTCAATTCGCTAGGGCAGTCACTGGAATCTAGGAGACCTTCTTGATCAAGAACCATTGCGGTCTCTAATGACAACTGACTGGTGAACCTGCTTCCAGCGAATACGAATATCGCAGGTCCGATGGGATGAATCTGCTGCCCTTCTTGAAACTGGCCATCCCACATGGGAGCCAGAAAGTATCTTAACCAGCCGAACTCTTCGCCCTGAAAAGTAGAATCATACTCATCCCAGAACACAAGTGGTATCTTGCCTGTTAGCCCGACGTCCCGGACAGCATGAAGTGCCTCTGACAAGTCCGCAGGTGATTTTGCTTGGGATAAGTTGAATATTTTGGGCGAAGCCGATATCTTGTTGGAGCTGAGTGACTTAACTAGTGCGGTTACGGCGTAGCTCTTTCCTGCTCCTGGGGGGCCAAAAACGGCAAGATTAAGTGGTCGACTCACGTTTACATTAGGGTCGCTCACCAGTTGAACGTATGTCCGAATAAGACTCACAAGGTCTCGTACGGCCTCGATCTCGGATCGGCTTAGGGTGAAGAAATTACCAAACTGTGCGTAAGGAATTCCGATACGTCTGCTCTCTGCTCCAGAGGAGCGTATATGCTCTTCGGCAATAGTGAGCATTTGTTCAGTCGGCTGATCGCCAACACTGGTTTCGCCTGCCGTTATATGCTCCCCTAAAAAGCTCCACCATGTCGAATCAAAATGTGCGCTTTTAAGGATGGGAGTTGATTTCTGGTTAATCGCGATTGACTCTGTCAACCTGCTTTGGATGGCCGTGAGTACTCTAGGGGATACGGACATTCTACGGATTCCTGATGAGTCCTCATAGTCCAACCTAAGGCGGTTGCACATGCTCTTGATGTCCTCCAGCAAGTTTGAGCGCATACTTTGTTCTAACTGCTGGAGGCGACCTTTCGCATAAACGAACAGTGCTTCAGTGTACTTTTTGGGGTACGACCTTGTTTTCCGGTGCTCTTCGACAGCATCGAAATGCTCTTTTGTCGCCTCAAAGCCAGCGTTGAACCACGAAGCTGTTTGCCCCTGAGTTGAGGCGCGGGACAGTCGGTCTTCAAATTGCTCCAGTAGCAATGCGTATGCCTCCTTTGCAGCTTGAGTTCGAGTGAATCTCTGAAGCTCTCCCTTTAGTGCTTCGCTCACAGCCAGTAAACGCTCTTGGCTATCCTCTCCACCGTCCAGCAATAAAAGTCTCTGGATAAGCTCGCCAACTGCCTTTAGGTAGGTGGGATCAGGTTTAGGATCACTTTCGCTTCGTTGAGATGACTGAACTAGCTCATGATTCGGACCAAGAGTGCCAAAGCGGTTTCGGATGAGGCTGAGTAATCTACCGCCCTTGGGTAATGCCCCTTTTGACAGGCTTAGGATTGCACACCCGGCGAAGAAGCAAGCCTCATAGCGATCTATGTTTGGATACCGATCATTCCACGAATCTTCCGCGCAAAGTTCTAAGGCAAGCGGAATCAGCTGGTCGCATACAATGGTTGCCAACGGCATTAAGGACGAGGGACTCCACGTCGCAGCATCAATCGTGCCAGAGTTGATGATTGCGGCAATAGAGTCAACTGGGTAATGCAAAGGTGCCCTGCTCTGCGAGTGCGCGAGAAACGGCTGCTCAATATCAAGGACCGGCCCGACTTCGCTGTGCTTGGATAGGGGAGATAACGAAAGTATGTGACTCAATGAGGATTGCTCAACGTCTGAATAGCCGTGCAGGTGAGTGAAACGTGCCGCATGAAGCCCCCTTTCGATGCCGAGGCGCAGGGCATCTCTATACTGTGTGGTTGCCAAAGAATCCGTTTTGGAAGCAGTCTCAGTCGCGAGGGCTAGGTGATGCGCAATTGAACAAAGAACAATGGTGTCGTAGCCCCGCGTTCGACCGCTTGACCGGCCGAACATTTCCTCCTCCACTTCACCTGGATGAGCGAAAATGTCCGTAGACAGGACTTTACCTGCCTCGTCACAATGGATGTACAAGACTGCATCTGGACTTATACTTACGGCAATATGCCGGGCTTTGCCAAGGAATAGAAAATGACGCGTGGACAAGCCTCGTTGACCGGTTGCTAGACTCGTCCTGAGTTCTTCTTGGATGATCTTTAGGGATTCAATTGCTGTTTGAACGGTCCTTTCCCAGGAAAGAAACTTTGAGATCGAATAGTCTTGCAGCCGTAAATCCTGCGCTGTCACCATTATTAGTGTTCGATGAGCTAGGTCACTCTTTCCGAGGAGGTCAAGAATGTGGTTATTCAGGTCGCGTACGACATCGGACCCAATTGGTCCGGAGTTGGATCGATTTTCGACTTTGATAAGAACAATGCCTGGTTTCTTAAGGTTCTTAGCAACAAGCTCAGGTATGGAACTGGCTAAACCAGTAGTTAGGCAAGAACTATCAATGAGCAGTAGGTTTGCAGAGTATTCATTTGGGATATCGCCATGAGTGTAACCGGAGAGGGTTTCTGGGTGTGAAACATGCCGCGAGCCGGTTATTCTCCAGGACCGTTCGCGTCGGTCAGCAGTTGTACGAGGCTGAGCTGAGATCGCATAGGAGTCATAAAGCAAGCTCCGTTCATCAAACCATCCGAGGAGCTTGCTTCGGCCTGTCCCGCCGTTGTTTTTCAGTGCGTCAACTCCCCCATCGTACTTAGTCGGCCCATAGACCGTGGTAAGTGGCTCAATTCTGTTGGCCAACCTCCATTTCGTTCTATCTTCCCATACTCGAGGTTGCGTATTTAATGAGAGTGCTCGGAGGATGGCTTCGTGTAGCAAAGGGCCCTGCAAGCGGAACAAGGAAGTTCCAGTAATATTCCCAGCAGGATGGAATGGGTCCGAGTGGATGAAATGTTCCTGAATTTGGATATTTGAGACTGATGGCTCCCCGAAGATAAGAATCGACGGAAGCTTTTCGCACGTATCCGCAGGGATTCCGGATAGTCCCGGCGGACCCTCATCTGTTTCGGCCTTTTTCCTTTTACCACTGCCCATGAGATGGAATTCTAGCAGAGTAGCTTACCCAGGATAACCAGCAATTGTAGTAGTATGAACGAAGGGGCGGGGAAGGCTGGCAGGCACGAATGAGCAAGGCGGCTCGTTCGCCCAAGACATCTGCCGAGTCTGGCCAGGGAGCATAGAGGCTTCCTGCAAAGCAAGGAGTTTCGATGCGTCGAACGAGCGACTACGGAAGCATCGTCGCCATAGGCAAGTCTGAATGTGGCAGGAGCCCCTGCGCGAGCTTCGAGAATCCCGGGGGCTGTCCCAGCGTGAGCTCGCGAGGAAGCTCGACCGAACTCAGGCGTTCGTCTGGAAAGTCGAGCAGGGCATACAGCATCTGGACATTCCGACACTGATTGATATGACGAGGGTCCTTGGCACAACAGCTTCTGGGCTGCTCCAAGGGGTTGAAGCAGCCTTAACGCAGTCCTAGGGGCTGCTCTAGTTGCTATCCGGAGGGCCGAAAAGCGTCGTGGAACCGCTTAAGGACGACTTGGTGCGCCTGCGCAAGATAGGCCAGTGACGCCTTTAGAAAGTCGTCGGGCGGGTTTGTGGGTATCGAGCAAAGACTGCTTGTGGCAGCAAGAATCGATTGAAGGAACGCACTTGGGGACTCTGTGTTCAGTTGCTCACTAAAAAGCACCCCTCCAAAGAGGTGCTCGCGGTTCAGCTTTATATCGTCGAACGAACAGTCCAAGAAAGAAACGCCGTGGTAATCCAGATGAAGTCCGCGTGAGCTGTCGAGCGTTTGCCCCAGGACATGGACTCCCTTCACTAGAGATCGCTCAAGGTCGAGCTCTTCCGTTAACTCGCGCATCATTGAGTAGCGCACGAAGTGGGTAAGACGGATTTCTCCGTCCCGAGCGACCTTTGGCAGGTCGTAGTACTCGGCTGAGCCTCCGAATGGAACAAGCTTGCCAGCGCCCTGGTTGTTCATGCTGGATTGCTCCATGACGATCAGTTCTCCCAGCCGCGAAATCGCCAGGGAAACGATGCCGATGTGATTGGCCGCTTTGCGCAGGAAATCGGGGTCCGTTCCGATGGAGAGCCGCCGTTCAATATCCGATGCTGCCTGAAAGGCAACGTGCTGCGCCCATCCAGTACTCACACTCTGCAAATACGAACTCTTACACACTTCCAAGTTGCCAGAGCGTAGTTGGGACACCGATGGTACGGTGCGTGGCATAACCTTCGCACCATCAAAGATATCCACCTCAGGCTTGCAAACCTTCTCTTTCAGCATCCTTGCGGCGAATTCCGCCCACTCTGGCGGGAGCGAATAAGGCTGTCGTTGCTCCACCAAGAGGACATCATCCAGGCCGTCTGTTTGGAGCAGATCATCCACTTGGGGACTGCACAGGAACGTTCTGGCTCCAGCGTAGCCATCTTGAAGCGGAGCAAACTCAGGTGGAGTTTCAAAGACCGGAATATCTCTGGCAGTCATCATTTCATAAGGCTGGTTCGAAATGTGTTCCGCAATGAAGAGCGGTTCAAGAATTCCCTTGGTGATCGCGTGACTACGCTCGCTTGCGAGGCATCTCTGCTTTGAACGAAAAATTGCGAATCGAACGATCGCGAAGACTTCGGCGGGGACATCGTATCCTTGGCGTGCCTTGAACCATTCTCTTGTCCCCGCAGCGTGAGCCGTGTCGTATTCTCCCTGAAGGGAAAGCAGATGCAAGTACAACGCGAATTCCACCCAGTCACCGGAGCTTCTCGGATTCTGAGTTGTCAGCTTGCTCGCCGCAGTCTCCCACCAAGTGCGGGGCCGGTCCGAAATTTGTGCAACGTACGCCTCAATAAAATGTGCTGCTTGCCCCTTGTTGAAGCTCGCAAGGTGGGAAGCAACCAGGGCTAGGATCTGAGGCGTATCCGAGTTCCTTGCTCCATCCGGAACACCTCCCGCCCACCTCGATTCGGCCTCCCGGTGGTTCGAGGCGTCGCCGCCACGAACCGAGTTGAGGGCAGCCACGACCGCGCCAGGTTTACGTTCGCGCAAGAACTGGACGGCGTAGCCAAGCCGTTTTTCAAATCCCTGTCCACGCGGCAAATCTCGAATGTCCTTTATCGCCATACGCTATTGGTACCCGAAGTACTTTGTGCAATTTCGACGAACTTTGCCCAATAGTTCCCTGGCAATACTGGATACATGGCTACAAATCAGTGGCCATGTGGACCCGAAAAAGGGACCTGCGCGAGAACGCAGAATCCCGGATTTGAGCTCCACGGTTTCGCAGAACAGACCTGCTAGACGAGCGAAGACTCAGGCTGAAAATAGGGAAAGTTGGGCCAATGTCAAGCCCTCTTTCATTTGTGCCCGATTCCAATGCACTTCTAGCATGCAGAGGAATTATGAAAGAGTATCCAAATCCAACCGCTCGAACCGTTTCGTCGCTGTCACTTGGTATACACCGAAAGCGCGCATGCTGCCTGTCTGGTCACTGCGATCTGTGCCCCCTCAAGACGATTGAGCTGGATAGCAGCCCTGAACGACCATCCAGAGACCATCCCGCAACCGAGTTTCACTTCGAGGAAGGTGTGAGTCGCCGGTGAGGAAGCCGAGGAACCACTGGATCGGGATCGAGGCTGACTATCAGTCTCGTCCCGGCCATCCATCAAAGCACCTCGTCAGTGTAAGTCGTCAGGACCTTGCAACACATTCGCTGGTGATCGGGATGACCGGATCGGGAAAAACTACCTGCCTCACCCATCTTATCTCGGGGGCGATTCTTCAACAGAACAGTTTTGTTCTCCTCGATGCCCGGGGCGACCAAGTGAACGACGTCCTGACACTTCTAGCCGGGAGAGTAGAACCTTCGCTCGTGAAGGTCATTGATCTTCGAGATTCAAGTCCCCACATTGGCTTTGATCCCCTGGGCGGCTTTGGGCTTGCGCACAAGCGGGCTCTCAACGTCGCCTCAATTATCAAAGACGGAGCCGATTCCTTCGGCGTGCAACTTGAAGAGACGCTTCGCCACTTCCTAACACTACCTGCGGAGGCCGGTGAACCCCTGACCCAGCTTGAGTCTGCCCTCTATGACGATCTGTACCGCTCCTGGCTGCTTGAACAAGTTGAGTCGGAGCATGTACGCACCTTTGTCTGGCGGTACCACCAGATGCGAGACGACCGGAAAGTGAGCCTTGCCATGCCGGTGATGAACAAACTCTCTGGGATCTTCGCTACCCGCAAGCTCAGGGCGATTCTGAGTGATCGAAATCCCGTTGACCTCGCAGGTCACCTTGCTCAACCTGGAAGCATCCTCTTGGTGTCGCTCGCCGTGGATGAAACTGCCAATCTGGGCCGGTCCTTTGGTTCAATGATTTTAGGGTGCCTTACTCAGGCCATGTTCTCCAGGGTTGGAACGGCAGAGTCGCAGCGAAACCCAGTTCTCTTGGTGCTTGATGAATTCAGCCACTTCGCCGGTGAGGACATTTCCGCGATCCTCGCCGAGGGCCGCAGGTTCCGATACTCTGCCATCCTTGCGCACCAAGCTCTTTGTCAGGTAAGTCCCGCTCTGCGCTCTCTCGTTCTTGGGAACGTCGGACTTAAAGTGGTTTTCCGGCTTGGTCGGGATGACTCGGGAACCATGTCAGCGGACCTCACGGGAGACCGCAAGGCCATCGATTTCACAAGGCTTCCGGTGGGAACCTGCGTCATCAAGCGAGGTAGCCGGGAACTAGTGGGAGTTGAGGTGAACACGCCAATTGGAAACGGTGGCGTTCTGGATGCAGGCGGAAGGCAGCTTCTTGCGGAAATACACTCGGCCCACCCAAACATCCCTTATTCCAGCCCATGTCTATCTCTTCGCGCTTCGGCGGGTAGTACGACCGACCCAGGAAAGAAGCGGCGTGGACAAGGACCTCATCAGCCCAGCCGGGCAAACGTGATATCTCTGGAGGGTTGGCTGTGATGCAGCTCACCGAACGGGACCGAAAGCTCGTTTTTGAGATCGCGATGAGCCATGTACTTTCTCGGGATCAAATCCTATCACTCGGCTTGTTTGGCTCTGTAACGCGCGTAAACACGAGGCTCCGAACCCTTCGCGAACTTGGGTTGGTACGGCGTCTTGAGACACCGTATTTCAACGGCAGTTTGTTTGTGCCGGGAGTGAACGCTCCACAAGTGTTAGATGCTAACGCGGCGAACCTGATTCGCACAAGACAACCGTCGCCGCGGTTTCTTCGACATGCGCTTTGCGTAACCAATATTCGACTGGCGCTTGCCGCTCGGGGTGCCTACGAGTGGCGATTTGAGCCGATGCTCTGGCGAAGCTTTGAGCACCAAGGTCGGACTCTTGAAGTCCGGCCAGACGGCATGGCCATCAGTCCCAAAGGTGCGCTTCTTGTTGAGTGCGACCTCGGGCACACTTCACCCTTGAAGTTTGAGCAGAAGCTCGCCGTGTATCACGAGTTTCTGGGCGGCGGACATGCCAACCAACTCTGGGGCATCAACGATTTCAACCTCCTCACCATTACGACTGGCAATCTTCGAGCCTCTACGCTTCGTAGGTGCCCCCCAAAAGTCTGCGCTTACGGCTACCTCGTGCAAACGTTCGAGCAGATTGGCGCGGGAATGGTGGGAGGTTGGAGCTAAGGAGAACCATCATGAAAGACGTCCAGTCCCTCCCCAAATCCGTCGAAGCTCTGTTTCAGGATGCTGATGCAAAGGTGGCCCAGTATCGAGAAGGCGGCAACGCGCCTCGTGAGATACTCGCTGAGATTCGGCTGGCGCAAAGCGAAGCTGCCCGAACGATCGCGCAGCAGCAACCGGAAGTCGCGGCGGCGGTCTTTGCTATGCAGGCGGGAGAGCGCGGCATCGAAGCCTGTGAGGAGCACAAGGAGGAGTATCTCGTTGAACGAGAGATCGTGTTCCTAGGCATCAAGCTTGGCAAACGAATTGTCCCCGAAACTCGAACAAAAACCATCACCCGAACCTACAAGGCACTCTAACGCAATGACGACAAACACCACCCATCCAGAAAAACTCGCCTACACCGTCAAGGAGGTGGCGGCGATGCTCTCACTGAGCCGCTCCCACCTCTACGAACTGATCCAGGCTCGTAAGATCGACACGATCAAGATCGGACGGGCACGTCGGATCACGCGAAAACAACTCGACCACTACGTCCGTCAACAGGAATCCCAGGTTGATTGACGTCCACTCAAGTACACCGCGTAAACGGCGCGTAAACGGCAAAATGAAAAACGCCTCCCGACTTCGAGAGGCGTTTTCTTCGTTTTTGAACCTAAATTTTGGTGGACCGTGTAGGGCTCGAACCTACGACCCGCTGATTAAGAGATGCGCGGGAGGTTGTTTTTGATGGTCAGAGCCGTTCACAATTGACCAATTTCAGGTTCAAAGTGGCTCTGAAGCTGTTCATGTTGTTCCGCACTGTTCAGGCTTGTTTCCCCTCGTTACTGTAGTCGATTCTGTAGTCCAAAATGCGGCATGGGAAACACTACTAGATCAGTGGGAAGGTCTGACGGCTGGAACCCTTCCGAGAACATTCTGAGCTTACACGGGGTTTCTCCGACGGGATTTTCGGGGGGTAGATGGGTTTGAAGTTGGCTCCTCTCCTCAACCCCATCCCGCGCAAAATTTTGAGGAATTTTTATCCACGAAAGGAGCACGTCAGTTAGCCCAAAACGCTTCCGTTATTCTTGCGCGGACTGAAACGCAGTTTGGAAGCTCGGATTTCTCGATTCTCCACTCATGCTTTTTGCCTGGAGCTAATTGTTCGATACTGTTTGTCATTTGAGAGTGAATGACTTGATCATTCTTGTCCAGAAAATCTACGGTCACCTCCCAATAGGAGGTGATGCGACGGCTCGTATTCTCAATGCTCCCCTTCACGACCACACTGCCAGTATTGTTCACCGACGACTTCACCACTGGCTTTAGCTTCTGCTCATCAACAAGATCATCCGTTGGGGTTTGGGCGCGAACGAGTGTTGGGTCAAGTTCCTTGATTTCCGCGAGAAGCCTCTCCCTTTCTTTGCGCTCCGCACTTGAGAGGTTTCCATCGCTCTCCATCCTCTGGATTTTCTGAGCGCGCTCCCAAATCGCTCCCGTTTGTTCGGCCCTCTGCCTAATGCGCTCGGTTTCTTTGGCGGTTTCTTTGTCTTGACGCGCTCGAACCGATTCAGGCGAATCAAAGTTGAGCCCGTCGTACACAAAGAATCCAAATCCGGCGAGGGCAAGCAAAGCTACTGCTCCAGCAACTCTACTGTTCACCCTTCCCGAAAGCTTCGGCTCCATCAGCCTGAAGTATGTCGTGTTTACACTGCCACTGTCTACACCGCCACTGCTTGCGCTGTAGACATTTTCACTGCCAGCGTTCACCCTTTCTGCCTATGGATCAACGGACGCTTTCGACCCACTTCGGGAAGGCTGTCCGTGCCCTGCGTTCCGAGCGCGGATTTTCTCAGGAAGGATTTGCCGATGCAGTCAGCGTACACCGGACGACAATGGGAATGATTGAGCGTGGCAAAGCGGTTGTCAGCATTTTCACCGCTTATCGAATCGCCGTTGCCCTGGAGATCACGCTTGCTGACCTGTTCGAAAAGGTCGCGGCGCAATCGGACTGAAACCAGCAGGCAAAGCTCTACCAAACAGACGTAGACGGCTCCGAATAGTCCGGGGTAGAATTTGGCACTCGGAGACGGCGACTGCTAATTGCACTTTGCAGAAGCCCTTTCACGCGAAAGAATTTTGACTTTTTTCTTTCAAACTCTTGACTTGTCCGCAGTCGGCCTGTCATTCTATAATGATTTGGCCCGCTCCCATGCGGGAAACGGGCCGAAATCGCGTTTCATTTGTTTCTCTGCGTCAACAGAGAACCCGACCAAAACTGGAGAACCAATTTGGCAGGCCTGCCTATTATGACGGCTCGTTTACGCAAATGTAAACCCCGGCTGGGCGTGATACAGCAAAATTGCCAGCCTCAAATTGGTTCTGCCAGCTTCACCACAAGCAAAAATGGCAGTACACAACCAAATTAGTTCGTTCGCCGTCGCAGACACGGCCCAGACTCCCCTTTTCGTGGCGTGTCCTGAATGCGCACACGAGTTCGAAATCGCGGAGAGCATCCTCGGCAAGCTGAAGGTTCAGGCTAAGTCCGACTTCGAGGAGTGGAAATTGGCCTTTATGCAGGATCACCAGAAGCGAGAGCAAGCTCTCGCAGAGCAAGAGGCCGCTCTCAAGTTCGCCCAAGCCAACCAGGGGAAGGAGATTGAGCGTCGAGTTTCGGAGGAAATTTCTGTCCGGCTTAAGGAAGAGTATCCCGACCTTCTTCGCAAGGCCAAAGCTGAAGCGAAGCAAGAGGCCGACAAGCAACTGATATCGCTCCAAACCGAGCTTGAGTCGAAAGGAGAAGAACTCTCCAAGATCAAGGCCGAGCAAGCCGAGCTTCTCAAGGAGAAGCGAGCACTCAAGGCGGAACGAGATCAGTTCGAGCTTGAGAAGCAAAAGGCCATCAATGAAGCGATTGACAAGGAATCGGCTCAACTTCGAACTTCGGTTTCGAAGGAGTTCGAGGATAAATTCCAAGTTCAAAACGTCGAGCTAGAGCGGGCGAGAAAGACCATTGAGGAACTCAACCAAAAGCTCAAAGCCAAGCCGTCTCAAGAACTTCAAGGCGAAGCTCTGGAACTTGACCTCGAAACCAAACTCGCGGACGAGTTCCCTATCGACGAATTCACACCCGTCAAAAAGGGCCAACGTGGAGCCGACATTCTCCAGGCTGTCCATAACCGCCTCTCCCAACCGTGCGGCACGATTCTATGGGAATCCAAACGCGCTCAGAACTGGGGCGGTGATTGGATTCAGAAGCTGAAGGAAGATCAGCGAGAAGCAAGGGCAACCGTCGCGATCATCGTTTCACAGGTCACTCCGACAGGGGTCGAGACCTTTGATATGGTCGAAGGAGTCTGGATTGTGAAGCCCGAGTTTGCCGTCGCTCTTGCGGTTGCAATTCGAGAAGGCATTCTCCAGACCTCGGACGCTCGTAAAGCCGCAGAGGGAATCGAAACCAAAGCGACTCTGGTTTATCGCTACCTCATGAGCGACGAGTTCAAGAGCCGATTCGGAGCCATTGTCGAGACGTTCGTCCTGATGCAGAAGCAACTCACAAAGGAGAAGAACGCGGCTTCAAAGGCATTCAATCAGCGCGAGAAGCAGCACGAGACCGTACTCAAGGCTTGCTTCGGCGTGATTGGCGATTTGCAGGGAATCGCAGGGCAAGACCTCAAGTCCCTAGAGGAGATCGAGATGAAAGCTCTCCCGGCTGTCGAGGAGGACGAGGACTAAACATGTTCTTCGACCGACCTCAGATCGTCACTACTGTCACTCTTCCAGCCCTTCGGGGCTGGAGCCGCCCCTCGGCAATTGGAGGTTCGAATGCCATTCAGTCACGATAACAAGACCGTCATTGCCGTAACGACTCGCGCTCTCTTCAACCTTGATCAAGAACATGAAGTCTTCCTAGAGGATGTTGAGAAGTTTCGAGAACTTCAGTTAGAGCGGTACGAAACCCCGCCTCAGCCCGGCCCCGCTTTTTCCCTCGTTAAGAAGCTCCTCGACTTCAATACAGAAAAGGAGCGGTCGGTTGAGGTCGTGATCGTTTCCATGAATGATCCTCGAAGTGGATTGAGAGCCTTCAACGCTTGTCATCACTACAATCTCGATATCTCGCGTGGCGTTTTCACTTCGGGCCGACCTCCATTTGGGTACCTGAAGCCGTTCCGATCGACGCTCTTTTTGTCGGCAAAAGAAGAAGATGTTCGAGGAGCGATTGAGGCCGGGCACGTAGCGGCAATGGTCTATCCGAAGCTTGCCGACTCCATCACCGAGCATGAAGACGAGCTTCGAATTGCTCTCGACGGAGACTGCGTCCTTTTCGGAAGCGAAGCAGAAGAGGTGTACCAAAGGGAGGGCTTAGAATCCTTCCACAAACACGAAGACGCAAAGAAGTTTGAGCCGCTTCCCAAGGGTCCGTTTCACTCGCTGGTGGAGCGGTTGCACCTGCTCCAACGCCTTCAGGCGCACAACAAGCTCAATCGACGAATTCGGATTGCGCTCGTGACAGCCCGTAACGCCCCATCCCATGAGCGGGCGATTCGAACGCTGATGCACTGGAATCTAGAGGTGGACGAAGCTGTCTTTCTCGGTGGTCTTCCAAAACACGAGTTTCTAGCCGAATTTCGCCCGGACCTATTCTTTGACGACCAAAGACTCCATTGTGACGGAGCGGCAACCGTCGTCAGCACCGCGCTCGTTCCATTTGGCCCGACCCATTCAACCGCTTCCATGAATGGAAGCAAGACCCCGAGATCGCAGGAAGAATCTCATGCCTAAAAACAACCCCAAAGATCCCATTCGACCAACACCCAGGAAGCCTCAAAATCCGCCCGGACAGGGTGGCGGTACTGGAGGAGGTGGAACACCTGATTTCCCACCGTCAGAAACCATCCTCCTGTCTTTGGTCAACCTAAACGAAGCCGTTCTGCCAAATCTCCAAACGAACGAGAAGGTCGTATTCTCCGAGAACTCTGCCGCAATTAGGGTTTCCACTGCTTTAGGAACACCTATCGGAAATGTAAGTTCGGAAGACGTAGCCAGACTTGAAGGACGGAGACTCAAAGGAGGACGAGTCTTTCAAGTTCAAATTAACCCGAAGCAATGCGTAATCGAAGCCATGTTGTAAAAGTTCAGGATTGCCTTATCGGTTTTGGCTGTGAGGACCAAATCAATAAGAGTGATGCAATGCGTTTTCAGATTGAGTCTGGAAGGGCATGTGACCCGAATCACCCTTGGTGCGGTTCCCCAACCCATAGTGAGACGGCTCGGAGGCAATGGGAAAAGTGTTGGGACGATGAAGCATTGGACTTCACCAAAACTTTCACTCAATGGAGTCTGCCAGCTTGTGTTCCAAACCTAACCGCCCGAGAGGTTTTGCCGAGGTTTCCGAGCTACAAAGTTGTTGCGGCAAAGCTTACGGATATTGGAGGAATCCTTAGTTTCAATCCTGCAAAGCTGGAACAATGGCGAAGGCGTTACGGGATTCCTGCTCGAACGACAGTCCTTCT